>CANPZC010000010.1 GCA_947589355.1 uncultured Clostridia bacterium
GTTTTACTGTCCGCGCTCCTGCCGCATGAGCATAGCGCAAACGCCATTGCAAAAGCCGCTATTGGGTTATATATTGTTCGATCGTTAGTTGTTGACAAACCATATAGAATAATCGTAGTCAGATATTAACACATATATGCTAAATTCTATTTCAGGAAATGAATCGCTATCGCACAACAAACCATACAAGCCATAATCTACAACTCCATAGCAATACGAGCGATATGCACGTGCCCACCAATACAATTCCTCTTCGCTTTCACCCCAGCTCTCACTCCATAAACACGAACTAGCAATATATGCATTATAATGAGCATATTCAAAGCCAAGATTGTTGTTTGTTGTCAAAGATAATGCATCCGGCACATTTAGTGTTTCAAGAGACCTGGTCGGTTCAACACCAAAATACTTTAGTGCCTCTACATCCGGACCATCGGAATTAAACTCAAGCTTTCCGCTTTTGCCATTATACTTATCATATGCATATTGAATAATATCATCTTGAATAGCGATCAAGTCATCCTTTGTAGGACAGTTTCTGCGAAATCTGTCATAGCTTGCAAGTATGCCGGTGATCTTGTATTGGCTGTCGTCTTTCTTATTGGTCGTGGTCGTTTTCTTGGCAGTAGTGGTCGTTTGTGCCTTGGTGGTAGTCTCAGCCTTTGTTGTTGTCTTCGCCGTTGTGCTCGCAGCCTCGGTCGTAGTAGGTTCAGCAGTTGTGGTCACTACCTCCGAAACTGTCGTCGTCGTCATTACATCTGCCGTGGTGGTGTTCTCAGGAGTGGTCGTTTCGCTTTCTGGGGTGGTCGTGGTGGTCGGCTCGCTCTGAGGCGCAGTGGTCACAGCCGCTGTATCTGCCGCAGTTGCCGCCGTGGTAACTTCGCTAGGCAGAGCTTCGGCTGCTTCACTGTCCGCACTCCTGCCGCACGAGCATAGCGCAAACGCCATCGTAAAAGCCGCTATTGTTGCTGTTATCTTTTTCATGTTATTCGCCTCGAATCGTTAAAACAGCTCGGGGTGGTTTTCAAGAGAATCTTCCTCTGTTATCTCGCGAACAGCACGGCATGGCACGCCCACCGCAAAAGTGTTCGGCGGAATATCCCTTGTCACAACACTGCCTGCGCCAATAACGCAGCCCTCGCCTATCGTCACGCCGCCGCAAATGGTAACGTTGCCGGCTATCCAGCAGTTGCTGCCGATAGTTACGGGTCTGGCGTACTCCTTGTCTGTAAATGTTCCGTCCAATTTTTTGTACTGATTTCTGTCCTGCCAGCGCAGTGGGTGCACCGGCGTGAGGATCGAAACATTAGGCCCGAAAAACACGTTGTCGCCAATGGTGACTGGGCAGCAGTCAACGCAGGTGAAGTTGAAGTTTGCGTACACATTTTTACCCACTTTGGTAAAGCAGCCGTAGTCGAACTGTATCGGCCCTTGCAGGTAAACATCGTCATTTATGCCCAGCTCTTTTATTATCTCGCCGCGGCGCCGATCGGTCTCGGGCAGGGCATTGTAGCTTGTGCACAGCGTGTGAGCCTTTTCGCGCAGCCGTGCAAGTTCGCTGTCCGAGGGATCGTATATCTTGCCTGCCAGCATTTTTTCTTTTTCGGTATTCATTTGTATCTCTCCGTTTCTGCGAATTTCTTTATTATAAGTATAACAAAATTTCTGCAAAAACGCAAGGGGTGGTCGCACGGTAGATAGGATCTGCAAAAAAGTCTTGACAAATAGTTTTTCATGGTGTATAATATAAATAGAAAAAGGAGCACCGGCTTAGACTAAGCGGTTGCTTCCCTAGCTTTCACGATTAGAAATAACCGCAATGCTTTGGTCGGCTGCGGTTATTTTTTATGTATGTTCTTAATAATCTCGTTTATCAACGCGAGGATTATTATAAGCAATACTGCCGTAGCAATATCCATACACATAGCCCCCTTTCTTCCTCAGACTGAGGGTAAGAGGGAAACAACCGCTCCGTTAAGTCCAGTTCCGGTGCTGTAAATATTATACCACATCCCGTCGATACTTGTCAACCCACGCCGAATAATATCCCCTGCCCACGTCATCGTAAGCAGGGGTATTTTTTGTACACTTATCCTTTGTTCTGCGAGGCAACAAGGCTCTCTCCGCAGTATATCTCGCGCAGTTTCGGCTTTTCTATCTTGCCTGTGGCGTTGCGCGGAATAGCCGCAAAAATGAACTTGTGCGGCCTCTTGTAACGCGGCAAACCGTTGCAGAATTTCTCCATTTCCTCCTCGGTGCATTCACAGCCCGGCTTTATCTCAACTATCGCGGCAGCGATCTCGCCCAAACGCTTGTCGGGCAAGCCTATAACAGCAACGTCTTTCACCTTGTCGCTGCGGCGTATAAAATCTTCTATCTGCACGGGGTAAAGGTTCTCGCCGCCCGAAATAATAACGTCCTTTTTGCGGTCAACAAGGAAAATAAACCCGTCCTCGTCCTCCTGCGCCATGTCGCCCGTTAGCAGCCAGCCGTCTTTCAGCACCTCGCCGGTCGCCTTTTCATCGTTGAAGTAACACTCCATCACGCCGGGGCCTTTAACGCACAGCTCGCCCACTTTTCCGCGCTCAACCGTGTTGCCGTTTTCGTCAATTATCTTCGTCTGCCAGCCGTAGCCTGCCTTGCCTATCGCGCCTACTTTATGTACGTTCTCAACGCCCAGATGTACGCAGCCCGGGCCTATCGACTCGCTCAAACCGTAGTTCGTGTCGTACTGATGATGCGGAAACTTCGCCAACCAGCGCGTTATAAGGCTCGGCGGAACAGGCTGCGCGCCTATGTGCATGAGCCTCCACTGTGAAAGCTCGTATTTGCTAAGATCTATGTCACCCCTGTCAATGGCGTCCAGAATATCCTGCGCCCACGGCACTAAAAGCCAGACTATCGTGCATTTTTCTTTCGATACGGTCTCAATTATCATCTCGGGTTTAACACCGCGCAGCAAAACCGACTTCGCCCCAACAAGGAACGAGCCGAACCAGTGCATCTTTGCGCCCGTGTGGTAAAGCGGCGGTATGCACAGAAAAACATCGTCTTTCGTCTGCCCATGGTGATTCTGCTCCACCTCGCACGACTGCATCAGACTTCTGTGCTTGTGCAGAATTGCCTTCGGAAAGCCCGTCGTGCCCGATGAAAAATATATCGCAGCAAAGTCATCATCAGTCAGCTTTATGTCGGGCGAAATACTCGAGCAGTTCGCCACCAGCTGGTCGTAATCCTCCGCAAAAGAGGGGCACGCGCTGTCAACACCCCCGCCAACATAAAACAGCAGGCGGTTCTTTATAATGTCGTCAGCTATCTCCTCTACCCTGCCTATAAACGCAGGCCCAAACACCAGCACATCGCATTGCGCCAGATCAAGGCAATATTTTATCTCGTCGCTCGTGTACCTGAAATTCAGCGGCACCGCAAGCGCACCCGTTTTCAGTACGCCAAAGTAAATGGGCAGCCATTCAAGGCAGTTCATAAGCAAAATGCCTACCTTGTCGCCCTTTTTAATACCGCGGCTCAAAAGCAGGTTCGCAAAGCGGTTCGCCTTTTCGTTGAATACGCCCCACGTTATCTCGCGGCGGTAGTGGCAAAACTCGCCCGGCTCAATAAGCTCATATTCGCGCCATGTTACGCGCCTTTTCTCCTGTATCTCGGGGTTTACCTCCACCAGCGCGATGTCACCGCCGAACTTCGCCGCGTTGCGTTCAAGTATCTCGGTAATGGGCATAAAAATTTCTCCTTTATTTTTTTGTATTTTATGTATTTAAAGATTTAACGCTTTCAAACTTTTACACTTTATATTATGACACTTTTTTCTCCGCTTGTCAAGATTAAAATTTTCTTGTAAGAAATACTTGACAACCGCGCCGCAGTATGTTACAATATATATGCTAATGCACCTGACACCGAAATTTTTATTGAGGTGAAAGCGGCAAACAGTTAATATTTGCGACTAACCGTAATTAACCGCTTGCGGTTCAGCCGGTACACAAAGACTGCCTTTGCCCCTTGTGGGTGAGGGCGGTCTTAAATTTTGTATTTTTTTGAAAGGAAATATCATGGAAAGCATAGAAAACAGAGTTGCCATTATAGGCATAATAGTTGAAAAAAGTGACAGCGTAGAGGCTTTGAACGCCATTTTGCACGAGTACAGCAGTTATATGATAGGCAGAATGGGCATACCCTACCACGAGCTGGGTATAAATATAATCAGCGTTGCCGTAAACGCGCCGCAAAGCGTGATAAGCGCGCTTTCGGGCAAAATAGGCAGACTTGACGGCGTATCGGCAAAGGCTGCGTATTCAAACGTAACATCAAAAAACGGGGCGCGTACCGATGAGTAAAAGCAGGCGAAAAATAGGTGTTTTAGCCGCATTGTTGCTGATAATACTTCCCGTGATAATATCGATAGCCGCACTTTGCATAGGCAGAATAAGCTACTCCCCCGGCGAGATAATTTCCGCTCTGCGCGATGGCATTTTGGGCAAAGAGCTTAAAGGCGCGGCTTTGGTGGTCTGGAACATACGCCTGCCGAGAATTCTGCTCGCACTTCTTTGCGGCGCTGGGCTCTCGGTCGCAGGAACAGCGTTTCAAAGTTTGTTTTCAAATCCGCTCGCCACGCCTGATACATTGGGAGTAGCTTCGGGTACTTCATTCGGCGCGGCAGTAGCAATGCTTTTAGGATTTGGCATGATAGGCATTCAGCTCACAGCGTTTGCAGGCGGCATACTCGCAGTTGTGCTGACTTGGCTGGCGGCGTGCGGCAAAGGCGGCAGAAGCGGTCTTAATTCCGTCGTCCTCGCGGGAATTATGATAGGTTCGCTCTTCTCCGCGCTGGTGTCGCTCGTAAAATTCGTCGCCGATACCGAAACACAGCTGCCTGCCATAACCTACTGGCTCATGGGCAGCCTCTCGGGCGCAGGCTATAAATCGCTTGCCCTCGGCGCACCCGTTATTATAATAGGTATCGCAGTGCTTTTCGCACTTCGCTGGAAGCTCAATATCCTCCCCCTCTCGCAGGACGAAGCAGTTTCGCTCGGCGCGAACATACGCCTTTTGAGGGTAGTCACCATAGTGTGCGCCACAGCCGTTACCGCATCGTGCGTTTCAATGTGCGGTCAGGTCGGCTGGGTAGGGCTGCTTATCCCCCACATCTGCCGCATGGCTTTCGGCAGCGACCACCGCAATATCCTGCCTGCCTCAATATGTATAGGCGCAGCGTTTATGGTCGTTGTAGATACTCTGGCAAGAAGCATTTCAGCCGCGCAAATTCCCATTTCTGTGCTTACCGCAATAATAGGCGCGCCGTTTTTCATACTGCTTATGCGCCGCAGCGGAGGTGAGAGCCTATGACTATTGAAGTTAAAAACGGCAGCTTTGCATACGATAAAAATGGCGATAAAATGCTCTTTTCCGGCGTTGAATTTTCAGCCTCTAACGGCGATCTTGTAGCAGTTTTAGGGCCCAACGGCGCAGGCAAAACAACGCTTCTTCGCTGTATTATGGGTATGCTCAAATGGCGCAGCGGCGGCAGCTTTATAGACGGCGAAAGAATTGACAAAATGCCGCCACGCAGCCTTTGGCAAAAGCTTGCGTATGTTCCGCAGGCAAGAGGTGTTTCTCCCAATTCTACCGTGTTCGATATGGTACTGCTCGGCAGAAACAGCCGCATAGGCGCGTTTTCTCAGCCGAGTAAAGAGGACATTAAATGTACAGAAGAAATTTTGCAGCAGCTTAAAATATCGCACCTCTCTCAAAAAAGCTGTAGGCAAATAAGCGGCGGCGAACTTCAGATGACCCTTATCGCACGCGCCTTGGCAAGTCAGCCCGAGATTCTTATTTTAGATGAGCCCGAATCCAACCTTGACTTTCGCAACCAGCTTATAGTGCTTGATATTCTTTCAAAACTTGCTGACAGCGGCATGATCTGCATTTTCAATACCCACTACCCCGAGCACGCCTTGGGCAGAGCCAACCGCTCTTTGATACTCTCGCAGGGCGGCAGCGTTTTCGGCGATACCGCTGAAACAGTTACAGAAAGCGCTATCTCAAAGGCATTCGGCGTCCGCGCGGTGATAACCGAGGCTGAGACCAAAAGCAACACCTTCCGCACCGTAATTCCTATAGAACTCAGCGACGGCAGCGAAATCGTGAAAACTGCAAGCTCTATAGCCGTAGTTTCAATAATAGTAAAAGACCGCTCACAAGCGGAAAAAGTAAACAAAATACTGCATAAATACAGCCGCTATACAATAGGCAGAATGGGTCTTCCCTACCGCAAGGGCGGCGAAGAAACCAACATCATAAATTTAAGTCTCGATGCCCCCGACAGCGAAGTTGCCGCGCTTGTTTCGCAGCTCTCACTTCTCGGCGGCGTTTCGGTAAAGGCTACCTATGCGCAGTAAAATATTACGAATAATGGAGTGTTTCATATGCTTAAAATAGCAGTTTACGGAAAAGGCGGCATCGGCAAATCCACCACCGTTTCAAATGTCGCGGTCGCAATGGCGCAAAAGGGTCTGAAAGTCATGCAGATAGGCTGCGACCCCAAAGCCGACTCAACAATGCTTCTTCGCGGCGAAAAAGATATCCCAACCGTGCTCGGGCTGGTGAGAGAGCATAAAAACGACTTTACGCTCGAGCAAATGGCAGCTGTCGGCGAGGGCGGCGTGATATGCGTCGAAGCAGGCGGCCCTACCCCAGGCATGGGGTGCGCAGGCAGAGGAATTATCGCGGCTCTTGAAAAGCTTGAGGAGAAAGGCGCCTATGAAAAGTTTGCGCCCGATATAGTGCTTTACGATGTCCTCGGCGATGTAGTGTGCGGCGGCTTTTCAATGCCCATGCGCTCGGGCTATGCCGATGCGGTTTTTATTGTAACATCGGGTGAAAACATGGCTCTGCACGCAGCTGAGAACATCGCCGCAGCGATAGAGAATTTCCGCGGCAGGGGCTATGCGCGGCTCGGCGGCGTTATACTTAATCGGCGAAATGTAAAAAACGAGTATGATAAGGTCGCGCAGATGTGTAAAAAAGCGGACACTAAAATTGTCGGCGACCTGCCGCGAAGCGATACCGTCACCGAAGCCGAAGAGCTTTGCCGCACCGTTGTCGCAGCCTTTCCCGAAAGCGAAATGGCAAAGTGCTATCGCGCGTTGGCTGATGATCTTCTCGCCGAATGTGGTTTTTAGTGCTGCTTACGCAGCAAGCCTGCGGAGCAGAATTAGTGAATAGTGAATATTGAATAACGAATAGTTAATAGATAAGGTGCGGCTTACGCCGCAAATTTTAAAAGTTTTATGTACCAGCACAAATAGTATGTGTATTAGATGTTTTTTATCCCCAACCCACATACCGTCCCAAAGAAAAATGGCTGGCAGAATATTCTTCCAGCCGCACGAGCGGTGGGACGTGGTTTTTGGGGTGTGAATGTGCGGTGAGTAGTGGGGTAATATTTGAAAAAATTACCGTAGTACGTTGTAAATCAATTTCCCGCACTACTGACCTCTTTTGCCTTGCAAACGAAACTGATGCGTATTTATCTCTTTAGCCTCCTCCACAAAGCAACGAAGTTCCGAGTGAAGAGGTCGCGAAATACCACCAAGGCTCAGCGCGTGGTCGTAGGTGTGGGTAAGGAAAAGAGAGCGCGAGGGGAAAACCTTAGGGTAGGGAGTGTAGCGCGCGCCCTGCCTTGCATATACACTCCCTATATCCCTATGGTTTTCCCCTCGCATAGAGTTGCACAAAAACATTAGCACACTCAAAATGAAAAGTCAACAAAAATAAAGTGGAGCTTTGAACAGCTCCGCAGGCTTGCTGCGTAAGCAGCGAAAACTTAAGGAGGTTTCCCCATGCTTATACGAATAGGCGGAAAACAAGACGACAGCGGCGCGCACGTGAAAATATCCGCAGCAGCCTACCCTGCACCTTTCAAAAGCGGTTTAGAGTACAGCTGCGCCGCGCGCGGTACATGGAACATAGTCCACACAGGATTTTTGCTGCCCCAGTCGCACGAAATTTTCATCTGCGCTATGGGCTGCCTGCGCGGTGTTGTTCTTACCGCCGCCGAAATGGGCTTCTCCCACCGCTTCTCAACTATCGAAATAAAAGAAAACGACGTCTACGAGGGCACAATGGAAGACATGATAACTGACGGCGTTTCGCAAATTTTAGACACCCTCGACTACACCCCTCGCGCCGTGCTGGTCTACACCAGCTGCATACACCACTTCGTCGGCTGCGATATTCAGCTTTGCTTTGATATTCTGCGCAAACGCTATCCGCACATTGATTTTGCCGACTGCTACATGGATCCCATCATGCGCAAAAGCGGTCTGAACCCCGACCAGACCATGCGGCGGCAGCTCTACAGCCTTATCAAGCCTTGCGAGAAAAGCAGCAAAAAACTTAACATCATCGGCAGCGACCTGAAGATCGATACAGCCTGCGAGCTTTTCGATATCGCCAAAGAAAGCGGCACCCACATCTCCCAAATTCAAGACTTCGATACCTACGAGGGCTACCAGTCAATGGGGCAGGCTTTCGCGAATATTTATGTCGACCTGTCCGCAAAAGCAGCCGCTGAGACACTTGAAAAACGGCTCGGTCAAAAAGCTCTCTACCTGCCGCTGAGCTATGACTATGATGAAATATCAACCACGCTGAATACCCTGCGCACACTTTTGGGTCTTCCCGAAAAAGACTACCGGGCAGAGCGTGAAAAGTGCGATAAAGCGATAGAAACCGTCCGTCAGACACTAGGCGGCGCACCCGTTGAGATAGACTATACCGCAACACCTCGCCCCCTCTCTCTTGCGCGGCTTCTGCTTACGCACGGCGTGAACGTCACAAGGCTGTACTGCGACAGCTTCTCAGCCGCCGAAAAGAGCGACCTTGAATTTTTGCAGAAAAACTACCCGAATTTAGATGTCTTCGCCACCGTGCAGGTAAAAATGCGCGAGCTTGACCGCTGCCGAAGCTGCAAAACTTTGTCAATAGGTCAAAAAGCCGCATACTTCGCATCATCGCCGTATTTTGTCAACATAGTGCAAGGCGGCGGAATGTACGGCTTCAGCGGCATATTAAAACTCTGCGGCATGATAACAGATTCATGGCAGCATGAAAAAGATACGAGAAAACTTATACAAATAAAAGGAATGGGGTGCAGTTGCCATGGCGTATGCTGAACAGATAGCAAGATCGATTTCCACCTATGCTTCCGACTCCTCGGGCGTGTGCAGCGCGCTTTTCGAGCTAGGCGGCATGGTCGTCATGCACGATGCCTCGGGCTGCAACTCCACCTATTCCACCCACGATGAGCCGCGCTGGTACGACTTTGACAGCTTCATTTTCATTTCTGGGCTTACGGAAAACGAGGCTATAATGGGCGACGACGAAAAGCTCATCAGCGACGTTGCCGATGCCGCCAAACAGCTCTCGCCCAGCTTCATCGCCGTTGCAGGCACGCCCATTCCGATGATGACGGGCACCGATTTTACCGCCGTCGCAAAGGAGATAGAGCGCCGCACAGCCCTGCCCACTTTCGGCTTTGCCACCAACGGCATGAATACCTATGTTTCGGGTGTTGAACTGGCTTACGCCTCCCTCGCGGAGCGGTTCACCCACCACATGAAGCCGCGTGAAAAAACCAAAGAGCCCACCGTCAACATTCTGGGCGCTACTCCGCTTGATTTTTCGGGCGAGGACTGTTACACCCAGATCCGCAGTATGCGCACCATGCTTGAAGAAAGCGGCATAGCTGTGCAAAGCGTGTGGGCAATGGGCGACAGTTTGCATAACATAATGTGCTCGTCAGCCGCGTGGGCAAATCTTGTAGTTTCATATGGCGGTCTAAAAGCCGCAAAAATAATGCAGCGAGAATACGGTATTCCCTACATCGTCGGCAGACCTGTTAAAGGTCTGAACGAGGCAATTGTTTCTTCCATTCGCCAAAGTTTCAAAGACGGCGAAAGCCGCATTGCATATGAAAAAACCACGCGCGCCGATAAGAAAATTCTTCTCATCGGCGAGGGCGTTACCAGCGAGAGCCTTGCCAGCGTTCTCGGCGCAGATGCTGCAATACCCACCGAGTTTGACAGCGAACTTCTAAGAAACGGCACACTATCGCGCGGAGAAGAAAACCTGCGAAATATCGCACAAAATTACGATGTACTAATTGCCGATCCGCTCTATGCGCCCATAGCACAAAGCTGTACAAAATTTATCCCACTTCCGCACGAGGGCTTTTCGGGCAGAATGTTCAGCACCCAAGCCCCCGATCTCGTCACCAAAATACCATTCAATATATAACAGGAGTGAAAACTATGAAAACAAACATCATCACAAAAATCAAAAAAGGTCTGGCAGGTGCGCTTTGTGTTGCGCTCTGCCTGTCGGCAGCAGCCTGCGGAGCAAGTGACTCTTCCCAGTCTGCCGCGACTTCCGACACAACATCATCTTTGGCAGCTACAGATGAAAACAGTGAACCCACACAGAGCAGCGAAGACACCGATACCATCACCATAACCGACCACGCGGGCAACACTGTAACGCTGCCAAAGAAGATAGAGCGCATAGTCGTTGCCGACATATACCCCCTGCCCTCGGTGCTTTCCGTATTTTTTGACAGCGCCGACAAACTGGTCGGTATTGCACAGCCCAGCATGACTGCCGCACAGAACAGCCTGCTCAGCGAGCTTTACCCCGAAATTCTGAACGCTGAAACAGGCTTTATAGACGGCACAACTATAAACATCGAAGAAGTAATAAAGCTCGAACCCGATGTTGTTTTCTACAGCGCCGAGACCGAGGGCATAAAAGAGGAGCTTGATAAAGCAAACATTCCCGGCGTGGCAGTTTCGGCAGCAAAATGGCAGTATAACGCCATTGAAACGCTTGATAACTGGATAGCCCTCCTCAGCGAGATATTCCCCGAAAACGACAAAGCCGAGATCACCAAACAGTACAGCGCCGAGATCTACGACATGGTTCAGCAGCGTGTTAAAGACCTCCCCGACAGCGAAAAAGAAAGAGTCTTCTTCCTCTTCCAGTACAGCGAGAGCAGTATAACCACCTCTGGCAAGCTGTTTTTCGGTCAGTGGTGGGCTGATGCCATAGGCGCAGTAAACGTCGGCGAGGAAATGGAAACTGCCTATTCCACAGCAGTTGATCTTGAGCAGGTCTACGCATGGGATCCTTCAATGATATTTATAACCAACTTCAACTCCGCCCAACCCGATGACCTCTATAAAAACACCGTCGGCGCGTTTGACTGGTCGGGCATTTCGGCGGTAAAGAACAAGCAGGTATACAAAATGCCGCTGGGTATGTACCGCTCCTACACCGCAGGAATAGACACCCCGATAACGCTGATGTGGCTTGCTAAGACCGCCTACCCCGAGCTGTTTGAAGATATAGACATCACGCAGGAAACAAAAGACTACTATAAAGAGCTTTTCGGCATAGACCTGACAGATACACAGGCGGAGAAGATATTCGCGCCCGTATCGCAGGCAAGCGCGTTTTAATTCAGGCTCATGAAAAAACACCGAAGTTTTATAATACTCGCCGCCGTAACACTGCTTATGCTTTTGCTTAGCGGCGCGGCGGCGTACTATTCATATAACAGAAAAAACACCAATAAAATTGCATATATCTATCAAAACGACAACCTGCTGTATACCATTGACCTGAACGCCGTTGAGCAGCCGTATACCATAGAAATTTCATGCGAAGACGGCTCTAATACAGTTGAAGTCCACAGCGGCAAAATAGGCGTTACTTCTGCCGACTGCCCCGACAAGACCTGCGTAAAAACAGGCTTTATCGGCGACGGCGTGATGCCTGTTATCTGCGTGCCGCACGGGCTGATGATAGTCGTTCGCGATGAGAACGGGGGTGCTGTAGATGCGCAGGTTTAGCTTTCACAGCAAAACACAAAGGCTGTGCGTGCTTGCGCTTATGTCCGCGTTTGCGCTGATAATTTTCACTGTCGAAGCGCAAATACCCCTGCCGATAGCCGTCCCCGGGCTGAAACTCGGGCTTTCCAACGTCATAACGCTGTATATGCTCTGTACCTTTTCGCCCCTTGATGCTCTCGCGGTCTTAGCGGTGAGAATATTGCTCGGCAGTATGTTCGCAGGGCAGGCGGTGTCGTTATTTTACTCTCTGTGCGGCGGTCTGCTGGCGTTTATAGCAATGGCGGTATTCCTGCGCCTCTCGCGCTTTCAAAACGTATGGTTCGCAGGGGTGCTGGGCGCAGTGCTTCACGGCGTGGGTCAGCTGTGCGCCGCGGCGGTGCTTTACCGCTCTGCGTATGTATTTACCTACCTCGCCGTGCTAACGTTCTTTTCGGTGTTCACAGGTCTGCTCACAGGCATAACAGCACAGCTTCTCGCAAGCAGGAACAGCAGTAATAATAAATAAAAAGCCACGGAAATTTTACGATGGCTTTTTCATTTTCCCATAATATTCATATAAACAGAACTGTGTCACTGTGGCACAAAAATAAATTACAAAAAGCGCTTGACACCATATATGACACCGTGGTATAATATATATGGAGGGATAAAGATGTCAAAATGGGATAAGCTATTGAATAAGATCTGCTCACTGTCATCAGATGTGCGGTTTAACGAACTTAAAAAAATTCTTGAAAGCTACGGTTACACAATGTATGCCCCGTCGGGTGGCAGCAGCCACTATACTTTTCGTAAGCCGGGGCGAAACCCTATTACTATTCCTAAGCACGAGCCTATCAAAAAGGTTTATGTGCGCATGGTCAAAGAAATCATAGAAAACGAGGAGGAAATGTCATGAAAACTTTAGAAGAATACTTAAAACTTCCGTACAAAATTGAGATAATACCCGATGCAGATGAGGGCGGCTATGTTATCTCCTATCCCGAATTGCCCGGCTGTCTGACTTGCGCCGATACTTTGCAGGCTGCGTTTGAAAACGCTGAACAAGCCAAAAGAGAATGGCTTATAGCGGCTATTGAGAGCAATACAAATATACCTGAACCTGTGTCAGACGACAGCTATTCGGGGCAGTTCAAACTGCGCATACCTAAATCGCTGCATCACAGCTTATCAGAGCACGCCAAGCAAGAGGGTATAAGCATGAACCAATACTGTATGTATCTTCTGAGCAAGTTTGATGCCGTGAGATGATCTCTCCACACATTTGTATAACATACACAACTACAACAAAAAAGCCACGGAAATTTCCATGGCTTTTATTTTTTGCGTATTGTTATTCTGTCCGCAGTGCAATAACAGGGTCTTTCTTCGCCGCAAAGCGAGAGGGTATAAGCCCTGCAATAAGCGTCAGCAGCATCGATATTATCACAAGCGCTGCGCCGCCCACGAACGGCAGTTTTGAAAGTCCGCCAATGTCGGTAATGTGCTTTATTATGATGTTTATCGGAATGTTCAAAAGCACCGTGACTATTATGCCAATAGCGCCCGCGCCGAAGCCTACAATAAGCGTTTCAGCATTGAATACGCGCGAGATGTCTTTCTTTGATGCGCCTATCGCACGCAGTATGCCGATCTCTTTCGTCCTCTCCAGTACCGAAATGTAGGTTATTATGCCTATCATTATCGAAGAAACTATCAGCGAGATAGCCACAAACGCAATAAGAATGTAGCTTATCGCATTTATTATCGTCGTAACACTGCTCATCAGCAAGCCGATGTAGTCGGTGTAAACTATCTCGTTTTCCTCGCCTACCTTGTCGTTGTAGCCGCTTATCTTGTCTGTTATAGTCTCTTTCGATTCAAAATCTTTCGGGTAAATTAATATGCTCGAAGGCTCGCTCAGATCCGCAACACCCATTAAAGATAGGTTTCCGTCGTAAGTCGCATTCGTCTGGAATTGCTCTCCCGACATTTCCACTATCTGCTGAAGCGTCATGCCCATGGCTTCCATCTGCTCAATAGATTGCTCTATCTGCGCGCGCTGATCTTCCGGCAAAGTCTCCAGATATTCTTGCAGCATTTCTTCGGTAAATTCGCCGCCCTCAAACTTCATACCGGTGAAAACGTCTGTCTCGGGGTCAGCCTGCTGTTCTTTAACTATCTCGCTTTCGTTTACCTTTGTAATAAGCCGCTCCATAAGCTCACCGCGGTAGCCTATAACGCCTGCCGCCGATGTCGCAACAGCCTCTTCATTCGGCTTTATTATACCAACAACTTTAATAGTCTCGCAGTCGCCCAGCTTGCTTAAAACATACGCATCGTCTTTCGATTTATCTACCCACCTGCCGTTTTCCTTGGCAAAGTAATCGCTGTTCACCATAAGCTTGAATTCCAGCCCCAGTATGTCGTCAAAGCTGTATGATACCTGCTCTATATCCTGCTTTTCAATAGGCTTTCCAGCCATCGCATCTTTGAGCATCTGCTCTATCTCTGAAAAATCTTTCAGGCCCAGCGCATACAAAGCCGTGTCAGCAACGCCGTTGTTCTCGTCAACAATGAAAACTACCTCGTTGTAATTCTCGGGCATTCTTCCTGCAAGAACGTCATACTGATTAGCCAGCAGCTCGTCATTATCGAGCATCTGTGTCCATACACCCATTTGCGACATAGTTGAAGAATACACCGAGCTCGCGTTGCTTTCCATATTGAAAGAAAGTCCCATCGCCGCATACATATCTTCAAAAAGCGTGGTAGGGTTCACCTTTACAAGACCGTTCGATGTATCAGCATTGTATATGTTCATCGGCGTTGTGTACCTGTACTGTATATCGGTAACAAGCTCGTCAAATCCGTTTTCATCACTCTCTAAGTACGTCTTGAAATCTTTCAAATTGTTTGTTATGACTTGACTCATCATCGTGTTCATCATCGTGAACATCATGTCGTTTGAGTATATCCTGTCTTCCTTGCGCTCCTGCTGAACCGGCGCTTCACCTGCCGCCGTCTGGAACATATCCGTGTAGTCGATAGTCTGCGCATCTATCTGCAGCGGATAGCTCGAAAGCGTGTCTTCCTGCACCCTGTCAATGTACGACTGCACACCGTGCGACAGCGAAAGTATCAAAGCTATACCTATAATGCCTATGCTTCCCGCAAATGACGTCAGAAACGTCCTGCCCTTTTTTGTCATAAGGTTGTTAAGGCTTAAAGACATCGCCGTAAAGAACGACATCGAAGTCTTCTTCGGCTTTGGCGCATTCTTAGCCGCTTCTTCCTCTTTAAGTGCCTGCTGTTCGTCTATAGTAAACGGCTGCGAATCGCTCGTTATCTTGCCGTCAAGCAGCCTTATCGTCCTCGTCGCATACTTTTCCGCAAGCTCGGGGTTGTGCGTTACCATTATAATAAGCTTGTCTTTCGATATCTCTTTGAGTATCTCCATAATAGCCACGCTCGTTTCCGAGTCCAGCGCGCCCGTCGGCTCGTCAGCCAGCAGTATGTCAGGGTCGTTGACCAGCGCACGCGCAATAGCAACTCTCTGCATTTGTCCGCCCGACATCTGATTCGGCTTTTTGTTTATCTGATCGCCAAGACCTACCTTTTTCAGCGCGTCTATCGCCCTCTGCCGCCTCTGCGACTTTGAAACGCCCGAAAGCGTAAGCGCAAGTTCAACGTTTGAAAGCACCGACTGATGCGGTATCAGATTATAGCTTTGAAATACAAAACCTATCGAATAATTGCGGTATGTGTCCCAGTCTCTGTCCTTGTATTCTTTTGTAGACTTTCCGTTTATCACAAGGTCGCCGCTCGTGTATTTGTCAAGACCGCCAATAATGTTCAGCAGCGTTGTCTTGCCGCAGCCCGAGTGACCCAGTATCGCCACAAATTCGTTTTCGCGAAAATCTATGCTAACATCTCTCAGCGCGTGAACAACTTCATCGCCTATCGGGTAGTCTTTGACTATATTCTTCAAACTAAGCATAAAGCGTATTCCCCTCCAATTCGATTTTATCAAATATATATAATTATATACCACTGAAATTGCCATGTCAAGCAAGTTTTGAAACTTTCACATATTTTCGTACCCTGCTATAAAATTATTGTTTCCCACAGGCTCAAAATTGACAAATCGCACACAGAAAAGCCCCCACATATAAATGTGAGAGCTTTCCCGTTTTGTAGCTGTTTATATATGCGCGCGTGTATTACGCGGCTTGTGAAGAACTGTCGTCTGTCTTAGATGAACTATCATCGGCTTTAGAAGAACTGTCATCAGCCTTTGATGAGCTGTCGTCAGCCTTTGATGAACTGTCATCAGGCTTGCTTTCAACAGGCGTTTCGGTAGCTGTGCCGCCAACATTCAGGCTGGTTATAACTTTGCCATCAGCCTTGTTGCTGTCGCTGTTTACATACTCGTCAATAAGCTCCTGCTTGTTCTGCGATACATAGTAATTAGTGAAGTAATCGTCATATTTAAGCTCTCCGTCCTCTACATACGCGGAATCAGCTTCATCAAGAATATAGAACGTTATGTCCTTGCTTGCGCCGTCAATAGTGCAGCTTGTTTCAACCACCAAGAACTGATACAACTTGTTAGAGCTGTTAGCAGCATCTTTCGGCGCTGCAAGATATGTCTCGCCGGGGGCTATAGACTTTATCTTTGCTATCTTGCCGTCAACGCTGTAATCAAACGCCCTTGAACCTGCAAGATACGCGCTGTCCTCGCTGTCGTTTATCTTCTCTATCAGGCTTTCATACAGCGTATTGCAGTCAATTTTCGTAACTTCGCTCAGGTCGTTTATGTAGTGAGGCGCAGTATCTTCAATGGTAAATTCTTTGGTAACTTCTTCGCTTGCCAGCTTGTATCCCTTGTTTGCAAATTCATCTTCGCTCCAGTAATCAACAGTCGCAGTAACAGTAAAGGTGTCGCCAATGCCAAGACCGTATCTGTCGTCTATATCAAAGTATATGTAATTTCTTATGATCTCCGAGCAGTTGTCGGTATTTACCGAAACGTCAAGGTCAGGCGCAACGCCCGAATAAGTTATCTCTACTCCCTCAAACGGGTCAATAGTCTCCAACTCTTTAAGTCCCTCAACAGTGAAGTCCTTGCTCATAGCGTTTTCGTCATAGGTGTAGTATTTATCCTCGTAAGTGAAATATCCGTCTTCAAGATACATATAGCATTCAGCTTCTACAGTAACAGTGTCACCGTTAGAAAGGTCATTGCTATAGCTATCATCGCTTGTTATGTAGAACCAGTTCTTCTCATACTCAGAAAGCGCATCAGTGTTTATCTTCATTTCGCCCCTGCCGTCAGCGCCCTCGAACGTTACCGTAACTTTAGAAAGCGGATCGAGCACTTCAGCTTCTTTAAGACCCTCTACAGTTATGGTAAACTCGGTGTTTTCAAGCTTTATGTTCTTGTCTTTCAGCTTGTCTTCCTTGTATTTTACCTTGATGTTTATCGTGTCGCCGTTTTTAAGGTTCTTGAGCTTATCCTCGTCTACCTTTAATTCAACAACATCGATAAGCTTCGACTGTGCCTTTCTTATATCGCTCTTGGAATCGAACTTAGTCCATGCATCTTTGAAGTCCTTGTCGTCATCGTCAAGCAGCCACTTTGAAGCCAGCGAATTTGCAAATCCCTCGTAATCATAATCATCATAGTATTTTGATTCTCTGAACTTACTTTCAAACGACTGGTCTTTAGACATGATGTTGTCGGGCGTCGCAAGAAAAACATTAGCAGTCGCCTTGCCGTCAATGCCGCTGTAAGATACATAAACCAGGTCTTTGCAGTCTATCTTCTGATACTTTGTCAAAGATACTATTACAGAAACCACAACTATCACCAGTATCACAGCCGCCGCAGCAATGGCAGATATAATGCCTATCTTTTTCTTCTGCTCGGGAGACATAGCCGCCAGCTTTTCACCCATAGCCCCTATCGGCGAACCGTCTGAAACGGGCGCAGTCGGTGAAGCAGGTGTCTGCGGTGCAGAAGTTTCAGCAGGTGCAGCAGTTTCGGGCTGTTTAGCTCCGCACTCTTTGCAGAACATAGCCTTGTCGTCAAGCTGCGCGCCGCAGTTTGCACAGAATTTGCTCATACTTATTACCTCCAAAAATAATAAAAGTTTTAATCAATTTCGTCCGTTAAATATATTTTACTACAGTAAACTAAATAAGTCAAGCATTTTCGCCGCCTTTTACGCAATTATTGTATAATATGCCGATAGCGCACCGCCTTTTAGCCTTTATATATGTATGATATTTACTTTTATGAATATGCCTTGGTCTTTCCCCCGTCCGCAGTTGACATTCGGGCGGCATTGTGGTATACTAATTATAATTATGTAAACTTATGGAATATAAATATAAAAACAACTATACATTGTATTACTTTTATATTTTGCGCTTACGCGCAGCGCAGGAGCGCGTTCACCGCCCCAACTTTATTTTGGTTTTCTTTTCATTTTGAGTGTGCTAATGTTTTTGTGCGCTCCTAATCGAGGGGGAAACCACAGGGATTATAGGGGGTAAATAAGACCGGCAGGGCGCGCGTTTTACCCCCTACCCTAAGGTTTCCCCCTCGAGCTTCCTCTTCCTTATCCACACCCTCGAACACGCGCTGAGCCTTGGTGGTATTTCGCGACCTCTTCACTCGGAACTTCGTTGCTTTGTGGAGGAGGCTAAAGAGATAAATACGCATCGGTTTCGTTTGCAAGGCAAAAGAGGTCAGTAGTGCGGGAATTAGACTTGCAACGTACTGCGGAAAAATATATTTTCATATCAACCACAACTATATATTCCCCCCCAAAAACCTCAGTCTACCCCCACGCTGCTGGAAGAATATTCTGCCAGCTACTCTCTGTCGGAGAGGTTTGTGGGTGGGTGAAAAAACATCTAATTCACATACTATCTGCGTTGGTACATAAAAATTTTGGTATCTTGACAGGGATTACAGCTTTGATATTAAACGCACTGTGCAAAAGAATTATGGTTTCAGAATATGCGAGCCATCGAGCATATTCTGAAATCGGCGACCCCATAATGTCGCCGAAATAATTTGCACTTGATACGAAGTATCAACGTGTGCATTGCTGGCTTGGAGGCTTAAGCCGACAAGACACTGCGTGAGCCGCACCTTAACTCTAAACTCTTCATTATTCATTATTCACTATTCACCACACTTGACCGCCTGCTTTGCAGTCGTTCAAGTGCAGAAGAACCCTCTGCGAGGCTTCTTCCCATTCATCTAATTCTGCTGCAACACTCATTCATAAATATATACAAAGAAACCGGAGGCATTGAAATGGCAAAGAAAAGAGTCGCAGTGATATTCGGCGGAAGATCAAACGAGCACGATATTTCGCTCATTTCCGCATCGTATATCATAAACAACATTCCTCGCGACAAGTACGAAGTAATTATGGTGGGCATCACCAAAAAAGGGCGCTGGCTGCACTATATCGGCAGCGTCGAGGAAATAAAAAACGGCAAGTGGGTAGAGCACAGTGACAACGTGCCCTGCATTCTCAGCCCCGATCCCCTAGATCGAGGCTTCATCGAGACCATGCCCGACGGCGAGGTAAGCAGACTGAAAGTAGACTGTATCTTCCCTGCCCTGCACGGCAAAAACGGCGAAGACGGCTCAATACAAGGGCTCTTCCAGATGTCTCAGATACCCTACGTCGGCTGCGATATGCTCTCATCAGCATGCTGTATGGATAAAGAGTTCGCGCACAGAATACTCGAAAGCGGCGGCATAAAAATGGCGAAATGGCTGCCCGTGCGCCTGCGCGACCTCGATAAACTTGACAAACGCTGCGATGAGATAGCACAGCAGCTGAAATTCCCCATGTTCATAAAACCCTCAAGGTGCGGCTCGTCTGTCGGCATCTCAAAAGCATACGATGTAAAAGGGCTGCGCGAGGGCATTAAGACCGCATTTTCGCACGATACCAAAGTTCTCGTTGAGCAGGGTATAGACGGCGTAGAGTGCGAATGCGCCGTTATGGGCAACGATAAGCTCACCGTTTCCACCGTCGGCGAAATAATGCCTGCCAACGATTTTTACGACTATGAAGCAAAGTATACCGTGCCGCAGGAGCAGACCAAAATACCTGCCACATTCGGCAAAGATGTTATAGAAAAAATACGCGATACCGCCGATAAAGCATACCGCCTGATAGGCTGCGAGGGTCTTGCCAGAGTTGACTTTTTCTACACCAAGGACGGCGAAGTGGTTTTGAACGAGATAAACACCATGCCCGGTCACACGCCGATAAGTATGTACCCCAAGCTTATGGAAAACACCGGTATGCCGGCGCAGGAGGAAATGGACAGACTTATCACCCTCGCCTTTGAAAGGACACAGCTATGACAGCGGCTAACAGACCTATAGGCGTGTTCGATTCGGGCATCGGCGGTCTTACCTGCCTTAAAGAACTTAAAGAGCTTCTGCCGCATGAAGATATAGTCTACCTCGGCGATACAGCGCGCGTGCCTTACGGTACTAAAAGCCGCGAAACAATAGCAGGCTATGCACGGCAGGATATAGCCTTTCTTAAAAAATTCGATGTAAAACTTGTGCTAGTCGCCTGCGGAACAGTTTCTTCGGTTATGGAAAGCGTTCCGATATTTGACGGCAGCGGCGTTGAAAATTTCAGCGGCGTTATATCCCCTGCCGTAAGCGCCGCAGTTAAAGTTACCAAAAACGGCAGAATAGGTGTTATCGGCACGCCTGCCACAGTGCGCAGTCAGTGTTACACAAACGCTATAAAGGCTATTGACCACGAAATACAAGTCTTTTCAAGGGCTTGCCCGATGTTCGTGCCGCTCGTTGAAAACGGCTATACCGACAGAGAAAACAAAGTAACTCGCCTTGTCGCAGAAGAATATTTAAGCGAAATGGCAGATGAAAATGTAGATACGCTCATTATGGGCTGTACACACTATCCGCTTTTGAAAGATATTTTTTCCGATATAATGGGCAGCGGCGTTTCGCTTATCTCACCGGGCGCAGAGGCAGCAAAATATGCGCTTTCACTGCTGACGGAAAAACAACTTCTCAGCGATAAGACCTCGGGCGGCTCGTGCAGCCTCTACTGTACCGACAGCGAAGAACTTTTTGCCGACAACGTTGCGGCATTTCTCGGCAGCGATATAAACGCATCTGTAAAAAAGTGTATTCTTTGATAAGGAGCAAACACGCAAATGAATAACAGACCGCAAAGATGTCTGATACATCTCGAAAGCACGCAGCGTGACGGAGAAGACGTTTCCAGTGTGAAAATAGACAGCGACGGTCAGCTGCTATTGACCGACAGCGGCTGCGAGATAACATACGACGAAATAATGGATCAGTCGTTTGGCAAAACGCAGGTGCGCATCACCGTCAGCAAGCGTGGGGGCGATACCTATGTTATATTGCAGCGCGGCGTTGGCGGCTCGTCTAAGCTGATACTTGAAAGCGGCAAACGCCACATGAGCAACTATGTCACACCGTTCGGCGCGCTCAATTTTTACGTTACCACAAGCAATATAAAATACGATTTTGACGGCAGACATCTTACCCTTGATCTGACCTATACTCTAGAACTCGGAAACGTCGCGGCAGGCGAGTTTTCTATCGCTCTCACCGCCGATATACGAGATACAGCCAAAACCAGATAAACATATTTTTGAAAGGAAATGAAAAATGGACGACAGTCAAATACCGCGAGGCAGCGCGCTGCCACCACTTATGACAGCCGAAAAAGCAGGCGTTATCACCACTCTGGGCGAGCCCTGCGAACCTTTCGGCGAACTCAGCTTTTTTAAGATGACCGATGTTTTTTACGATAAGGCTTATGCACTCGATGAAGAGGGCTGCGAATTTTTCCTGCTTGAGGATATGACATCTCTTGCGGAAATTCGTGCCGCAACTTTCGCCTGCCGCAGACTTGAAAAACCGATAGTCGCGGTTTTAGATGCCAAAGATGAAGACATTGAAACTATGGGCGGCGCAGAGCTTGCGTTTCTTATTTCTCTGCAAAATATCGGCGTTTCCGCTCTGTGTATACGCTGCGGCGACAGTGAGCATTTGAACGAGCTTTTCACGCAGCTTTACCCCTACAGCCGCATACCGCTCATGGCAAAGCTTTATGCAGGCAAAGTAAAGGTGCAAATCTTGCGGCAGCTTATTTCAAGCGGCGTAGATATGTTTGACTGCCGCGAAATAACACAGGCTGAAATGCAGGTCGCAGCGGTCGAACTTCGCCGCATAGGTGAGCGCGCGCAAAAGGAAGATATATCTTTCGTTGCCGCAAACGAGGAGCAGGCGTTCTTTCTCAGCCCCGAAAGCATGACCTTTTCGCCGCTTATAGATATAGAATGCGATATGGCGACCGAGCTTGTAGACCTTGAAGATGAATCTTACGACTGCATAAGCATAATAATAACAGAATTTGACGACGGTTTTCGTTTCAGCCAGAATATGCACTATCTTTCAAGACCCATAATGTTCACTACCGAAAATCCCGAGGCTCTGCGAATGGCTTTGCAGTATTACAACGGCAGAGCGCTCGTTGATTCAAAATGCGGCATTGACGAAGAGACCCTTGAAAGCATAGCAAACGATATGGGTGCAATAATTTATTAGGGCGGTGTGAGTATGTTCAACAAAAAAGGACTTATAAAAATTTCGACTCTGCTTATGGCTGCGCTTGTGATACTCGCCGTGGCTGTAGTAGTTTTTCAGTACAAACAATTGGACTACATCTTCCACGGTAAAATGGTAGCGGCAACTGTGGTCGAAGATCTAGGCGGCGACAAAGTGAAAGTTGTCTATGCCAGCGACGGCGGCGAGGAAATATTCGCAAAAGCCATAGTCAAGCAAAATATCGCAAAAGGCGATAGGCTGAATCTCTACTACAGTAAAAAACACACCGACGTGCTCTACCAGATTCCCAGCCGTTCGATGATAATAATGTTCGATGTCGTTCTGCTTTTCGTAGAATTTTTAGGCTGGTCGCTCGTCATGCGTATGCTCAAAAAGCTTCGCAAGTATAAAAAGCTCGAGAAAAAGGGCATAAAAACGCAGGCAACAATAACGTCCGTAAAAAACACCAGCGGCGTTCTGGGCGCGGATATAGAGTTTACAGATGCAAGCGGCAATAAGCGCACAACGGTCTACTACCCCACCAGCGACATACCGAATGTGGGTGAAAGTTTGGACATCATCTATTACATCAAGCGCACAGGCAAAATAGTTTTCATAGTACCCAAGGACGAATAAACATGAAAAAGGAAGTAATTTTAAGGATAGCGGCGGTCGCGTTTTTCGGCGCGGCCTGCCTTTTCTGTATCTATAAGACCGACAAAGCCGTTGATGCCGTAAGGTTCGTATCATCGGCGTTTTTTCCTATTGTGATAGGTCTTGCTGCTGCCTTTATAGTTAATATTCCTATGTCGGCGCTGGAGCGCCTTTATATCCGCATTCGCGCAGGCAGCAAAAAAGACAAGACCAATAAAAAGGACAGCAAAACGAAAGGCAAAAAGTCCAAACTTACGGACAAACAAATCACACTTTCCGAAAACGAGCAAAGAATACTTCGCTCGTGCAGCATCACTTTAACAGTGCTTCTCATCGCGGGCGTGATAGCATTTGTGCTTTTCCTTGTTATTCCCGAACTTCGCAGCAGTATGTCTTCCCTCGGCGATGCAGCCGCCCGGCTGCCCGAAAAACTCTCTCAGCACCGCGGCGACATCGAAGAGTTTTCACCCACCCTCGCTTATTATATCTTCGATTACGATAAATCCCAGCTTGCCGAACGGATAGCAAACTGGGCTGTCAAAGGCTCGCCGCTAGCTATCGACCTTGCGTTTCTTATAATAAAGTCCGCCGCCATGCTGGTGTATTATATCATAGCGGCGTTCATAATAATGGTAAGCGTTTTGAAAGAAAAAGAGCGAATAATGGCGCAAACTAAAAAATTCCTCGCCGCGCATTTCAACTGTGTAAAACTAGAGCGCGTCTTCAAAGAGCTGCGAAACATCTCCTCGATCTTTTCAAGCTTCATAACAGGTCAGTGCCTCGAAGCCTGCATTCTCGGTCTGATGTTTTTCGTCTCCATGACGGTGCTGCGTTTTCCCTATGCCATAGTCGTAAGCTCGCTCATCACCGTATCTGCTTTAATACCTATCTTCGGCGCGTTCATAGGTCTTGCAGTCGGCGTGGTGCTTATAGTAATAGTATCGCCCGTAAAAGCCGTCTGGTTTGTAGTCCTGTTTTTTGTACTCCAGCAGCTCGAGGGCAATCTCATTTACCCCAGAGTCGTTGGCAGTTCGGTAGGTCTCCCACCCCTGTGGACACTTCTGGCAGTAATAATCGGCGGCGATATGTTTGGCATCATGGGCATGATATTCTTTATCCCCGTGTTCTCCGTAATTTATTCCGCCCTTTCAAGAATTGCTAACACTCGCAAAGGAGGCAAGCGTAAAATTGAAAGTACCTGAAGAATTTTCCCGTACCGCCTCCCTCCTCGGCGAAGAAGCCCTGCAAAAACTAAGTAATGCAAAAGTAGCGGTGTTCGGTGTCGGCGGCGTTGGCGGCTATGTAGTAGAAGCACTCGCCCGAAGCGGCGTCGGCAGTTTAACGCTTATTGACAGCGATACAGTTTCATTAAGTAATATAAACCGCCAGATAATCGCCACGCACAGCACCGTGGGTGTGCCTAAAGTAGAAGCCTTTGCCGCTCGTGTGAAAGACATCGCGCCACAGTGTACCGTTACCCCTCTGCAAATGCTCTACCTGCCCGAAAATGCAAATTCTTTCGATATTTCCGCGTATGACTATATCGTAGATGCCGTCGATAACGTCTCCGCAAAAATAGAGCTTGCCACCCGTGCAGAAAAAGAGGGCGTAAAAATAATCAGCAGTATGGGCATGGGCAATAAGCTTGACCCCACCGCTATAGAAGTTTCAGATATTTATAATACTTCCGTCTGCCCTCTGGCAAGGGTCATGCGCCACGAACTTAAAAAGCGCGGCGTGAAAGGGCTGAAATGTGTCTATTCAAAAGAGCCGCCCGTAAAAACAGGTGCGCGTACTCCGTCAAGCTGTGCGTTCGTGCCGCCTGCCGCAGGGCTTGTAATCGCCTCTCAAGTCGTAAAGGATTTAATTTATGGAAAGTAATAAACGCGCGCTCACAAAGGCGCAAACGGTCATGCAGTCTATCACAACAGCGTATTCGCACACCCTGCTGACGCCGTTTTTCAAAGCAATATCACAGTACCGCCTCATAGAGCAAGGCGACAAAATTGCCGTCTGCCTCTCGGGCGGCAAAGACAGCGCGCTTCTCGCCATGCTGATGAAACACCTCTCGCGCCTGCGTGACGATATAGAGGTAAAATATATCTGTATGGATCCCGGCTATACGAAAGAAAACCGCCAAAAACTTGAAGAAAACTGCGCTGCGCTTGAAATACCCGTCCATATTTTTGAAACGAACGTACTGAAGCAGTCAGAAATGCAGTCCGAAAAATCACCCTGTTTTGTCTGCGCTCAAAAACGCCGCGGCTGGCTGTATAAAACAGCTGAAACCATCGGCTGCAATAAAATAGCCCTCGGTCACAACTTCGACGACGTAATAGAAACCACCGTTATGGGTATGTTTTTCGGCGGTCAGATTCAGGGTATGCTTCCCATGGTAAAAAGCAACCATTTTCAGGGTATGAGGCTTATCCGCCCCATATGCACCGTCCGCGAGAGCGATATTGTAAGCTGGGCTGAAGACAATGATCTCAGTTTCCTGCGCTGTGCCTGCAAATTTTCGCAAGGCGAAAACGCCTCCAAGCGAGCATATGTAAAGCAGCTTATCGCGCAGATCGAGAAAGACGTTCCGAATGTCAAGCAAAATATTTTCCATGCCCTCTCCACCGCCGACTGCGATACGCTGATAGGCTATAAAGCAAACGCCGTCCGCCATAACTTTCTCGAGCGGTTTGATAAAGGGAGATGAACATGATGTTTACAGAAGCTTTCAAACGTTTCACAAAAATCAAATAAGCTCGGGAGAACGAGTAACATAAGTTCTCCCGCAATAGGAGGATATATGTATTTTTATCATGTAGTTTCTGACAGACCCAAGCAGGTCGGTCAGCGTTTTGTATTGAATGAAGAAAACCCCAACGGCGTGCACGAGCGTGTCTATGCGCAGTTGAGTATAGTTGAGGATATTTACAAAAACCCGAAAAAGTATGAGGGAGCAGCCTTCAGCCACGAGGTCGATGTTGCCCTGCGTGAGCTGGCGCTGGAGAAAGTAAGACGGGAAAAGTATCCGCAATATCCGTCTCGTATGGCGGCGCTGTATGTCTCTCAAACGTATGAAGAAGCTGTTCGGTGGGGCGAATATTTTGCCCGTATCGGTCGCCCTACATACTGTGTTGTCAAGATAAAGGCAAACGGTAATTGCTATTTTGGCGATGCGTATAAATGCTTCGACGGCACAGTCTCCGAGAAAGAAAATCTCCGACTGGCAGAGATATACTGGCAGAACGGAGCAAACGAGGACGACCACGAGCCGATAACAGAAGTACTTGTAGACGGCGAAATAGAAATTGTGGAGATATTAAAAGAAATAAACGCAAATATTTAAGCCGCTTACGCGCAACAAAAAAGGAGAGCCTCAAGCCCTCCTTTTCTTATTTTATCCCTTAAAACTCCAAGTCTCCAAAATATCCGTCAGCCTTGCCTATGCCCGTGTAAGGCTCGTCATCATCGCCAACGCCGTTTTCGTAATCGCCCTCATACGGATCATAATAATCGTCAATATCATAATCGTAATCATCATAGCCGCTGCCGAATATTGCCGAGTATAAGTCATCGCCCAAAGTGTCTTTAATGTCCTTTTGGAACTTGTCAGTGTCTATAGTCGCCGCGTATTGCTCAAGCTGCTCGTCATCGGTCGCATCAAATGTCTTTCCGCTCGGTATCTTTATGTCGGTAGCTTTCGTCTCTTTGCCCGTAAGCGATATGCTTATCAGCTTCTCACCGTTCATGCTCATTTCCGCGCTCATATCCAGCTTTGAAGACGTCGAATCCGACTTCGCCGTGATGCTCATAGTCTGCTCACTGTCGCTTACCGAAATGTCAATGCTGCCCTTGAATGCGCCCGACTCCTCGTCAACTATCATGAAATCATCTATCTTGAAGCTCATGCTCGCCTCGCCGGGTATCTCCAGCTTCGCCGAAACATCAGTCGCGCCATCGTCTATCTTCGCGCTCGCAGTCATGTTGATATTTTCACCATCATCATCAACAGCAAGACTTGCGCACGCAGCCTCTTCTTCAACATACCACAGCATATCCAGCGACTGTCCGTCAATATCAAACGCCATGCCTGCAAATTCATCGTCCTGATAGTATGCAGTAAACGGCACGGTCTCGTCCAGGTTGCCGGAGGTCTTCAAATTGTCAACCAACTCGTCAACCGCATCGATAATATCCTGCTTGCTTACCTGCTGCGCATCAAAATATTTCGTGAACATATCCAGAAGCTCATCGTCGGTCTTCAGCTTGTCTGCAACAGCCGTCACCATGTTCAGTGCATCATTGCCGCTTACTATGTATTCTTTGCTGTCCAGCGTGTAACTTACGCCGTCTATCTCGCCCGAAACTTTTCCGCCGTCGGCGCCCTGCGGAGCATTTTTCTCTATCTCCTCAGCGTATTCATCAAGCTTCTTTTCAAGTATCTGCACGTCTTCATCAGACATCTCTTCGCCGTTCATAGTAAGGTACGGATCAATAGTGATCGCCTCGGTCAAAGTGTTTGTGCCAATTTCATCACCAAGCTCGCCCTCAATTTCGCCTATAGCAGATTCAACTTCTTCGCCCGTAACGTAAAGGTATGCCGAAGAAAGCTGCTTGCTGCCAAAGTATATGTTTCCCGTCTCTTCTTCCCTGATGATATCAGCGTTTATCAGCTCATCTTTGCCGTATTTTATGCCGAGCAAAGTTTCAATGTTGCCGTCTTTCGCCTTAACGTCCGATGTCAGCGCAATGTCCTCCAGCTTGTCAACGCCAAGTTCCTTAGCAGCGTCTTTGCCAAAGCTAACAGACAATTCACCCGAGAATGCCTTGTCAGACTGTCCCGTGAAAATGTCCTTGATGTTCTCCGCCGTGTTGCCAACCGTGCTTACCGCCAGCTTCGCGCTTTCGGAGATGTTGCCTACCTTTTGAGCAGCCTTGTCGTCAGCATCGCCCTCCACCTTGCCGCAGCCCGAAAGCAGCATCGAAGCGGAAAGGGTTACTGAAACAGCAGCCGCCGGTAATTTTTTCGTGAGTTTCATAATAATGACCTCCTCTTGTCAACGGTCAAAGACCGACTTTACCAAATCGAAGAAAGGGCATAACGCCGCATTCTAAAGACATTATAACACCAAAATCGCTAGATGTCAAGGTCTTTTACGCACCCGCCCTGCCCCATAGCAGATTTTCAATATTTTTAACAAATTTCAAGCCGATTTTCTGTAAATTTTTGCGCTACTAGAGGTAAGAAGTTAGATGTTAGAGGTTAGAAATATTCTTCCCGACCTAGCACAAAATTACTATGCCTGCGGTTTAGATAGAAGCAAGAAGCAAGAATTTGCTTTTTACAGTTTTGCGCAAACTTATAAAAACGCTCATCTTGCCTCTTGCCTCTCGTTATCTTGCCTCTAATAGAAAACAGCCTCACGCAAACCGCAAAGCTGTTTCTAACCTCTAACTTCTAACCTCTAACTTCTAGTTCTCTAAAAGTATATCCTTCTTCCCTCAAGCTGTCGATCACCTCGCCGAGTATCTCGGCATTCGTCTGCGAGACCGAATGCAGCAGATATATCGCGCCACCATGCGCCGCCGATACTATCTTCTCTTTTGCCTGCGCAGGGTCGGGCTGCGCGTTTACGTCCCAGTCTGCGTATGCAAAGCTCCACAGCACCGTATCATAGCCGCAGTCTTTGGTGTACGCCAGCGAAGCCTCCGAATACTCCCCCATCGGCGGTCGAAGCAGCGCCATCTCATAGCCGTAATGCTCTTTAACATAATCGTGCAGAGAGTTTATCTCCTCAGCACACTCGGCTTGCGAAAGGTCGGGCATCGAGTAATGCGACATCGTGTGGTTGCCCACCGTGTGACCCTCGTCTATCATTCGCTTTACAAGTTCCTCATTGCGTTTCGCGTAATCGCCTACTACAAAAAACGTCGCTTTAACGCCCTTTTCTTTCAGCACGTCCAAGATCTTCGCCGTGTAGCCGTTCTCGTACCCCTGATCAAACGTCAGGTAAATAACCTTTTCGTCCGTATCTTTCAAAGCATACGCATCATACTGCGAGTACGCCGCGTTAAAGTCTGTAGCCCCCACGGGTCTGTTTTCGCCGTCAACAATAACGCCCTGCCCATAGCCGTGCTTCTCGGCGCTGTATTGCACATTGTTCACATTCTCCAAAACATCAACAGCGCCGCGTACATAGCTCTCAGCCGCCTGAATGTATTTTTCGCAGTCCTCGCTCCAAAGCCCCGCGCTTTTTGCCGCACCTGCGCCCATTCCTGCAAGGGCAGCCGCGCCCACTATCGCCAAAGCAGTCCTAATTATCTTCATTTTCAAAACTCCTTTCAACTGCCGTTTTCAATAGTATTTGCCGCCGCCGCAAAATAATACACAAAACAAAAAGACCGCATACCCACAGGTACACGGTCTGTCTTTCGGTCAGCTTAATTGCTCAGATACGACTTGACGAGCGCTTGCAGCAGGTCGTCGCGGTCAATGTGGCGCACCAAACTCCTCGCGTTGTTGTAAGTGGTTATGTATGTCGGGTCTTCCGACAAAATATAACCAACTATCTGATTTATCGGGTTATAGCCTTTTTCTTTCAGCGCGTCGTAAATGATAGTCAGCTTTTTCTTCAGCTCGGCTTCCTTGTCATCATTTACCGAAAATGTCATAGTCTGTTCATGCATAGCGTCCGCCTCCTTTGTCAAAGCGTTTCAAGATAAATTCCTATTTATATTATAGACTATTTTTAATTAAATAACAAGCCCTTTTGAAAAATTTTTGCAAGTTGTATATTTTGAAGCTGATAATTTTTGCTATATGCACAAATTTCAGGCAGATAAAACTACTCTCTTATCTTCGCACCAAGCTCGCCAAGCGCTTTCAGTACCTTTTTCATAGCCGCATCAGCCTGTTCATCGGTAAGCGTTCCCTCGTGCGAGCGCATAACTATCGAGTACGAAACCGACTTCTTTCCGTCCTCTACCTGCTTGCCCTTGTATACGTCAAACAGCTTCACGCTCTCAAGTATCTTGCCCACCGCATTTTTAATAGCCTTTTCAAGACTTGCAACGGGTATGCCGTCATCGCACACTACCGAAACATCGCGCGTTACCGCAGGGAACTTCGGCAGCGGCTTGTAAACTCTCTCAGCCGTCGACATCTCCATTACCCTGTCAAGGTCTATCTTTGCCGCATAACAGCGCGTGCCTATGCCGTAATTTTCGCAGCACTTAAAACTCAGCTCTCCGAAAATGCCTATCGCCTCGCCGTCTTTCTTCGCAACTGCCACTCTGCCCGGGTGGAAAGCCGAGACCTCGTCAAAACCGCAGCCGGCTTTTGCAGCTTCGTATTCAACATCAAAGCAGCCTACCCTGTCTAGCAGCGTTTCTACCGTGCCTTTCAAAGTGAAGAAATCGTCGCTTCCGTCGGCGTTATAAAAACCTATCGTCAGGCGAGGCGGCTCGCTGGGCAGCTCCTCACCCTCAACGGGTATATATTCGTTGCCCAGCTCAAACAAATACGCACAAGCATTGCGGTTGCTGTAGTTTTTAGAGAGTATCTCGCACATCGAGGGCAGCGCGGTCGTGCGCATAATGCTGGTGTCCTCGCCGAGAGGATTTGTAATAGTAACCGCCTTGCGCAGCTTGCTTTCCGCCGGCAGGCATATCTTATCAAGATACTTGGGCGATATGAACGAATAAGTCGTTATCTCGTTGTATCCCAGCGCCGTCATTACCCTCTTTACTTCTCTTTCAAACTTGTGCTTCGGTGTAAGCATAGCCTGCGCCGTGCCTCTTATAACCTGAGAGGGTATGTTGTTGTAGCCGTAAAGGCGCGCAACTTCCTCCGCAATGTCGCTCATATTTTCTATGTCTATACGGTAATAAGGCGCATAAGCTCTGCCGTCTTTAACAGTAAATTCAAGCTTTTCAAGATACTTTATCATGTCTGCTTCTGCTATATCTGTGCCGAGGAACGCGTTTATCTTCTTCGCATCAAACGGCGCGCTTGCAGGCGTGTGATCCGAGCAGTCGCAGTCAATTATCTCTTTCAGCGGCTGACCTGCTTTAAGTATCTCAACAAGCTGCAAAGCCCTCATCAGCGCAGGAACGCACTGCTGCGCGTTCAGACCCTTTTCAAATCTCGCCGAAGCGTCCGTGCGCATACCAAGCTTTTTGGCAGTCGTGCGTACCGATGCCCCATCAAAGCAAGCCGACTCAAACACAACAGTCACCGTGTCGTCCATGATACCGCTGTATTCGCCGCCCATAACGCCTGCAACAGCCGCAGGTTTTTCTGCATCGGCAATAACCAGCATTTCCTCCGAAAGCGCCCTTTCAACGCCGTCAAGAGTCATAATGCTCTCGCCCTTCTGCGCATGGCGAATATTTATCTCTCCGCCCTTAACGTAGCGCAGGTCAAACGCGTGCATAGGGTGACCGTACTCCAGCATAACGTAGTTTGTTATGTCAACCAGATTGTTTATCGGTCTTACACCGCTCGCCCTCAGTCTTTCTCTCATCCACCGCGGCGATGGCTCTATCTTTACGTTCTTCACTATGCCTGCCATATAGCGAGAACACAGCTTCGGGTCGTGTATCTGCACTTTCAGATAGTCCGCAATATTGCCGTCAATACCGTTAAATACGGGTTCTTTTATATCGAGTTTCTTGTCAAACGTCGCGGCAGTCTCCCTCGCAAGACCTATAACAGACATACAGTCGGGGCGGTTAGAGGTTATCTCAAATTCCACCTGCGTGTCGTCAAAACCTATCGCCTTGCGAATGTCCTCTCCCACAGTCCTGTCGCAGTCCTCGCCGAGAATGAAAATGCCGTCTTCAATAGCATACGGAAAATCATGCACCGTAAGACCCAGCTCACTGAGCGAACACAGCATACCGTTAGATGCCACGCCCCTGAGCTTGCCGTTTGTAATTTTGACCTGCTTGCCCTCGTGCAGCACGGTAGACTTGTGCTTTGCAACCGGCACATAGTCGCCGACGTTTACATTCTGCGCGCCCGTCACTATCTGCAAAGGCTCGCCCTCGCCAACGTCTACCATAGTAATGAACATATGGTCGGAGTCGGGGTGTCTCTCGGTAGAAAGCACCTTTCCCACAACAACGTTAGAGATAAAGTCGCCCTCTTCTCCGTACCTCTCCACTTTCGAGCCCGATATAGTCAGCCCCGAAACAAATTCTTTTATCGGCATATCGCAGTCAACATAGTCTGCCAGCCACCTCATTGAAAGATCCATCTTAATGTTTCCTCCCGTTTTAACTTTTCATTACGCATTGACCGTCAAGCGACTATGCGTGCAAAAATTCCACCAAACTATTTCCAAGTATTTAAATACGCGGCGCAAGCCGCACCTTTTCTATTAACTATTCACTACACGTTGACCTCCGCAAGCTTCGGTCAAGTGCCGAAGAACCCTCTTTGAGGCTTCTTCCCATTCACTATTCACTATTCACTACTACTGTCTTTGCTCTTGCTCCCATTTTTCCTGCCGTTTGGCGTTTAGCATATCATCGAACATATACTTGTAATCTAAGTAATCTTTCCACTTTTTAACGTAGAATCTGTACTTGTTGTCTTCCTCGTCCGTAAGGTCTATCCATACAGAATCCTGTATCCCGTTTGTGCTGTGTATTGTAGGCTGTAGCTTTTGTATGTCAAGATACTTTATCAAAAGCCTCGCCTTGGGAATGTACAAATAATCGCTCAAAAAGTAGAACGTCTTGAACATAAAGTCTGTCTGCGAAAGCTCGTATTCCAGCCGCTCGTATTCTTCGGGCGAAATGGCGTTTGCTTTATCCAGCCGCTTTTGAATAGCCTTGCTTGCTTTCTTCACCCATTTGCTTGCCAGCCATACGTAAAATGCTACAGCCGCTAAACCTATGACTGCACCGATTATCATGCTTGCCTCAGTCAGAAAAATTGCAAGCACTATCGACCACACAATAAAAAATATCATTATACCACATATCGTGTAGCCTATTATCTTGCCCACAGGCTTTTTGCCTTTCGTCAGGCACTTGTATATAGAACTGTCTTTTAACTCCATAACTACTCCATCAGAACTGATCCAAAAATCTTACATCGTTTTCGTAGAGCATTCTCATGTCTTTTATCTGGAAATTGCCCATAGTGAGCCTTTCAAGACCTATGCCGAACGCAAAACCGCTGTATATCTCGGGGTCGATGCCGCAGTTTTCAAGCACTTTCGGGTGTACCATTCCTGCACCTAAAAGCTCAATGTATCCCTCATTTTTGCACATAGGGCAGCCTGCGCCGTGGCAGTTGTAGCACATAAGGTCAACTTCCGCCGACGGCTCCGTGTACGGGAAGTGATGCGGTCTTAAACGAATTTTAGTGTCCTCGCCGTAAATGCGCTTCATCAAAAGCTCCAGAGTGCCTTTCAGGTCAGCCATCGTAACGCCCTTGTCGATGACCAGCCCCTCTACCTGATGAAACAGCGGCGAGTGTGTCGCGTCTATCGTGTCCGAGCGGTAGACCCTGCCCGGAGATATTATCCTTATCGGCGGCTTGTTTTTCTCCATAACGCGCACCTGCACCGACGACGTCTGCGTTCTTAAAAGCACGCTGTCGCTGATGTAGAATGTGTCCTGCGTGTCGCGCGCAGGGTGGTGCGGCGGCATATTCAGCGCCTCAAAGCAGTAGTAGTCTTTCTCAACTTCCGGGCCCTCAACTATCTCAAACCCCATGCCGAGGAATATCTCCTCAACCTGCTCGAGTGTCTTGTTCAACGGGTGAAGCTTTCCCACGCGCGGTGCTTTTCCGGGCATGGTAACGTCAATGGTCTCTTCCTTGATGCGCCTAGCCTCCAAAAGCTCTTTTAGCTGCGCACCCCTTTCGGAAACAGCGTTTTCAATGTCAGCCCTCACCTTGTTTGCCAACTGACCCATCTGGGGTCGCTCATCAGCCGAAAGACCGCCCATTTGTTTCAGTATCGCGGTAAGCTCGCCTTTTTTGCCTAGGAATTTAACTCTCACATCTTCAAGAGCCTTGCCGTCCGCAGCAGCTTCCAAAGCCTCTTTCGCAGCAGCCTCTATCCTTTCAAGATCTTCCCTCATGCTCATAGAATATCCCTCTTATCTTAAAAATTGTTTTCAAAATGTTGTTGTTTGCGCTTCCGCGCAGCCTGCGGAGCTGTTCACCGCCCCACCTTATTTTGGTTATACCCTAATTTTGAGTGGGCTAATACTTTCGCGCACTTTTTGCGAGGGGCAGCGGTCGCGAGCGACCGCGTGAAGAATTGGGCAACAATATATAAAAGCCCAATTCTTCTGCACTTCACTTCGTGAAGTGTGCCATAGGGATTATAGGGGGGTAAATAAGACCGGCAGGGCGCGCAAGGCTCCACAGCGTCTGCAAGCAGCCGCCTCAAAAACAGTCCGGTGTACTGTTTTTCAATGAGAGCAGCAGTAGTAAACGACCGCTGTTCCCAAACAGGAACGCTGCTCCTGCAAGAGAGAGCCTCCCTTGCTGTAGCGCAACGCTCTATTTCCGCGTTCCATTCTGGAACGCCGTACAATGTGAAAAAGCTCTAATAAAACAAATCTATAGACTATCCCTATCCACTATCTTCTCAACAAAAGAATATCTGGAGGAATATTCTGCCAGCTGCTTCTCTATCAGGGCGGTTTGTGGGTGGGCTACTAGAGGCTAGAAGCAAGAACGCACCGCCATAACCTTGCACGCTCCGTTCTCTCACACCCTACTACCTAAAAACACTTCTCCCCCTCGTGCCGCTGGAAGAATATTCTACCAGCCACTTCTCTTTGGGGCAACATATGGATTGGGAATATATAATAGGTGTAATTATTTTAAAATCTCGCGGCAAAAGCCGTATTTTTATCAATAATACGAGCCACATCACGCCGCACTCTCTACACCCTACCCCAACTAACCGGAGCTACTCACCCCTACGCACCGCTGGAAGAATATTCTACCAGCTACTTCTCTATCAGGGCGGTTTGTGGGTGGGCTACTAGAGGCTAGAAGCAAGAACGCACCGCCATAACCTTGCACGTTCCGTTCTCTCACACCCTACTACCTAAAAACACTTCTCCCCCTCGCACCGCTGGAAGAATATTCTGCCAGCCACTTCTCTTTGTGGCAGCATTTGGGCTGGGCATATATAACAAGTGTAATTATTTTAAAATCTCGCGGCAAAAGCCGTATTTTTATCAATAATACGAGTCACATCACGCCGCACTCACTACACCCTACCCCAACTACTGAAGCAACTCATCGCCCACGCCGCTGGAAGAATATTCTGCCAGCGATTTCTCTTTTGGGGCGGTTTGTGGGTGGGGATATATTATGATCTTAGAAAGACCATATAATTCGCAGTACAAATAAATCCACACTTCTTGCCTCTTGCCTCTATCTGAACCGCAGAAATGACAAGTACGCGCAAAATTCGCAAAACCGTTTCTAGCCTCTAACCTCTAACTTCTTACCTCTAATAGGCGTAAGCCGCACCTTAACTCTAAACTATTCGTTATTCATTATTCACTATTTACTAATTCTGCCTCTGACATCTATTCTCTTATAACTTTGGTTCAAACTTTATCGCCCTCTATTAGCAGAGGGCGGTTTTATTTATATATCCAATATCTCGTCAACATCGCAGTTTTCCGCTATCATTTCGGAAGAGCGCATTATCCTCTCAAACGCATCGCGGCCCAGCTTTCTTTTCAGTATCGAAATACCCTCGTCCAAAAGCGCGTAACCACGTTCTATCCTGTGATAATCAGTACCCAAAGCCTGCACGCAGCCGTGTTTTATAAAATTCATGCAGCGATGCCTGTCGCCCATTTTTCTCAGCGATGTGCAGTTTATCTGTCCCAGAACGTTCTCGCCCTCCATAAGGCGCAAAACTTCCTCCTCTTTGTTCGCCACCAGATACCTCTCAATGTGCGCTATCAGAACTTTTATGCCGTTCATCTCCGCAATGTCTGCAACACCGTCATAAATGTTCTGTGAAAAATGAATGTACGGCATCTCCAGCAGCACAAAGTCTGTTCCCTCAAGCTTTAACTTTTCCAGAACATCTCTTGTAAGCAAACTGCGCGACATCAACACTTCCGCGCCCATTTTCAGCTTCGGGTGGTGCGGTTTCAGGTAAGGCACAAGCTTTCCGTAAGCCTGCCTGCGCCGCTCCAGAAATTTTTCCACCGACATTTCGTGCGGATAGAAATGCGGCGTGCAGTAAACCAAGTCCACGCCCGTTTCCGACATCATATCCAGTATCTTTATGCTTTCTTCAATGTTCTTCGCACCGTCATCAATGGCAGGCAGTATGTGTGAGTGAAAATCTACCAGCATATCACATCGCCCTCCGTTTGCTGTGTCAGCTGTGTCAGCCCTCTCTGCTCTCTCTGTTTTCGTTCTCTCCGTAATAGTCGCCGTACTTGCCATACTTTCCGTATTTACCGTATCTTCCGTAGTATCCGCCTCTTGAATCCGCGCGGCATATCGTCTTTATAAACCCGAGCATTTTGCCATTTGCCATGTTTATCTGCGTTATAGCCTGCTGAACATCTGAATACTTCGTGTAATTATCTCTTATAACAAGTATGAAGCCTGCCGCAATAGGCGCAAGCAAAAGCGCGTCAGATACCACATTTACAGGCGGCATATCAACAAAAATATAATCATAGTGTCCGCCCAGAATATCTATCAGCTGCTTCATGTTCTCACTTCCCAGAAGCTCCACAGGGTTGGGCGGTATAGGCCCTGCCGTAATAATGTCAAGGTTGTCCCTTATGTTGCTTCTGATCGCCTCAGCCACCGTGCACATACCGCTAAGCACCATAGAAAGTCCCGTGTTCTTGTCCAGCTTGAAAAGCTTGTTTACAAAAGGCTTTCTCATATCGCCGTCAATAAGCAGTACCTTTGCGCCCGTCATCGCGAAAGTTATCGCCAGATTTACAGTCGTCGTGGTCTTTGCCTCCGACGGATTAGAAGACGTTACCGCAATGACCTTGTTCGGGCTGGAAGCTATCGAAAACATAATATTAGTTCTTGCCAGCTTGTAAGCCTCCGCAATAACGAACTTCGTGTTCTCTCCCAGAATATGGCTTCTCGCAACGTGTACCGACGTTCTCAGCGGATCGTCTTTTTGATTTTTCTTCTTTGAATTTCTCATGCCGTTCATAAGACTGCTCATATATTCCGCTCTCCGTTTCTCACTTTATATCTGCATCAAAGTCCATTATCTCCGCAATAAGCGGCGCACCGTACATATCCATAAGGTTGTCGGTAGGCTTTATCTTCGTGTCGCAAATGTCTATAATAACAATTATGGCGCATATCAGCACAAATCCTGCCAAAAAGCCTATAAGAATGTTCTTTTTAAGGTTTGGCGAAGACGGTTCTTCCGGGAAAGTCGCCGCCGATATCATCTGAACAGAACCTACCTTGACTATCTCCCTGTACACGCTGTCAGCATTAGCCACCAAAGCCGTTGCAACTATCTGAGATATCTCGGGGCTTTCACTCACAACGTCCACCACCATTACCTGGTTGTTGTCGGGCGAGGTTATGTTTATCATCTCAACGATCTCTTCGTTCTTGAAAAGATACCCCGCGCCCGTCAGCGTTTCCTGAAGTTTAGCGATCATCGAGTCGCTCGTAAATACTCTCTGGCATACCTGCACCAGCGAAGCCGAAGCCGCAACGTCGCTCGAAGAAATAGCCGAGTTCTGCGCCTCGGGATCTTTGTTCTGAACGAACATCTGCGCTGTCGAAGTGTACTTTTTGTCAATACCTATCTTTGTAAAAATGCCTACCGCCGCCGCGCATATCACCGATACGAACAGTATCAGCCATATCCTGTCCAGCAGACCCAGAAGCAGCATTTTCAGGTCAATGGTCTTTTCATCATTTTCCATGTTCTCCATAAAAGAACGACCCCTCCTAAAGGCTTTAATTATCTGTAATACTTACAAAAGCACAGACTACCTATTATTATAACATTTTCAGTTCCGCTTGTCAACCACGACCGACAAAATTTTTACCGCAGTCGCATTCACCTTTCAGAGGGCAGCCCTCGCAGTGCGTTTTTCTCGCCGTGCATACCTCTCTGCCAAAATTTACCAGCCTGTGGCAAAAGTCCGAAGACTTCTCGGGCGGCAGTATCTTCCTCAGCTGCTCCTCCACCTTTGCAGGCTCTTTCGAGTCCACCAGCCCCAAACGGTTGCAAATGCGTATGCAGTGTGTGTCAGTCACCACCGCAGGCTTGTGAAAAACGTCCCCCATGATAAGGTTCGCGGTCTTCCTGCCAATGCCCGAAAGTGTCGTCAGCTGCTCTATCGTATCGGGTATCTCGCCGCCGAAGTCTTCCATTATCTGCCTGCACATAGTAACAATAGATAGCGCCTTTGTCTTGTAAAGTCCGCACGGCATAATAATGCGCTCTATGTCACTCACGTCAGCTTTAGCAAAATCCTCAATACTGCGATATTTTTCAAACAGTTCTTTCGTTACTATGTTTACGCGCGCGTCCGTGCATTGCGCCGAAAGCCTCCCTGCAATCATCAACTCATGCGGCTTTTTGTATGTAAGCGAGCACTGCGCCTCAGGGTAGTATTCCTCCAGCAGCGTGCATATGCGCTCCGCTTTCTTTTTCAAGTCTTTCATAGTATTTTCTCCACCTATATATCTATATATTTTTCCCGTAGTATGCAATTATGTGGCGTTTTTCGCCGCCGCTGAAGCCCTTGATGTCGCACCCGTTTCCGCTCATCAGCTGCGCCGCCGTTATGCCTTTTATCTCGCACCTGAATACTTCCTTGCCGTCGCATACTATAACCAGTTCTCCGCCTGCGACCGATGCACCCCCACTTCCGCCAAGAGTTATCTCCTCACCATTTGAGCGTTCTATCACTCTGCTAAGGCGTTTGCTGCATAGGTCTTCCACCTGCTGCGGTATAACAGTTTTCTTTGAAAATATGCCCATTTTCAAACCTCCGTCTCTTTTATAAGAGAAATTATCTCGGTACGAAGTCTCGCTATCGGCAAACCCACCACGTTGAAAAAATCGCCGTCTATCTTCTCCACAAATAACGCGCCATACCCCTGTATTCCGTATGCGCCTGCCTTGTCAAACGGCTCGCCCGTCGCTAAGTATGCGCAAATATCGCTGTCCGTCATGGGGCAGAAAGTAACGCTTGTCCTCTGCGAAAACGAGCGTTTTTCACCCTTGTATCTGAGCGCAACACCGCTCACCACATCATGCGTTGCGCCAGAGAGCTTTTCCAGCATACACCGCGCATCAGCCTCATCATGCGGCTTGCCCAGTATCTCACCACCTATGATGACTACCGTGTCGCAGGCTATCACAAGCCCCGAAGAAGAAATAGCATCAGCCTTTTTTGAGGCGATAAGCTCAGCCGCCAAAAACGGGTCAACGCCCGTGGGTATAGCCTCGTCAATGTCCGCAGGTCGCACCAGAAAGTCGGGGAAAAGAAAGCGTAAAAGCTCTCTCCTCCTCGGCGACTGCGAAGCAAGGACTACTTCGTCTTCAAACTGTATAAAGTTGGACATAATGTAATACTCCTTTAATAATATTTATTATAATATCGCTGCTTACGCAGCACCCTGCGGAGCTGTTCAACGCTCCACTTTACTTTAGCTTTCTTTTCATTTTGAGTGTGCTAATGTTTTTGTGCGTTTCTCATCGAGGGGGAAACCACAGGGATTATAGGGGGTAAATAAGACCGGCAGGGCGCGCGTTTTACCCCCTACCCTAAGGTTTCCCCCTCGAGCTTCCTCTTCCTTATCCACACCCTCGAACACGCGCTGAGCCTTGGTGGTATTTCGCGACCTCTTCACTCGGAACTTCGTTGCTTTGTGGAGGAGGCTAAAGAGATAAATACGCATCAGTTTCGTTTGCAAGGCAAAAGAGGTCAGTAGTGCGGGAATTAGATTTGAAACGTACTGCGAAAAACTCGCAGTACAGACAAGCCCAAATTTCTTGCTTCTTGCCTCTTATAAACCGCAGGTATGGAAATCTACCGCAAGAGTTGTAAAAAGCATTTCTAACCTCTAACCTCTAACCTCTAACTTCTGATAGATATTCCTCCAACGTCACATCTCTGTTCCCTATCCTCTGCGCGTCATACGGCCCAACATATCTGTAATGCCACGGCTCGTATATGTACCCCGTAATATCCTCTTTTCCCCTCGGGTAGCGCAGTATAAAACCGTAGTTCGCCGCATTGCGCTGTAACCACTCAAACTGCGCCGTGTCTTCAAAACTCTCAAATACATCATAGTCTTCGGGCGTAACTATGTCAGCCGCCAAACCTAAGTTGTGCTCGCTCTCGTAAGGCTTCGCAACGTTTATTTCCGTTTCTTTCACCGCATCTTCGTAACTCATGCCGCCCTCAACACGCTGCCGAACGCTCCTGTCAAATACCTCGCGCTGATACTCAGGGCTTCTGTAACCTGATAACAGCTTCAGCTCTATCCCGTCGCGCGCCGCCGCCTCAAACATCTGCCGCAGCATATATGCCGCCGTCTTTTCCAGCTGTACGCCATTCACATCTTCCAAAGTTATTTCCAAGTCTTTCGGCATGGGTCTGCCCTTGCCCACAAGTCTCAGATAGTCAGTCATAGTGCTTCCCCCATATATTTAATAGTTAGCAGTGGAGAGCCGAACCCGAGCCGCCTCAAAGCCCCACGGGGCGAGGTGCGAAGCAGTTTTTGCAGAGCAGATTTGCGTCAAGACTAGGCGACCGACCGCAGGCATACTTTGTGTATGGCAAGGGAGGGCAACAACGTATTGGCGAAAAGATGCCTGCAAAAACCGACTTGGGCGAGGCGATCCACTGCTGTATAATATGCAGAAAGCAAAAAGTCGGAACATACGCTCCGACCTTTGTTTGACCTGTCAGCTTATAGGCGACTGCGATATGTAGTCTTTGTATACGTAACCCTGCTCGCCGTTGTATTCAAGCAGATACCAGCCGTTCTCCTCGCCTTTCACTACCGCGCTGTCACCCACCGGTATAATGCCGCCCTTAACGCCGTCCCAGCCTGCCGTAGAGCGCAAGTATACCGAAGTGTTAAGATAAACCGTGCCGCCGGTGTTTTCATTCGTCGTGGTAGTAGAGCCCGGCGTAGTCACCACACCTTGCGAGGGCGTAGTAGTCTGCGCAGGCACATCAACGCCGCCGTTCGTTATAGAGGGAGTCTCGGCAGTGTTGGCAGTGTAAGTCTTGCTCGTGCCCGTGCCGAGTACCGTGCTTGATGACTGCCGCGTGTTCTCGGGGAACAGCTGCTGCGCGATAACAACAATGATGATGACCACCACCAAAGTGATGACCGCCACCGCCAGACCACCGATCAATTTATTCTGATCAACTTTAGCCATAATGTTATACCTTGACCCGAAAAGGGATTCCTTTCTTTGTGAGTAAATGTGTATATCTGTCTCCACATTTAATTTTATTATAATACTAACGAAAATATTTGTCAAGAGAAAATGTGACGTAATTCTTTATATTTTCTTAAAAATCAGCATTATAGCCCACACCGCGGTGTTTGTGTGTATATTCGCTGCTTTCGCAGCAGCCTGCGGAGCCGTTCACCACCCCACACTCTCAGCCCACCCCCTATACCGCCGGAAAAATGTTCCGCCTGCATTACCCCCCTTGACAACCTCACAAAAACGTGTTATACTAAGTATGCATAGTATATATACTAAGTAAACTAAGTATTTATAAAAATGAAAGGGGAATTTTTATGGAGCGCGATAAAATAACCTGTTCGTTCGTAATGGACAGAAAGACCTATAATGCATTTAAAAGCGTTGTCAGCAGGCAGGGGCAGAACGTCAAAGGCAATATCGTAGAGTATATGCAAAGCGTAATTCGCTATGATACCCCGAACGCAGACACCATTTTAGCCATGCAGGAAGTTGAACAGCTGAAAGCCGACCCCGACAAAAAGGTGTACCATTCTTTTGACGAGATACTAAAGGAGCTTGGCGATGAGTAACAAAGTAAAGTACGGCATCGTCACAACGTCAATGTTCAGAAAAGACCTGAAAACCGCCAGAAAGCGCGGCTATGACCTCTCGCTGCTGGGCATGGTGGTAGATACGCTTGCAAGCGGTCAGCAGCTTGACGAAAAGTACAGAGATCATGTTCTGTCAGGCAATTACAAAGGCTGCCGCGAATGCCATATCACGCCCGACTGGCTGCTTATCTATGAAATTTCGGGCAGCGAACTTATACTGTATCTTACCAGAACAGGCACGCACAGCGATCTGTTCTAGAAGCAAGATAACAAGAGGCAAGAGGCAAGATGTGTTAAAGGCAGCATTTGCGCGTTGTTTTATTTTGCGTATTTTATTCGCGCTTACGCACACGTTGCCAGACTGTGAACAGTCTGGCAAGTGCCGAAAAAAGCCCTCGCCGCCAAAAACGGTCGGCGGCGCACACCTTGCGGTGTGACGGGCTTTTCCCCTATTCTATCCTCACTTTGCGCATATCTAAAATGTAATTTTTCAGCGAGCGCGTTCAACACCACCTCGCTGTACTTTCACTCCTATTTTCCGCGCCCCCCGAAAACCTCGCCCACCTCTATGCAGCTGGAAGAATATTCTGCCATACCATCTCCGTCCTACCCACCCTACTCTCTCCTCAACCATTCCTCTCTCCCTCAAAGCCACGCCACCCCTATGCTGCCGGAAGAATATTCTGCCAGCCTTCTTCTTTCTATAGGGCGGTAGGTGGGAGGGTATATTTTTCAATCATTTTGTAAAGACTTTTCGCCACGATATTGCGCACGCAAGCGCGCGCAGGCAAAAGAGCTAGGTCTTCTCAAAAGGGAGGCTCTCTCTTGCAGAGCCTCCCCTCTTTATAAACAGTCCACTGGACTGTTTATAAATTCACCTCTTGCAGAGCGCTTGCCATTTGGGGCTTTCGCCGTCTGCGGACGGCGACGGGGGTTTCACCCCTCGACCCTGACAAGCCTTTTGAAAAAGGCTTGACCGAAAACTTTTCCTTTCTTGACAAGATAAATAACCTCTGCACATTTTACTGCAAACAAAAAAGAGCCCCTCAAGGCTCTTTTATTTTGTCACTTTTCCGCTGTCGGCGTGATGAACTGCACCGGGTCTATCCACTCGCCGTTGCGTTTGAGCGCAAAGTGTATGTGCGGCGAGAGCGCTATCTCAGCCGTGGCAGTGTTGCCTGCCGTGCCGATAACGTCTCCCGAATCCACCCTGTCACCGCGCGTTACCGCAAGCTGCTGCGACAGCCCATAGTAATAGCTGTATACCGAGTTTTGGTGGTCTATCTCCACGCAGCACCCCCAAAGAGGGTCTTCCCAGATGTTCGATACCACACCGCTCGTCATCGCCGCTATGTTGCAGCCGTTTTCAGCCGCGATGTCAATTCCGTTGTGCGCCTCCCACGCGCCGAGAGTCTCGTTGTAAACAAGTTCCCCGTTGCTGAACGCCACAAGTATCTCGCCGCTTGTCGGGAATACCCTCGGCTGCACTTTCGAGATAGCCTCCAACTCGCTCGTCAGGCTGTCGTCTTTCAATACGCTGTCAGTCGGCGCTTCGGCAGGCAATTCCGCGCGGCTGCTCGTTTCGGGCTTTTTCGCCGTCAGGCTGCTGTTCAGGGTGTCAACAGTGCGGTTGTAGGCGTAAATGCCTGCGCCTCCCACCGCCGCTATGCAGGCAGCCAACGCCACGAACGTGCCCTTGCCTTTCATAAAGGCAGCCGTTTTTGCAAAGATAGTTTTAATTACAGGCATGATAAACTTTCCTTTCATTAGCCAGAATACGGTCAAACATTTTGCAATGCTTTCCAATACTATCTTTGACAGTTTGCAGACTTTTATACGCAATAATTTTGCCGCCTTACGCATACAGTGCAAAGCGGCATTTTAAATGTTCTTTATTTTTGCGCTTACGCGCCACCTGCGGAGCTGTTCACCGCCCCACTGTAATTTGGTTATCTTCTCATTTTGAGTGTGCTAATACGTTTGCGCATCTCTGTTCGAGGGGAAAACCATAGGGATATAGGGAGTGTATCTGCAAGGCAGGGCGCGCGCTCCACTCCCTACCCTAAGGTTTTCCCCTCGAGCTCCTCATTCCTTACCCACACCTACGACCACGCGCTGAGCCTTGGTGGTATTTCGCGACCTCTTCGCACGGAACTTCGTAGCTTTGTGGAGGAGGCTAATGAGAGAAATACGCATCGGTTTTGTTTACAAGGCAAAAGAGGTCAGTAGTGCGGGAATTTGATTTGCAACGTACTGCGGAAAAATATAATTTTCATATCAACCACACATACATACCACCACCCCAAAAACCACGCCCACCCCAAACGCTGCTGGAAGAATATTCTGCCAACGCATTTTCTTTTTGGGCGGCTTGTGGGTGGGAGTAAAAAATATCTAATGCAAATACTATCTGTGTCGGTACATAAAACTTTTAAAATACGCGGCGTAAACCGCTCCTTAACTATTCATTATTCACCACACTTGACCGCCTGCTTTGCAGTCGTCCAAGTGCACAAGAACCCTCTGCGAGGCTTCTTCCCATTCACCATTCACTATTCACTAATTCTGCTCCGCAGGCTTGCGCGGAAGCGCAAATAATAAACACATTATTAAAATAATGCGCGAAATTTGAAGTCACAACCTCTTGCCTCTTGCTTCTATCTAAATCGCAGAAATGGCAAGTACGCCCAAACGCCGCAAAATCATTTCTAACCTCTAACATCTTACCTCTATCTTCTAATAGGGCAAGAAGTGCGCCGCCATACCTTTGCACTGCCGCTCTCTCCGCTTCTCCCAACAACCTCGCTCACCCCCTATGCCGCTGGAAGAATATTCTGCCAGCCGCCTCCCTTTTGGGCGGTTAGTGGGTAGGGATATTTATAGATTTATTGTATATGATTTTTTCGCATTGAACGGCGTTCCAGAATGGAACGCGGCAAATTTGATATTGCCACCACTTAGGGAAATCCCTCTCTTGCATGGGCGTAGCGTTCCCTTTGGGAACGCCCGAAGAATTATTTCGCCCCAAAATTTAAAAGCGAAATAATTCTTCCCGCGGTCGCTTGCGACCGCTGTCCTCTTTAGAAAATAATCCACCGGATTATTTTCTAATTCACCTCTTGCAGAGCGCACGCTGTGTTTCGTGGGCGCCGCCCCCGTACCCCTGCAAGCCTTTTGAAAAAGGCTTGACCGAAAACTTTCCCTTTCTTGACATGAATTTAAAGTTTTGCGTACTATGTGACGATGAACTGTTCACGCCGTCCGCGCTCGAACTTTATCGCATTATTTGGCTTTAAAACTTCTTCCTCCAAACGCTCGGTGAAATAAGTATCACCAGCGGCAGACATTCCAGCCTGCCAAGCAGCATATCTACCGACAGCACACACTTTGAAAAATCCGAGTAAAACCCGAAGTTTGACATAGGGCCAACATTGCCAAGCCCAGGCCCTATGTTGTTCATGCAGGTTATAACAGACGTGCTCGCCGTCGTAAAATCGCCGTTGTTAGCAGCTATCAAAAGCATAGATACCAGCAGTATCCCAATGTATATAACAAGGTAATTGAGCACTCCGTGCACTGTGTCGGTGTCCATGGCCTTGTCGTCGCTCTTTATCAGCTTTACAGAGTTGGGGTGTACCGTCTTTTTAAGATACCGCGATGCGCTTTTGTATGTTATCAGCACCCTCTGCACCTTGAATCCGCCGCCTGTCGAGCCTCCGCACGCGCCTATGAACATAAGTATAACAAGTATCATCTGCGAAAGCATAGGCCATGTACAGAAGTCCGCCGTCGCAAACCCCGTCGAGGTCATTATCGAAGCCACCTGAAACGCCGAGTACCGTATGCATTTGAGCACCGAGCCGTAAACAGGGTATATATTTATGCCTACCGCTATCATAGCAATTAAAAGTATCGCAATGTAAGCCCTCAGTTCCGAGTTTTTGAAAGTCTCTTTGAAACGCCGCACCAGTATGAAATAGTACAGCGAAAAATTCACTCCGAACGCTATCATGCCGCCGGTGAGCACTGCCTCTAAATATGTCGAATCATAGTCCGCAATGCCGCCGTTGCGCACCGAGAAACCTCCCGTGCCTGCCGTGCCCATCGCGTGGCATACGCTGTCAAAAAACGGCATACCCCCTGCCACCAGCAGTATAACAAGCACAAGCGTTAAAGCCGCGTACATTATATAAAGCACCGCCGCACTGTTTCTTCCTTTGGGTACAATTTTTCCTACCTGCGGGCCCGCACATTCAGCGCGCATAAGCGCCATAGCGTTTGAAGACGACGGCAGTATTGCAATAAGCAGAACAAGTACGCCCATGCCGCCTACCCAGTGCGTAAAGCTTCGCCAGAAGAGAATACCTCTCGGCAGATTCTCCACCTGTGAGAGTATCGAAGACCCCGTTGTCGTAAATCCCGAAACGCTTTCAAATAAGCTGTCAACGAATGAGGGTATCGCACCGCTGATGTAGAAAGGCAAAGCCCCCAAAAGCGGAAATATCACCCACAAAAACGCCGCAATAACCAAAGCCTCTCGGTTGTACATCTTTTTGTTTTTGGGCTTTATTATCGCAAGCGGCGTTGATATTATCGCCACTGCAGCCGCCACTATCAGAAATGTGAGAACAATGTCTTTTTCGCCGTAATACAGACTTACCAGAGCAGGCAGCAAAAACAGCGCCGAGCCGTAAAGAGTCGCTCTTGAAACATAATGAAAAACAATGCTTTTATTCATATATCTTTATGTCACCTTTGCCTAGTCAAGAATATCGCTCAGCGAGCGGAAATGATGATCTTTAGATACCACAACCACCGAATCTCCCGTCTCAATGGTGTCCGCGCCGCTCGGTATCAGAATATTTCTTTTCCTGATTATCGAGCATATCAGTATGTCTTTTTTCAGAGTCATATCTTTCAGCGGTATGCCCACAAGCCCCTCAATGCTGTCGCGCACCTTGAATTCTATCGCCTCAACGTTGTCGCCAACAAGGTGGTAAAGAGCCTCAATATCGCTGTTTGTGGTGTTCTGCAAAGACCTTACATAACTGAGTATCCCTGCCGCCGTCACATATTTTGGCGATATTATGCTGTCAAGCCCCAGCTGCGCAGTCAGGTCAACATAGCTTTCCCTGTTTATCTTCGCTACCACTTTCGCGCTTGAATTTTTCTTCGCGTATAAAGCGGTAATAATGTTAACTTCATCTATTCCCGTCAGCGATACGAACGCATCTGTGTCTCGCAAGCCTTCTTCCAAAAGAAGCTCCTGATCCGTTCCGTCACCGCATATTATAGATGCCTTGTCAAGTTCCTGTGCCAGCACATGGCATCTCTGCAAGTCGCTCTCTATGATCTTAACGTTCATGCCTATGTGTATAAGCTGCGCCGCCAGATAATATGCTATCTTTCCGCCGCCAACTATCATAACGTTTTTTATCTTCGTCCTGAATGAGCCTGCGTTCCTGAAAAACTTTTCAAGCGAGCGGTGAGTAGATGCAATGCTTATCATGTCGCCTGCCATAAGCTCAAAATTGCCCGAGGGTATAAACGTGTGAGCCTGACCGCCAACATTTCTCTGCACCGCGCAAATAAGGCAGTTGAGCTTGAACATACCGTATATATCCATAAGCTTCTTGCCCACCAAAGGCGATGTTTCGGGCAGCTTGTATTCAACAAGTTCCACCCTGCCTTTCGCGAAAACTTCCACCCTCGAAGCCGCCGAGAAAGCTAACACTCTGAATATCTCGTCAGCCGCAGTGCGTTCGGGGTTTATTACCATCGAAAGGCTGAGTTCCTCGCGTATCAGATCCATCTGGCTGTAGTATTCCGGCGCCCTCACTCGCGAAACAGTCCTCTTAGCGCCCAGCTTTTTCGCAAACAGACAGCACAGCATATTTATCTCATCATTCGGCGTAGTCGCAATAAGCATATCGGTCTTGCCAACGCCTGCCGCTTTCTGCACTTCAACAGATGCCCCGTTGCCCTCAACGCAAAGCACATCGGCAGTGTTCTGTATTCTTTTAATGTTCGCAGGGTCGTTGTCAACTATCGTAACATCGTGTCCCTCTCTTACCAGCTGCTGTGCAAGATTGCTTCCCACCTTGCCGCCGCCTATAACAGCTATCTTCATTTCGCATTTACCTCATTTTTCTGCTGCTTCACCAAAAGTTCCCTGAACGCCGTTTCGCTCATCGGTCTGTAGTAGTAATACCCTTGGACCGCATCGCAGTCGTTTTCTTTCAAAAAGTTCACCTGCTCGTCCGTCTCAACGCCCTCCGAAATTACCGAAAGCCCCAGCTTTTTCGCCAGCATAAGTATAGATTCTATAACTTTGCGCGTCTTGTCCGTCAGCTCGTTTTTCATAAAGAAGTTGCCGTCCAGTTTAAGTACGTCCACAGGCAGAACACTTATCAGATTAAGCGTTGAATACCCCGTCCCGAAGTCGTCAACAGAAATTTTAAATCCTCTCGAGCGTATGTCGTTAAGTATCCCTACCAGCCTGTCAAAGTTCTTGACGAACGTGCTCTCCGTCATCTCAACTTCAACATTGCTGTGCGGCAGACCGTAATTGTCAACTATCCTTTCAAACTTTTCGGGGAATTTCGGGTCGCGCAAATGCAGCCGCGATACGTTTACCGAAACCACAGGCAGCTTTATGCCCTCCTCGCTCCACTGCCGCATATTTGAAAATACCCGCCTGTATACCCAGTGATCCATTTCCAGCACAAACTCGTTGTCCTCAAATATCGGCACGAACGTTCCCGGCTGCAATACAGTGCCGTCGGGTTTGTTCCAGCGAATAAGCGCCTCCGCACCGTATACAAGCCCCGTGTGCAGGTCAACTTTCGGCTGATATACAGTCTCAAACTCTCCGCCTCGCAAAGCGTTCACCATTTCGCTCTCTATCTTCTTGCGTTCTTCAAGCGATTTGTTCAGCTCAAAGTCGTAAACTTCCACCTCGCTGTTCATCATGTATCTGCCTTTGGAAAGATTCTTTATAACAAGGTTCGCTTTGTCTATCGCCGCCGAAAGCTTGTAATTTTCCTTTTCTATCGGGTATAAGCCGCACACGAACGCAAATGATATAAGCGGATATTTCCTCGTCATGTCGTCCTCTACCACCTTGAAAAGATACTCCAGCTTTGCTTTCAGTATCTTTATGTCGGTAAGTTTCAAAAGAGCTACAAAGCCCGAACCCGAGGATCTCGCCGCTCTCTCGTTCTCGCCCATTATCAGCATAAGTTTGTCAGCGGTCGCTTTCAGTATCTCATCTCCTATAGCATAACCAAATTCATCATTTATATTTCTGAAATTGAACACCTTGAAAAGCGCCAGACAGTACTCCTGCTCAAACCCGTGAACTATCTTGTCAGTCTCTATCTCAAATCCCTCGTAAGTCAGAAGACCCGTCAGCTTGTCTTTGGTCTTAGCGTTGTCCATAAGCTCCGAAATATCCGTCGAGCATATCAAAAACGCATATTCACCGTTGCTTCTCCTCGTGCATACTATCGCAGTCGAGAGCCATTTTTGCAGCGGCTTTTCAAACGTATCATAGTGGAACACCCCTCGGCTGTCGCAGTCAGTCTCCTCGCCGCTCTTTATCCGCTCCAGTATCTCTCTTATCGGCTGAGGGCACTGCTCGCCCAGCTTCATTCCCTGAAGCATTTTTTCAGCGTAAGTGTTGTAATATACTACCCTGTAGCTTTCTGCATCTACCGAATAACACGCCGTTCTGTTTTCTTCCAGAGCCGCGCGCGAGTATAACAGCTCGTCCTCGGTAGATATGTTCTTTATAAGATTTACCTGATACACCGAAAACATCTTTGAAAGCGTAACAAGCTCTGTCACAAGCCTCTCGTCGGAAGCAATGTTTACCTTAAAATTCTCAAAACAGACCGCTCCCACAAGCGCAAACCCCTGAAACAGCCCTGCGCTCACCGTGCCGCCCTGCGCAAAGCATTTTCCCTCGCTGTAAAGTTTAGTTTTTTCTTGCGTAAAAAGCTCCGCCCTCTGCGCCTGAGCCGCAGCATCAGTGTCGCGGCTGTTCCACTGTATCATTCCGTTGAGAGCCGTGCTGGCGGTAACTATGTATATCCTGTCAAGCTCGTAAAGCTGCCCTAAAAACGCCAGCACATCTTTTACCACCGCGCTGCTTTCCTCACCCGAAGAAAACTTGTCAAACGAATAATCAAGCGCCTGCTGCATACGGCTGACGCCCTTCTGCTCCTTGTCAGATACGCCCCCTTCGCTTTCTTCCTCGCTTTCGTATATCGCAAACCCGTTGCCCGAGCTGTTTTCCTTAACCTTGAAAAGCGCAAGCTCCGCAGCCTTAAAAAGCTCCGATACCGTCATCTTGTTTTCCAGTACCGCCGCGCCTGCCTCAGCCGTAGGTCTCACACCGTCTGCAAAATCGGCAGCCCTTACCCTGTATACTATTTTAGAAATAAGCTTTTCCAGTTCTATCCTGTTTGCAAAGCCGCTGGTAAACACCGCAAACCTGTCCACGCCTGCAACGCCGACAATATCTCTCTTTCCGCACGCGCCGACTATCACCCTCGCCACCAGCGCTAAGGCATCGCCCATCATGTCGTAATAGTCCACACCGTCAGGCAGTTCGTCCTGAGACGGCAGGGAAATACCGCCTATATCCACCAGTATAAGAGCGTGCGACATACCCTTGTTCTCTGCGATCCTCCTCGCCGCCGTCTCTATCACAGTCTTGGTGTCGGGCAGCCAGCTGAGTTTATCGCCGTATATTTTCATATTTACATTATTTATACCTGCTATACCTGCTATAGTATTTGTGCTGTTGCTTTCCATGTTGGCGCATACCTCTCTTCAGATAAATAATTACATTCTTTTTTATTTTATCACATTTCGCCTCTTTTGTAAAGTCGCGAACCCCCATTTTGCCTGCCGCAGCCTATTATTTGTACAATATGCTAAATTTTCGGCAGTAAAAATGTCATTTAAGCCGAAATTTCCGTTTACATCTTGCAAATGCCTACAATAATCGTGCTTAATAGCCTCTCCGTATATTTTTCGACATTTTTTGACAAACTAAGCCAAATGAATTATAATATATACGAAAGGTGTTGAATATATTTTGAAAATTAAAATACACAAACTCGCAGCCGCCGCGGCAGCACTACTGTGCGCTGTAACGCTGGTTTCCTGCGGCTCAAAGGGCGGCTCATCTAAGGCAAACGCCTCTGTAACACAGCAAACCACCACTGCAACTACAACTTCTGTAACCACCGCAGCCACCACCCCTGCCATAACTCAGCCCGAGGAAACCACCACCACTCCCGAAGAAAAGCCCGTCCCCAATGGCAAGTATAACAATCTCACAGGTGAATACACTTTGTCAGATGCCGCAGTAGGCAAACGCCCCATAGCGGTAATGGTAAACAATATAACTTTCTCTCTCCCTCAATACGGCATTGCCGCCGCGGATATGATAATAGAATGTCCCGTCGAGGGCACAATAACGCGCCTTATGGCAGTCTACGGCGATATGACTAAAATACCAAGCGTCTGCTCGATCCGCTCCTGCCGCTATTATTTCCCCATTTTAGCTCAAAGCTTCGATGCCGTCTATATGCACTGGGGCAAAGACGAAACAGTCGCGAAAGATACCCTCGAAAGCCTCAAGATAGACAGGCTCGACGGCTATAACAATTCGTTCGTTTTCGGGCGCGACGAAGAAAGAATGAAAACCTTTGCCTATGAGCATACAGGCTATTATAAAGGCGCTCTCACCGAGCAGGCTCTCGATCAGGCAGGAATAAGAAAAACTCTGAAAGATGATAAAAATAAGCCCGTCTTCCCATTTTGTGAGGAAGCGCAGGCAGTTTCTGATACACAATGCACCAAATGTAAAGCGGTATTTTCAGCCGATTATTTCAGCGATTTTGCCTATAACGCAGACGAAGATGTCTACTATAAAAGCCACAACGGCGCGCCGCATATAGATAGTTCCACAGGTCAACAGCTCGCCTTTGAAAATGTGTTCATACTGGGCACAACAACAAGAATAATAAACCAAAATAACCTGCTTATCTCGCTTGACTGGCACGGCGGCGACGGCTACTATATCTCGCACGGCAGTATAACACCGATAAAGTGGTCAAAAGCCGATGAATTTGCCGATATAGTCATAACCGACAAAAACGGCAGCGTAATAAATATAAACCCCGGCAAAAGCTACCTCGGCTTCACCCCACGCCTCAGCGATACTATCTACAGCTGATATAATTTCACCCCGAACATCAAGTCCGGGGTGTTTTTATCACATCATTTTACACAAAAAAGGCACCTCGGCTTTTTAGCTGAGATGCCATTTATTGTTACATATCTATACCGCCTGCGGCAGCAGCAACGCCGCCTATCATTTCTTCAAGGTTAGGTCTGTTCGGCGAGTATTCAAGCGCATCGGCACGTGAAATTTTACCCGTCTGGAACAGCTTTCTAAGGCTGTCGTTCATCAGGCACATACCCGACTTCGAGTTCGACATAAGCGACGGCAGCTGATGACCCTTTTCTGTTCTTATCATATTAGCCACCGCATCGTTGCCAAGCAGTATTTCCAGTGCCGCAACTCTTCCTTTGCCGTCACGCGTAGGAACAAGTATCTGCGATATAACAGCCTTAAGCAGCATAGAAAGCTGCGAACGCACCTGACCTTGCGAGTTGGTCGGGAATACGTCTATGATTCTGTCAATAGTCTGCGGCGCGTTTGTCGTGTGCAGAGAAGCTATGACCAAGTGTCCCGTCTCAGCCGCGGTAATTGCCAGCGAAATGGTCTCATAGTCTCTCATCTCACCTACGAGTATAACATCGGGGTCTTCACGCAGCGCGCTCCTCAAAGCCCCGTCAAACGAGTCAACGTCCGCGCCTATCTCTCTTTGGTGAATAGTCGCAACGCTCGCAGCGTATTTGTATTCCACAGGGTCTTCTATCGTCAGTATGTGAACAGGTCTTGTCTTGTTTATGTGGTTTACCATAGCCGCCATAGTCGTTGACTTACCGCTGCCCGTTGCGCCCGTAACAAGAATCATGCCTTTTTGCAGCGTGCAAAGGTCGCTCATAAGTTTCGAGGGCAGACCCAGCTCCGAGAACGACGGCACTTTTGAATTGAGCAAACGTATGCTTGCCGCTATCTTGCCCATCTGCCTGAACACGTTTACTCTCTGGCGCGAGCCGTCCGAAGTCTCCATCGAAAAGTCAAGATCCTGACCCGCTCTTAAAGCCTTTTCCTGATCGGCAGAAAGCATAGAAAGTATCGTGCGGCTAACTACCTCATCGTCAATATCCTCCAGCCGCTCCAGCTTGCCGTTTATTCTGAAAACGGTGGGCGCGCCAACTGTAAGGTGAATATCGGAAGCTTTCTGCTCCCTTGCGAACATTATAAGATCTTCAACCGTAAATGATGACATATCTTTTTTCCTCCGATCATCTTATTCTGAACTGTATTCCGCTTGCAGAAAGATAAACCTCCTGCGCTATGTTTGCAATGCGCTGATTTACAAAGCCTATTATCTCGCGCTCCGTTGCCAGAGCCTTGTCGTCAGAGGGCAGCGAAAATCCCGTTTCCACGGTAATTATCACCATGTCCCCGTGAACTTTCTCAACACAAGCTATCATAGACTGCACTTCGTCTATTATCTGCTTTTCTATGCGCTTTTTCTGCTCGTATTTAAGCTGCGCCGCGTCATCGCATTCGCGCTTTATTACCTGCCTTGTGTATGACACCAACCCGTCGAATATAAAGAACTTGTGGTCTTTAACAAGCTCTAGAGGCTCTTTAACGTCCTCGCGTATATCCCACATGACGTCGTTCTTGCTGTTATTATACTCTATCCTGCGTTTTATATCCTCCGAAAGCTCCTTGTCGGTGTGGATATAAAGCACATTGTCGCAGGCGGCAAAATAGTTTATAGCCCAGCGAGTTTTACCGCTTGAAGCTCCGCCTGTAACCACTGTTATCGTGGACATATGATCCCTCCCTGAATTTCAGCGTATCAGAATATTTTCCCCTTTGCGAAAATAATGATATATATTTAATTTAACATATTAACTTTCGTTTGTCAAGCGGCATTAAAGCACATACAAAAACTTTATGACTTCATACAAATAACGCACCCGTCTTTTGGCGAAAAATACATAAGCTCATCGGCGTGAGGCGGCTCGGGTTCGGCTCTCCACTGCTAAAAGGCACGCCCCATACTTTTGCAAAGCGTGCCTTGTGTATTATCAAAGGGCTTTGGTGTATTCGTCACCGTAGCACCATAAAGTTGTAAGCGTTCCCTTGCTGTTCACCGTAAGGTCAATGCGGCTTATCTCTTTTCCCTGCGCCGTTATTCCCTGCGCCGAAAAATTCACCGCCTGCCGAATATCTTCGCCGTTATATCCGTTGTAGCATACCTTTATATACTCCGCCGCGCGCGCGGCATAGTCAGCCCTGCTTTTCATCGCCTCGTCGGGGTCGCTCAGCCACTGCCTGTCAAAAGAAATGTGCTTGTGGCGTATTACGTCAAGGTCTACAGCGCTTTGGTCTGTAAGATTGTAAGTATTGTAAGTGCCCTCAACATCTCTCATGTGGTAGTGAGATATAATGTGTGAAAGCCCCACCCCTCGTGATACCGAAACTATGTCGCCCTCGGGAACGTCAAGAGCAGGCAAAGCCGTATCTTTTGTAACTCTCACAGTGTTGCTTTTTGAAATGTACGGGTACTCCTTGCAGTATTTTCTCGCAAACGCAGCCGCCGCGCCCCACATCGTGTCGTTGTCTTTTATGTATACGTAATTTATAGTATCATCAAGCTGTTCATATTCAACATTCGGCAAAACTATCGTGCTGTTCATAAGCTTTTCAAACGTAGTATTTGTGTACATTCCCGGTGTCAGCTGGTTTTGCCCCAAAGCCGCTGAAAACCCCTTTGAAGAAAAGCTTATTATGCCAAATCCGTTTTTGTAAGTCCACTCCGCCTTGTCGGGCAAACCATAATGCATAAGCGTGTCACCGTCAAAAAGAGATACAGCCTTTATCATGCCCTGCGGCGGCGAAGTCAACATCGCCCTGCCCGAAAGCGTCGTGTACGGCGTGTAGCGTTCTTTGGTAAAACGAATATCCACAATACTTCCCGTAAAAATGTTGCTCTGACCGTTTACCGAAAATTCAAGAGAGAACATTCAGATCCCCCTTTTCATACGTGAAATGCCATAGAATACTCTGCAAAACCGTCATTAGCTTCGGGCTCTATAATAAAGCTGTCAAGCATAGCCGCCGTGAAAGATACCCCGTCCACAGTCAGGTCATTTGTCTGCGCTACCATGGGCTTCGCGGTATCCAGAAGCTTCTTGCAGTCAAACGACGGCAGTTTACCGCTTATCTTTATAGTAGTCGCAGCCTTGCCCACTTTCACAGTGCGAATGTTGCCGTTTATCAGCGCGATCTCAGTCAGCTTGTCCTCAGCCGTAACACTGTAACCCGAAATATTCAGCGTAATAGTACCGTATGTAAAAGAAATTTTTCTTCCGTTCATATCATGCCTCCTCTGCCGCAGCGTATGCAGCCGTTACGTTTATCTCGCACTGTACCCTTTTGTGAAGCTCGTTTCTCTTGGGCGCGGTTACAGAAAAATGTATGTCGTAAAGCGTTTCGTCAGCAGTAAAACAAAGCTGCAATCTCTCCACCATGTTAAGCAGATCTTCCGTACCCAAAGGCGATGCTGCCAGAGCCGTTGCTTTCAGCTTTTTGTTTATGCCTAAGTAGTTTTTGCCCGAAAGCGCCAGCCATTCTTCCACAAGCTCGCCGCCCTCATCGCTGATGAATATCACAGGCGTGTCATAAAGCGTAACAGGGTCGTTGTCAACAAAACTTTCAGTCACCTTGAAACCTGCCTTTGCGGCAGCCGATGTAACACATTCTTTAAGCGTAATAGTTATCTACCCCCTGAAAATAAAAGTCGTCAGCCGTTTCGTTTTCTTCAAGCATATCGCCCAGCCGCGCCAGAGCATCTTTTTTTAGCTTCTCAGCCTCGCCCGATGTCGCATTGCTCTTGCCGTTTGCCGCAAATACCCCCGTTTCGGTAACAGTCGGTTCCAAAGCCGCCGCACCCAAACGCGCTAAGTCGCAAAGAGCTATGCAAGCCGCCGCATGGCAAACAGCAGTTGCCTCTTTCGGGTTCTCCGGTTCGCGAATAAGCTTTGAACACAGGTAACTCGCCGCGCACTGAGCAAGTTCGGCAGCCTGTGCGCGCCTGCTGTTAGGCAAACGCGCGTATAAGCATACCATTTCAACTACCTTGTCATTGTCGATAGTAAACATTTCATCACCTGCTTATCATTCGGCAGGCTTCATTACCGCAGCCGCATCTGTGGCGATCTTTGAAAATCCCACCATAACGCTGCAAGATATCTCCTCGCACTGAGTAGAGAGCAGCCTGTCGCTGTCAATGCAAACATCTGTAGCAAATACAGCTTCAAGAGCGTTTTTGCTGTCAATGCCCACCATCTGCTCCGTCTCCATGCCTGCGCATTTTATAATAGTAACTCCGTAAGGCGTCTTCACCTTGCCCGAGGTCATAAAGTCGCTCACGCAATACTTCATCTCATCAAGAGCCAGTATATCAGCCATTATAGCAGGCGTGGTAACAATAGTCGTCATGTCGTAGCCGCTAAGCTTCGACCAGAACGCCGCCAGATCAGCATAAGTGACCTTTGCACCAGCCATATTGCTGCTTGCCGCACCCTTTGCAAGAGTGTTAACCGCCTCAAGATCTACAGCCCTCGCTATGTCAGCACCCAGCGAGCGCAGTACCACTGCCAGAGCTTCAATTCTCTGCTTGCGAACAGCTTCATAAGTTACAGAAAGCTTTCTCGCATACTTTTTAGCAGCAGTTGCTTCTCCTGCCAAAGCCACCGATGTAGCCGAAAGCTGCGCGCCCTGCTGAGTTTCCTCGCTGTCTGCTTTAGAAACAGTTATGCCGCGAAAATCAATGCCGTCGGTGTAGCCCTTAGCAGCGGTTATGTCATCAAGAATGCTGCACTCATCAAGCCCCTGTTTTATGCTCCTGCGAATAAATTCCGGGAAAAGCAGAGCCGACTGCGTGCTTACAAAAAACTTCTCCACCCTGTCGCAGTCCTTGCCGCTCACCTTGATGTCAAAGCGTTTCAGCTGTCTTTCAAACGCGTCCAGCCCCGCAAGCTCCGTCGAAGCGTAGTTTTCATCGGGGTCAAGCTCTGTAAGAGCCTGTGTAAAGGTCTTTCCGTTCACGTTGTAAAGTGATTTTTCAAGTCTTATATCTTCGTACATATTTTTACCTCCAAAATTTTATATTTTGTAACTGTTGTTGCCGTCTTTCCTGTCCTCTTTTATAATGCCCGTAATGCATGGCGAGTCGTTAAATACCGTATTTTCGTGCGCTTTATCGGTATCCTGCTTTACTTTATACAGCTTTTCTGTAGTAAGCGTTGTCAGATACTCTCTGAACCCTTTCAGCGATACCGTCGGGTCGCCCAGCCAGCTTTTGCGCATAATGTCGCTTATAAGCTGCTCTCTCACAGCCAGTTCTGCCGCTTTTTCAGTGTTTTCGGTATTTTCTGTATTCTCTGCCGCACCCATGCAAACGCTCTTTGATACCCCTGCGCCGACCTGTGCCGGCACAGCCACAAAACTCCATTCATATGCATCATCAGGGTCTTCAAGTATAGTGTGGCATATCCTGCCGCCGTATGTCTGCCCCTTGACGTGCCTGCATTTTACCGCGCCGCATACCGAGCATTTCTTTCTCTTTACCGAGCAGCTCACACTTACTTCCTTTTTAATACCGCCGTCAATTTCCGCAATAAGGTCTGCGTTCCCTGCCGTGCGCACCATGTATGCCTTCGCTGTTAAACAGGTGTATACCTCTCCTGCTTTTGTTATGCGCTTTTCGTCCTGCATAACAGCCGTGTCAAATATCCGCGCGCTTTGGCTGCTGCCCTTCGCATCGTGGTCAAATATCCCCGTCTTGCCTATAAAAAGCTTTGCCAGTCTGCCAAGAGCCGCCACCGAGAATCTCTCCCCGTCGCGGTCTATCTCGTTGTCGCACAGTATCACAGGAAAGCAGTATACCTCCTGCTCGGTCAGTTTTTTGCGGCTGAAAGAGTTTATCTTTTCAAGAAGCTGCTCGTTCAGGGCAAATTCAGTCGTCATAAGTCTTTTCACGCTCCTTTGTCTTTTGGTTGCGAAGCTCTATGTCCTCCGCCTGCGCGTTGTAAAGCCGCGCCTTTGCAAGCTCCGTCTCGTCCTGCAAGTTAATGTTCGCCCACTGCACCTCAATATCGCTGTCACTTCCGCTGAGAGCAGCGAATATAAGACCTATCCGGCGTAAAACGGGCGTAAGTTTGCGGCGGTATGATTCCAGCTCGCTCGTCAGAATATCCACCTGCTGCGTGCTCATGCGCTCGGTGCTGCTCCAGTTGAGCCCCAGCAAAAACGGCGGTATCGAAAGTTTTGAAAGAAGCTGTTCCAAAAGCTGCCGAACCGGTATCTCGGTGTCTATTATCTGATTGTCCGCGCCTATAACTTTAATGTCAACGTCGCCCACAGCAATAAAGTCTTTCACCCTGCCGTATCGCGCGCTGTTCATGCCGTCAGCCCACTGCCGCGCTATCTGTTCGGCGTGTTCTTTCGCTGCCATACCGTCGCAGCTATCAGACGAGGGCTTGTAAGTCACCGCGTACCTTACGTTTCCTACCCTCTCAAAGTTCTTTCCAATGCAGCCGTATATCTTCATAAGCGCCTGCGAAAAGCACGGCAGCCCTCTCAGCATAGATACCCCCTGCGGATTTTTCGGGCTCTCCGAAAGCATCGTGCAGAATATCCTCTCGGGGTGCGCTATCGCAACTTCAGTCGCCCCGTCAAAGAAAAAATACCTCGCCGTCAACGGGTCTTTTCCGCTGCGTACAGTAAACATCGTCGGGTCAGCGTTTGCAAGACCCAGCACTTCGCCGTTTTCGCTGTCAATTATTATCTCTCCCAGTGCCTTGCCGTATGTGATAAGATCATCTAAATATACATCTATAAACGACCCCAGCGACTGCCCCGAAGTGTTCACCTTTACGTTATTGCAAAATGCGTCAAGCGCCGGCTGTAACCGCTCATCTGCTGCCACCAGCTTAAAATCCCCCACAAGACGTACAATCTTGCCTATCGCCGCATCTATCAGCGGCACCTGAACTCTCAGCGCCTCGTAAAGCGACATATCGAGATACCCCGAGTTGTGCGCCAAGCGGAACATACTGCTCTCGCCGCCGCGCTCCGCCGAAGCCACTTCGCAAAGTGCCGGTGTATCTTTGCGCCTTTTTCTGTTAAGACTGTTAATGAAAGCTATGTTGTCATGCCCCCTTTTCTTAATATTGCTTTACGCCCTGTCGACCGATAGAGCGTAAAAGCCGCTTCTCTCACCCATGCACTCAACTGCAAAATAACGTATGTCGTCCATGGCGTGATCGTTTTCCTTGACGGGAACGTCCGACCTGCAATTGTCGTCCCAGCGGTAAAGAGAAAATTCTCGCAGCGTGTCTTTGCATGAGCTGCTGAAATACAGCCGCCCGTCGCATAAAAGGTCTGAAACTCTGCGTATGCCGTATACAACATCATTTTTTGCCGCTTTTACAGAAAACTTCCCGTGCCTGCGTATGCACTCTATGAAAGAACGCGCCGACGGATCGCATACCACAACTTCAACGTCGTACCCCGCACATAGCTTTTCCAAAGCCGCATAATGCTCCTCATCGGTGCGCTGCTGACCCGTAATGCGCGATGCGTAGTAGTATTCTTTCAGCCTGTATGCTTTGCCGCCGTCCGTTATCCCCCATAGTCCTATGCTGGTAGGATTGACAGTTCCATAATCGCAGCTTGCCGCAAACTTAACGAATGATACATCGGCAGGTAAAGTATCAAATACGTGCCTCTTTTGCGAAAAGCCGGGATACACCGCCCCCGTGACTGCCGACCACTTCCCCAGTACGAAACGCTCGTAAAACGCTCCCGAATATAAAGTCTCATAACGCTCTATCATATCGGGCGAAAGTGATGGGTTGTCGGTCAGCAGAAAGTGCAGGTGCAGAATGTTCTTCTGCTCAGCCTTGTCTATCCATTCCAGCTTGAACCAGTGGTAGGGGTTGTCGGGGTTGCAGTTGAACCACAGTTTTGAGCCTGTGACAGAGCATCTCGCCACCGCCTGTTCAACAAACGAGCGCGGCATAAGCACAGCCTCATCAAGGTATACGCCGCACAGCGTGACCCCCTGAATTAGCGATGCGCTGCCCTCGTCTTTGCCGCCGAACAAATATAGCCTCATGCTTCGCTTGCCAAGCGTGATGTCAACGGTGTTTTTCACGCGGTCGTCTTTCACTGTAAATCCCAAGCGAGAAAGCTGCATTTTCAGCGGCTCTAAAACGTTGCGCCTAATAGAAACTATCGTCTTGCCGCACATTCCAAACTGCCCCTCTCTGAATGTAGTTATCCCCCACAATATGAACGAAAGCGACATACACGTGCTTTTCCCCGATCTTACCGCCCCGTCGCATATTATGCCGTCATAATGCCGCAGTTTCGGGTCGTGCCACCAGCTGAGGAGTTTCAATTGCTTTGGCGAGAACCTGTAAAGGCTAGTTTTCATCTTCGCCGCCACCCTCGGTATTATCGGTATTATCGCAGGCTTCAAAGTTTTTCTGCGTTACAGCCGCCAGAAATTCTTCCGCGCTGCCGCAGGAACTCTCCGCCTCGTCCAGCTGCATAAGCGTTTCAAGAGCGCGCTGGCGGTCAAAGAACTTCATATCCACGCCGCCGTCCTTGTCGCGCTTTATAGCCGATATGCAGCTAAGATCAAGGTCTTCAATGTCCGCGCCCTCTTTGCCGAAAAACGCCAGCTTCACAGCATCGTTGCAGCGGTTGAAAGCTATCCTCTCCAAGCCGCTCCTCACCGTGCCGTATATCTCGCGCCTGTTTTGCAGATACCTGTTTACCTTTCGGCGAATCGCCTTTTTGTCCAGTATGTCACCGCACTCGCACGGCTGCAAACCGGTAAGTCTCGCCGCTAAAACAGGGTCGCCGCTCAGCGATAGAATATCGGCAAATTTCCGCCGTTTTTCGCGCATTTCCCTGCGCCGCTCTTTCTCGTCAATCTCTGTTTCCTTTTGCATACGTTTCCTCCTTTTAGTGTTTTGCAGGTCTTGCCCCGTCATAATCAGCCGCCAAAACGCAATTGTTATACGTTTTCGTTTAACATTCTTCGGTAAAATTTTTTGTATTCCTGCAAAATCGTTATAATGCACAAATTTTCATGCGTAAAATATAGCACTTTGCGCCGAAGCGGCAACTATCGCCGCCATAAAAAGGCTTTTTTGCCGCTTTCCACAACTTATATATATAATAAATGTATGTTTTCACGCCCGAAAGCGCGTATCTTTTGATAAATATATGAACTTATTCATAAAAAATTGTTGAATTGAATTGATTTAATATGTATAATAATATTATCTTTTGCCTTTAAACAAGCGGCAACCGCCCGTTTTTCGGGGCTTTAACATAATTCTAGGAGGAAATATCATGGCACAGACCACCAAAACAACATCAAAAACCATCACCAAAAAGGAACTCAAAGAAAAATTTGAAGCTTATATGCACGACGAAATGCAGATGACCCCCACCGAAGCTTCCGATAAACAGATATATGAGGCTCTCGCAAGCGTAGTGGTAAAGATCTTGAGAGATAAAAGGCACAAATTCACCATAAGAACAGAGTCTGCAGGCAAGAAAAAGGTCTACTACCTCTCCATGGAATTTCTCATGGGTCGTTCGCTGAAAACCAGCCTCTATAACCTCGAAATGGTCAAAGAAGCCACCGATATGCTCAAAGATTACGGCATAAACATAAACAGCATATACGAGCAGGAACCCGATGCAGGTCTCGGCAACGGCGGTCTGGGCAGACTTGCCGCCTGCTACCTCGATGCGCTGGCTGCTCAGGGCTTCCACGCAACAGGCTATTCTATCTGCTATGAGTACGGCATTTTCAAGCAGAAAATAGTCGACGGCTGGCAGACCGAACTTCCCGATAACTGGCTGCCCGGCGGCAAAGCATGGCTGCTCCCCCACCCCGAAAGAGCCGTAGAAGTGCATTTTGACGGCGTTCTGAAAGAATACTGGGATAACCAGTATCACTGCGTAACGCACGAAGACTATACCACAGTCCTCGCAGTTCCTTATGACATGATGGTTTCGGGCTATGACAGCAAAGCCGTTTCGTGTTTGAGACTGTGGAGAGCCGAGTGCCCGTCATTTGATATGAATATGTTCAACAAAGGCGACTACCAGAAAGCTCTCGGTCAGAATATCATCTCGCAGGCTATCACAAAGGTGCTGTACCCCAACGATAACCACGCCGAGGGCAAATCGCTCCGTCTGCGCCAGCAGTATTTCCTCTGTGCGGCATCTATCGGCGATATCGTTGACAGACATATGAGAGCATACGGCACTTTAGATAACCTCCACGAAAAAGTAGCTATCCATATAAACGATACCCACCCCACGCTTGCTATCCCAGAGCTTATGAGAGTATTGCTTGACGACTGCGGCTATTCGTGGGATAAAGCATGGCATATCGTTACCAATACTTTTGCTTATACCAACCATACCGTTATGCCCGAAGCGCTCGAGCGATGGGACTGCAACCTCTTAAAGAGCGTAACACCGAGAATATTCTCAATAATCGTTGAGATCAACGAGCGTTACTGCCGCTCTCTGTGGGAGAGATACGAGGATCAGGCAAAGGTAACAAGTATGTCTATCATAGAGAACAACCAGTGCAAAATGGCAACACTGTGCTGCCATGCCTGCCACTCTATCAACGGCGTTGCTAAGATACACTCCGATATAATCAAGAAAGAAACGTTTGCAAACGAGTATGCCGATACACCTACCAAGTTCAAAAACGTTACAAACGGCATAGCCTATAGGCGCTGGCTGTACCAGTCAAATGAGGGTCTTACAAAGCTGCTTACAGAGAAAATCGGCAAGGGCTTTTTGAAAGATGCAAGCGAGCTTTCAAAGCTTACAGTATTTAAAAATGACAAAGCAGTGCTTGAAAGCCTCTATAAGATAAAGCAGGATAACAAAGCAGCTTTCGCGAAATATGTCAAGAACCAGTACGGCGTGGTGCTAAATACCGAATCTATCTTCGATGTTCAGGTAAAAAGACTGCACGAGTATAAGCGCCAGCAGCTCAATGCCTTGCATATCATCTCTCAGTATAACTATCTTAAAGAGAACCCCGATGCGCCTTTCACGCCTAAGACATATATATTCGCAGCAAAGGCCGCCCCCGGCTACTATATGGCAAAGCAGATAATCAAACTCATCTGGAACATCTCCGAGGAGCTGAAAAAAGACAAGAAACTCTCCGAAAAGCTGTCTGTAATTTTCCTTGAAGACTATTGCGTTTCGCTGTCCGAGATTCTCATGCCCGCAGCCGATATCTCAGAGCAGATATCCCTCGCAGGCACAGAAGCAAGCGGTACAGGCAACATGAAGCTTATGATAAACGGCGCAGTAACTCTGGGTACGCTTGACGGCGCGAATGTTGAGATACACGATGCAGTCGGCGATGATAACATCATCATCTTCGGTATGAATGTAGACGAGGTGAACGCGCTCAAGAGCAGCTATGACCCTCAGAGCTATTATAACAACGACCCCGTTATAAAGAAAGCAGTCGATACCCTCCAGTACGGCATAAACGGTCAGGAGTTCAACGAGATAGCTGCTATGCTCAAAACTTCCGACAGCTATATGACGCTGGCTGACTTCCAGTCTTACGTAAACGCCCAAAGGTATGCTTCCGAGTGTTATGAAGACAGAATGAAGTGGCAGAAGATGAGCCTTGCAAATATCGCAGGCGCAGGCATCTTCTCAGCTGACAGAGCCGTTACCGAGTACGCCCGCGACATCTGGGGACTTACCAAATAACAAATTCACACAATCATGCAGGGTACGGGTAAAAGCTCTACCCTGCTTTTTTGTGATATTAAGAATTATTTAAGACTTTCAGCAGTTGCAATTTAAGAAATGAGTGATACAATAGGTATAGTGAATTATTGTTGCGCTGTCGCGCTAACCTGCGGAGCCGTTCACCGCCCCACAGTACACAAAACTTTTAAGCCCTGTCAAGAAAATAAAAGTTTTCGGTCAAGCCTTTTTCAAAAGGCTTGCAGGGCGTGGGGCAGAGCCCCACAAAACACAACGTGCGCTCCGAAAAAGGTGAATTTCAAAATAGTCCTGTGGACTATTTTGAAATGAGGACAGCGGTCGCTAGCGACCGCGGAAAGAATTATTTCGCTTTTAGCTTTTGGGGCGAAATAATTCTTCGGGCGTTCCCAACGGGAACGCTAATCCCTTGCAAGAGAGGGATTTTCCTGTGAGAAGATCTAGTTATCTTTCCTGCGCGCGCTTGCGTGCGCAATAGCTATTTGTATTTTCGCTGCTTTCGCAGCAGCCTGCGGAGCCGTTCACCGCCATACAACAGCCGTATATAACCTCAAAAAGACCACACCCCACACGCTGCTGGAAGAATATTCTGCCAGTCTCCTCCCCTTTGGGTGGCTAGTGGGTGGGATATTTATAGATTTGTTTTATAAGATTTTTTCACATTGTACGGCGTTCCATAATGGAACGCGAAAAGAGAGCGATAACTTCTCAAAGGGGAGGCTCTCTCTTGCAGAGCCTCCCCTCTGCTAAAACAGTCCACCGGACTGTTTTAGCATTCACCTCTTGCAGAGCGCACGCTGTGTTTTGTGGGGCTCTGCCCCACACCCCGCAAGCCTTTTGAAAAAGGCTTGACCGAAAACTTTTCTTTTCTTGACAAGATCCCACACTATTATAAAAGAAGGAGATCATCATATGACACCAACCACCGAAAACGCCGTAATACTTGTCGTTGACGATGACAGAGATATAGTCAACGCCATTTGCAAGCTGCTGGAGATCGAGGGCTTCAAAACTATAAAAGCCTACGACGGTATGCAGGCGCTTGACTGCCTCGCACAGAACGATATCCAGCTCATTTTAATGGACGTCATGATGCCAAAGCTCGACGGGCTCTCGGCAATGATGAAAATACGCCAGAGCAGAAATATCCCGATAATCGTCCTCTCCGCCAAATCGGAAGATACCGACAAAATTCTCGGGCTCTCCATCGGCGCTGATGACTATGTAACAAAACCCTATAACCCCATGGAACTTGTCGCAAGGGTGCGCTCTAACCTCCGCAGGTATCTGAGCCTAGGCTCGGCAGGCGAAACTATGGGCAAAATGGATATAAAAAACGGCAGCCTCTCGGTCGATAAAGCCGCCAAACAGCTCTATATTGACGGCGAACCCGTAAGGCTCACAGCAACAGAGTATAAAATAGTCGAGCTCCTTATGGAAAACGCAGGCAGGGTCTTTTCCGCAGAGGAAATATACTCAAAATGCTGGAAAGAAGAATCCTATGCCGTCGAAAATACCGTCATGGTGCATATCCGCCATATAAGAGAGAAAATAGAGATAAACCCCGCCGAACCTAAATACTTAAAGGTCGTCTGGGGCATAGGCTACAAAATAGAAAAATTCTGATCTATCACACTTTCCACAAAGCAGGTGAATTTTATGAAAGTCCTTAAAAAGAGAATATCTCGCGCCGTTCTTATAGCAATAATATTTGCAATTGTCACTTCCACTGCGCTCGGCTTTCTCACTATTGCAGTGAACGCCCCCGAGACCGAGCCTGTCTACAACAACTATCTCTACAGTTCCGACTATATGCACGATGTCACCGACCTGTATACGCAGCTGTGGGTCGCAACCAATATGTATCTTGCCAATATCGATGAAAACGGCAATTATACCGTGAATGAATATCATCAGGCAGCTCTGGAAAAACTCTTCGGTGAATGGGGCATTGTAAAAGACGGCTGGGTTGTTTTAGATAATTTTGAAAACCTTGAATACCACGCAGTCTGCGGCAATACAGATCTCTCAAATACAGATAATACAATTGAAGATCTCCGCAATACAGGCTATGCTTTTGAGGCAACCTATAACGGCACTATCTACCCCACAAACGGCGGATTTTACGGGCTTCCCGAATGTCAGGTCTATAACACATCATACGGTCTTACGCAGTATGTCGTAAACGGCACTGTATATAACGTTTATGATTTTGATACCGCAAACCTGCCCTATTATTATGAAGACAGGCTGAAATATTACTATAAAACAGACGGCTCAACTCCCCTGCCGTCAAGCGATGACCTCATTCTCGACTGTACCCCCTATTTTATTTACGATACATCGCAGCTTTCCGAAGTCCTTGGCGATATAATGCAGAATAATATAGAAGATGCCCGTATTTTCCGCGTTGATGAAAACGGATATACCATCGCCCTTTATGACCTTGAAGCCCATAAATGGATAGAAGTCCGCGCAGAGGGCAATATGTTCTCATCGCCGGGTAACTACGGCATCGCGCGAAATGATATCAGAATATGTATCGCCCCCACACGCTCTGTCATACTTAACTATGAGGAAAACGAAAATATCCTCTCCGATTATTATACCAAAGAAACGCGCTATCTTATAGCATTGTGCGCATTTCTGGCAATGGCGTTTGTAATAGCCGTCGTCTACTGGGTATTCTGCGGCTATGATGTAAAACAAGGCCGCTACAGGCTGTCTTTCTTAGATAAAATGTTTACCGAAGTATACCTCGCGGCATTTGCGTTTCTAGTCTTTTTCGCAGTCGTGCTGATAGACGAATTTCTGGGCGGCATCGGTATGTATGGTTATTGGTACAACTACGCATCAGAAGCCTTTGCAGACTCTCTGCTCAGTGATATGTTCATACGCATTACCCTGTCAGCAGGCGTAGGCGCCGCCGCTATAACAGGCGTGCTCGTAACAGGCGCAATAATAAATAAGTTCAAAACTAAGCATTTCATCAAAGATTCGCTCATTTTCAAGCTTCTAAAAATACTGTGGCGTATAACAAAAAAGGCTTTCAAAGTAGTTAAAAATGCATTTTTCTCATTCGGCAGAGCCACCCATACCGCCTTTATGAAACGCTTCCTGCTAAGGCTCATAATATTATCTGCTATAGCGTTCGTAATGCTTCTGCTTACTATGGATCCCGAAGTGTTCATAGTCGTCTGTGTCCTGCTTGCAATAGTCTATGTATTTTTTGAAGTCGTAGATGCCGTATCTATAGCCAAACTCACCGAGCGTATAGAAAACATCCGCAACGGCGATTATTCCGTAACTGATGTCAAAGAATGGGACGTAAACTATAAAGCGCAGCAGGATCTCAATAATATTTCAGAAAGCGTTACCAAAGTCGTAGAGGAGCAAATAAAGTCCGAGCGTATGAAAATTGATCTCGTCACCAACGTTTCCCACGACCTCAAAACTCCGCTCACGTCTATAACAAGTTATGTCGATCTGCTCTCAAAAGAAGACCTGCCCGACGAAGCGAAAGATTATGTAAATATTCTTATAAGAAAAACAGAGCGGCTGAATGCCATGATCGGCGATCTGTTTGACCTCGCCAAAGCCACCAGCGAAACAGATGTAAAACTTGAAGAATTAGATGCAGTAATACTCGTCCGTCAAGTGCTTGCCGATATGGAAGATAAAATAAACCGCTATGGCAGAGATGTAAGATTGGAGATATTGCCGCAGTCTGTCAAAGTCATCGGCGAGGGTAAAAAACTGTACAGAATAATACAGAACGTCGTCGATAACGCGCTTAAATATTCACTCGAAAATACGCGAATTTATCTCACGCTTACCGAGAATGAGAACGAAGCGATAATCACAGTAAAGAATATCGCATCATATGAAATGGATTTTACGGGCGATGAAATAACCGAAAGGTTTGTCCGCGGCAGTAAGTCGAGAACAGGCGAGGGCAACGGGCTCGGGCTGTCAATAGCAAAGAGCTTCACGCAAGCGTGCGGCGGCAGTTTCACCGTCACCCCCGATGGCGACGTCTTCACAGCAGAGATAAGGCTGAAGAAGGTTTAGTCATCGCAAACTTTTCAAATCCAAAAAACTAAAAGTTTTCGGTCAAGCCTTTTTCAAAAGGCTTGCGGGGGAACGGGGGCAGAGCCCCCGAAAACACGTCAGGCGCCCTGAGAGGGGTGAATTAGAAAATAATCCGGTGGATTATTTTCTAAGAGGGGAGGCTCTGCAAGAGAGAGCCTCCCCTTGTTGTAGCGCATATCTCTTTTTCCGCGTTCCATTCTGGAACGCCGTGCTGTATGTGAAGTTTTAGCTGGCACATAAGCGCAAATTTTTAACAAAGCTTTTGCGCACGCAAGCGCGCGCAGGAAAGAAAGCTAATGTCTTTTCAAAGGGAACGCCCTGCAAGAGAGGGCGTTTCCTCTTTCAAAATAGTCCACCGGACTATTTTGAAATTCACTCTTTGCGGAGCGCCTGCCGTATGGGGCTTTCGCCGTGCTGCGGTAGCGTTCGCAAGCGACCGCAGGCGACGGGGGGTCACCCTGCGTATGCTAGCATACGCTACGACCTATGACGACCCTTGGCAGTTGCGCAGCAACTGTAAAAAAGAGGTCGATCGAAAACTTTTCTTTCTAGTTGGTTATTCTGCATAAAAATATTGCCAAAATTTTTACACTTTTCCCCACAATTTTTGCAAGACATTTCAGACAAAATGTGTTATAATTATAGTAGATGTAAATTTTTACGACAATGCGACAACGAAAAGAGGCATAGCCATGAAAACCTTGCAGGAGATAATAACAAGCGCGAAAAATATAGTGTTCTTCGGCGGCGCAGGGGTGTCCACCGAAAGCGGCATACCCGACTTCCGCTCCGCCGACGGTCTGTATAACCAAAAGTATTCCGTGCCGCCCGAAACTATGCTCAGCCACGGGTACTTCATGACCCATACCGACGACTTCTTCCGCTTCTACCGCGATAAAATGATTTGTACCACCGCTAAGCCAAATAAGGCGCATTTGAAGCTCGCCGAAATGGAAAACAAGGGCAAACTTCGCGCCGTCATAACACAGAATATCGACGGCCTCCACCAAGCCGCAGGCAGTAAAACAGTCTTCGAGCTCCACGGCTCCGTCCACCGAAACTTTTGTATGAAATGCGGAAAGTTCCATTCTTTAGATGAAATAATAAACTCCGAGGGCGTTCCCAAGTGCGAGTGCGGCGGCATAATTAAACCCGATGTAGTGCTTTACGGCGAGCAGCTAGACAGCGAAACCATCGAAAATTCCGTAACAGCCATCGCAAACTGCGATGCGCTTATCATCGCAGGCACTTCACTCACCGTCTACCCCGCCGCAGGCTTCGTCAGGTATTTCAGAGGAAACGACCTCGTACTTATCAACCGCGACCCCACCCCCATGGACAGCGAATGTTCACTGGTGCTGCACGAAAAAGTCGGCGAGGTGCTCTCGCAAATAATAGTCTGAATAAGGAGGCAGCATATGAAATTTTTATCCACCCTACGGCAGGATCTCAAAAAAACCGTCGGCAACTATTGCTTCCTGATATGCGTGCTGCTGACCGCAGGGCTCTGCTTTACCGCCATAGCTTACAGCAACGAGGAAAAAGGCATATCCGTCACCGTCTTAGATGCCATTTTGTATAAAAGCCGCGCCGAAATGCTCTCCGACAGCAGCTATTCTCTCGCGCATATCTTCAGTACAGCTTCAACAGGCTACCTGCCAATGTTTCTGCCAATGATAGCCGCATTCCCGTTTATACCCAACTTCTGCTCCGAACGCAACTCGGGTCTTATCAGAATGACTATCTTCCGCACAGGCAAATACCGCTATTACTTTTCAAAATTTCTGTCCGCTATGATAGGCGGCGGAATGGCAGTCGCGCTCGGCTGCGGACTCTACTGCGGCGTTTCATCGTTTTTCTTCCCCCTCCCCGAGAGCTACCCCGTCAATATGGAGCTTGTCAATATGGGGCTTGCAACTATCCCCACCAATTCAATTTGTATAACGATCGCCCTTAAAACTCTGCTCGGCGGCTTCTGCGCAGGCGCAGTGTCAACATTGCTCGCGTTCTTCTTCGCAGCTTTTGTGCGCAACAGATATTTGATAGTCTGCCTGCCGTTCATGATCACTTATATGTATAGTTCACTGCTCGATAAAATTGTTTACGGCTATTATGATGATTTTTCCGAAGCAGGCTTTGAAAAAGCGCAGTTTTTAATGGCGTTCTACCCCTCCGAGGTCTTGTCGGGCTGGAATTATACCCATAAAAGCAACTATATCGCAGCAATGATCATATTCAACGTCGCCCTCGTGGTCGCCGCCCTCACCGCATTTATCGTTATTATGAATAAACGCACAGACTTAGGCGAATGAGCGTGTTTTTATGTATAACAAAAGTGCCCGACTTTTCCGTCAGGCACTTTTTGCTGTTTATATCACATCACCGCAAGTTTAGCAAAACTGTCTTTCAGCGCAGGGTATATCTCCCTGTAAAGCTGATAGTACTTTTCATACTCCGCAATGTTTTCCTCGTTTGGCTGCTGAATTTTGTCAGTCTTTATTACCGCGTTGCAAGCCTCGGGTACGCTCGAATATATGCCCGCTCCCACCGCCGCAAGAAGCGCAACACCCAAAGCAGGGCCTTGCTTTGAAGTTACAGTTTTGACAGGGCAGCAGTAAAGGTCTGCCAGCATAGAACGCCAGAGCGCCGAAGTTCCGCCTCCGCCGCAAGCCATCATGTCCGAAACCTTTATGTCCATCTCCCTGAATACTTCCACACAGTCGCGAAGCGAGTACGAAACACCCTCCAGCACCGCGCGAAGCATCTCTTTCTTCGTGTGCATAGCCGATAAACCAAAGAATACACCCCTCGCATCAGGGTCAAGGTGAGGCGTCCGCTCTCCCATAAGATACGGCAGATAAAGCAGCCTGTTCGAGCCTACTTCCACAGTCGCAGCCTCTTTGTCCATAAGGTAGTATTCGTCAACGCCCATGTATCTCGCGGTCTCTTTCTCACTCGCGCAGAAATTATCCCTGAACCATTTCAGAGAAAGCCCCGCGCCCTGCGTAACGCCCATAACGTGCCAGCTTCCGGGTACAGCAGCGCAGCAGGTGTGTACCCTGCCTTTCGGGTCAATAGAAATAGAGCTCGTGTGAGCAAATACAACTCCCGAAGTACCTATCGTAGTGAATGCCTTGCCGTCCTCAACAACGCCCGTGCCAACAGCCGCAGCAGCATTGTCGCCTGCACCGCCTACTACAATAGTACCCTCTGCAAGACCCGTAATTTCAGCCATTTTTGCAGATACTGTTCCCGTTACCTCGCAGGATTCGTAAACCTTTGCCAGCAAAGACTTGTCAATACCCAAAGCCGAGCAAACTTCATCGCTCCAGCAGCGGTTGGGTACGTCCAGCAGCTGCATACCCGAAGCATCTGAGACCTCGGTAGCAAATTCGCCCGTAAGTACGTATCTTAAATAATCTTTCGGCAACAGTATGTGACAGCATTTTTCGTAAATTTCCGGCTCGTTGTCGCGTACCCAAAGAATTTTCGCAGCCGTCCAACCCGTCAGAGCAGGGTTAGCGGTTATCTTGATCAGCTTTTCACGACCCAGAATATCATTCATTTTGTCGACTTGAGCCGCCGTCCTCTGATCGCACCAGATTATCGAGCGGCGAAGCGGCTCACCGTTTTTGTCAAGCATAACAAGCCCGTGCATCTGTCCCGAAATGCCAATGCCCTTAACATCGTGCTTGTCAACACCGCTTTGAGACATAACAGCCTTTATCGTGTTTATCATCGCGTTCGCCCAGTCGGTCGGGTCTTGTTCCGCGTAACCGTTTTTGGGCTGATACATCGGGTATTCAATAGTGTTTGACGCTATCACAGCGCCGGTTTGGTCAAACAGCACCGTCTTCGTGCCGCTCGTACCGCAGTCAACACCTATCAGATATGACATAAGATCATCTCCTTATTATAATAATATTTGCGCTTCCGCGCAGCCTGCGGAGGCACACGTTGACCGCCTAGAGTAGGTCAAGTATGTGCTACCCAACTTTGCGCGTATCTAAATTGTATTTTTTCAGCGAGTGCGTTTACCGCCACATTTCAACCCCTTTCACTAACTCAGCGGTCGTACAATAAACTTATTATACAACTTTTCACTAGCATTTTCATATGATGTTTCGTGCAACGGATTGTACATTTCACAAAGAACTTTTGATGGCAGCTTTTGGTTTAATATTGAAGAAGAAATATTGTATCTCCATTGAAGAAAAACATATATATGTGCGATCCAACCCAGCAGAATATCATCAACAGGATAATCTTCTAACTTAGGTTTACACAAAGAAAAATCAATGCTGTTGAATATTTGTTTCCAACCTTTATTTAATGCACTCCAATTTCCCACGTCCATTCGAGAACGGATCTCTGAATGTTGCATATATACATCTATCATAGAAAATATGTCATATTCCTTTTTGAGAACAAATAATTTTGAAAAAACTAAGGCATGGACGCTCATCATACTTTCAAGATATAAGCTATCATAAGCTGTATTTTCAAAATTCAGGTTCATGATCTTTTCCTTTCTTGTTATGCTTTTTTGGATCTGGAACCGGATCGACGATCTTGCTTTTTAACGGATCGTCCATTACAACCTTTTAATATGAATATTCTTTGTTATACTTAAAATTATTATTGATAGCTTCTCTCGCTGTAATTCCTGTAGGGACAAATCCTTCAATTTGAATGGCAGTTTCTCTTTTGTTAATAAAATTAAAGACTTCACGTCTTGCTTGAACATCAGAATTACCAAAAGAAGAACCAACACTTGGCTTTTTTACTTCTTCTGCTATGTTTGAATATGCCCCACGGTTGTATATTACTTCTGCTATCCACGCAAGAGTGCCATGATCATCAAGATCAAGGACGAGTAGTCCGGACATATCAATTTCATATTTATTACAAAACGCTTTGTCCGTTCCATTTGCTAAAGCCCATTCTCTTGCTTTTTCAATGTCCTTTGTTGTATAAAAACCGCTGCCATGATCATTGTCACTTTTCCCAACACCATACATCGGTGTTTTGACAATTTTATCGCTTCCGTGATATACTACTTCTTTCATTTTGGATCACACCTCATAACTACAGCACACCACGCACTCTCCCAACAACTAAAAGTTCCGCTCCCCTCACATCGCTGGAAGAATATTCTGCTATCAGAGGTCAGAAGTGAGATGTTAGAGGTTAGAAACGGTTTTTACAACTCTCGCGACAATTCCTCATACCTGCGGCTTACCTAGAAGCAAGAAGCAAGAAACGCACCGCGCGATCACACCGTGCCACAGCTCTGCACGCCGCCGCGCCTTTGTACTCTCCGTTCTCTAACATCTAGCAACCTCACGCTCCACTACTCAAAACCATTCTCCCCCCCACGTCGCTGGAAGAATATTCTGCCAGCTACTTCTCTTTTGGGGCGGCTCGTGGGTCGGGGTAAAATATATGATGTTGTAACGAATTTAGCATGAATACCGGCAAAATACGCCCGTCTAAAACAACAGATACTCCGCTCCTCCCGGAAAGCCTCACCCCATTGCACCACCGGAAGAATATTCAGCTATCAGAGGTTAGAAGTAAGAGGTTACAAACGTTTTATGACCCCATGCGCAAAGCCGCCATTCCTGCGACTTACCTAGAAGCAAGACCGCGCCGCGCGATCACACCGTGCCACAGCCTCAACAAACCGCCGCACCTTTGTACTCTCCGTTCTCTCACATCTAGCGACCTAACGCCCCACTACTCAAAACTATTCTCCCCTCACGCCGCTAGAAGAATATTCTGCCAGCTACTTCTCTTTTGGGGCGGCTCGTGGGTCGGGGTAAAATATATGATGTTGTAACGAATTTAGCATGAATACCGGCAAAATACGCCCGTCTAAAACAACAGATACTCCGCTCCTCCCGGAAAGCCTCACCCCATTGCACCACCGGAAGAATATTCAGCTATCAGAGGTTAGAAGTGAGAAGTTAGAGGTTAGAAACGGTTTTTACAACTCTCGCAACAGCTTTTCATACCTGCGATTTACACAGAAGCAAGAAACGCGCCGCGCAATCACACCATGCCAAAGCTTCAGCAAACCGCCGCACTCACCCTATCCCAGCAACTAAAAATTCCGCTCCCCTCTCCACGCAGCTGGAAGAATATTCTGCCAGCTACTTCTCTTTTGGGGCGGCTCGTGGGTCGGGGTAAAATATATGATGTTGTAACGAATTTAGCATGAATACCGGCAAAATACGCCCGTCTAAAACAACAGATACTCCGCTCCTCCCGGAAAGCCTCACCCCATTGCACCACCGTAAGAATATTCAGCTATCAGAGGTTAGAAGTGAGAAGTTATAGGTTAGAAACGGTTTTTACAACTCTCGCGACAATTCCTCATACCTGCGGCTTACAAGAAGCAAGAGGCAAGACCGCACCGCGCAATCACACCGTGCCAAAGCGTCATCACACCGCCTTACTACTTCCGTTGCACCGGCAACCCCACTACCTAAATCCGCTCTCCTCTCACGTCGCTGGAAGAATATTCTGCCAGCTGTCTCTCTTCTGTGGGTTGACGTGCGGGTGGGTATTAGAAGTTAGATGTTAGAAACGACTTTCCAACTCCTGCGCAAAGCCGCTGTTTTAGCCGTCTACAATCAGAAACAAGAGGCAAGATGAACTTTTGAAATTTTCTTGCCTCTTGCCTCTCGTTATCTTGCTTATTACAGCGAGAACATCACATTATTTATAATGCTCTCCAGCATCTCCTGTCTGCCGCTGGTGAGAGAAGCAGTGACCTCGCCTTTCTCCAGCGCGTACTTCTCAAGATCAGCCATTGTTACCTTGCCGTCAATAATATCCTTGCCAATGCCGGTCGTCCAAGAAGCGTATCTGTCAGCAACAAACTTGTCAAGTCTGCCGTCCTCGATAAGCTTAACAGCTATCCTCAAACCAAGCGCAAACGTGTCCATACCTGCAATGTAGCTCAGGAAAATGTCCTCAGGCGTGAACGAGCCTCTGCGCGCTTTCGAGTCAAAGTTCAAGCCGCCGTTTGTAAAGCCGCCTGCTTTCAGTACCTCGTACATGCACATAGCCGCATCGTAAATGTTCGTCGGGAACTGGTCGGTGTCCCAGCCGAGCAGAGTATCCCCTTGGTTTGCATCTATCGAACCGAATACACCGTTTATTCTCGCAACTCTCAGCTCGTGCTGGAATGTGTGCTGCGCAAGCGTTGCGTGGTTAGCCTCTATGTTCATCTTGAAATCCTTGTCAAGACCGTATTTTCTCAGGAAACCTATAACAGTCGCAGTGTCAAAGTCGTACTGATGCTTTGTAGGTTCTTTCGGCTTCGGCTCAATGTAGAAATCACCCTTGTAGCCTATCGAGCGCGCGTAATCAACAGTCATCTTCATAAGGCGCGCCATGTTGTCAAGCTCCAGACCCATGTCAGTGTTCAGCAGAGTCTCATAACCCTCTCTGCCGCCCCAGAAAACATAGCCCATGCCGCCCAGTTTTACAGTAGCTTCAACAGCTTTCTTTATCTGCGCCGCAGTGTAAGCAAATACATCAGCAGACGGCGATGTGCCCGCGCCGTGCATATATCTCGGGTGATCAAAGCATTTAGCAGTGCCCCACAGCAGCTTCTTCGACGGATCAGCCTTCATCTTCTCCGCAATGTAGTCAACTACCTTTTCAAACTTCTCGTTAGTCTCCGCGAGTGTGCCGTATTCGGGCGAAAGATCGCGGTCGTGGAAGCAGAAGTAATCGATAGAAAGTTTGTCCATTATCTCAAAAGCGGCATCGACCTTAGCCATAGCCCTCTTTTCGGGGTCGCTCTCGCCCCAAGACTTGTCAGCCGTGCCAACACCGAACATATCAGTGCCGTCACCGCCCATAGTGTGCCACCACGAAAGAGCAAATTTCAGATGCTCTCTCATAGGCTTTCCTGCTATCACCTCATCAGGGTCATAGTATTTGAACGCCAGTGGGTTTGTGCTGTTTTTTCCCTCGTAAGGGATCTTGCCGATGTTTTCAAAGAACTGTGGCATAGTCTTTACCTCCAAAATGTGTGTAATTTAGTGTTTCAAACGTCTTCATACGCCCTTTTTGGCATACCGCAAAAACGTTTACATTTGAATTATACTACATTGTCAGCCGCTTGTCAATCGCAATATATTAAAATTTTTATTTTCTTAGATAAACTCTTGCAAACGTCCTTGTAATATGCTATAATATAAAGCAGAGGTGAGTGTAAAATGGGATTTCCCGAAGAACTTAAAAAATTCAGAAAAAAAGCAAAGCTAAGCCAGATGGCGCTTGCAGACGCAGTAGGAGTTTCGTTCACTACAATAAACAGGTGGGAAACGGGCAAAGTAGAGCCTAATTTCAAAACTCTGAAAATGCTCAACGACTACTGTAAGAGCATCGGCGTTGACCATGTTTTTCATAAGACATATAAGCCGAGCAAATAGCTTTTTTACAAAAACGTATGGCGGCGCTTGTTGCCGCCTTTACTTTTTCTGAAAGGAACATACATATGAGAGCGATAATAACAGTAATAGGAAAAGACACCATAGGCATACTGGCGAAAGTTTCGGCGAAGTGTGCCGAGTATAACGCAAACGTTATCGAGGTAACGCAGTCCATCATGCAGGATCTGTTTTGTATGATAATGCTTGTAGATATATCCAAGCTCAGCGCCGATTTTGCCAAACTCAGCGATGCCATGCAGCAGCTCGGCGAGCAGCAGGGCTTGAAGATCCACACCATGCATGAAGACATCTTCAACTGTATGCACCATATCTGACAGAGGCAAGATAACCAGAAGCAAGAGGCAGAATTAGTGAATAGTGAATGGTGAATAGTGAATAATGAATAGTTAAGGTGCGGCTTACGCAGTGTCTTGTCGGCTTTAGCCTCCAAGCCACAATGAAAGAATTATTTCGGCGACATTATGGGGTCGCCGATTTCAGAATATGCTCGATGGCTCGCATATTCTGAAACCATAATTCTTTTGCATAGTCCGTTTAATTTCAATAGTGTGGATTTTTATGCCATTTCTACAAAAGCTGTAAATCAACTGTCATGAAATTTATATGCAGTACGTTGCAAGTCAATTTCCCACACTACTGACCTCTTTTTCCTGACAAACAAAACCGATGCGTATTTCTCTCTTTAGCCTCCTCCACAAAGCAACGAAGTTCCGTGCGAAGAGATCACGAAATACCACCAAGGCTCAGCGCGTGTTTGAGGGTGTCGGAGACAGCGGTCGCAAGCGACCGCCTGAGGAAGCACGAGGGGGAATTTTAGATAGGAGGGGCAAGTTTCGCAAGAAACTTGTGGCGGCTGCTTGCAGACGCTATAAAACAGCGCGCCCTGCCGGTCTTATTTACCCCCTATAATCCCTGTGGCACACTTCACGAAGTGAAGTGCAGAAGAATTGGGCTTTTATATATTGTTGCCCAATTCTTCACGCGGTCGCTCGCGACCGCTGCCCCTCGATAAGGAGCGCACAAAAACATTAGCACACTCAAAATGAGAAGATAACCAAAATAAAGTTGGAGTGGTAAACGCGCTTCTGCGCTGCGCGTAAGCGCAATAAATATTAACTTTAGATAAATCCAAATCCCGTTAGGAGCTGATTGAATTGATCAACGCATATGACATTCTGGAAACTATCCGCATGATCGACGACGAGTGCCTCGATATCCGCACCATAACTATGGGTATCTCCCTGCTCGACTGCATCGACAGCGACATTGACACCGCCTGCAAAAAGGTCTACGACAAAATAACCGCCAAAGCCGCTCACCTAGTCGAAGTCGGCGAGGGCATTGAAAAGGAGCTCGGCATACCTATTATAAATAAGCGTATCTCGGTAACGCCTATCGCCATAGTCTCTGCCGCCTGCAAATGCTCCCCCGTGCCGTTTGCTAAAGCCATGGACGAAGCCGCAAAAGCGGTCGGCGTAAACCTCATCGGCGGCTATTCCGCCCTCGTGCAGAAAGGTTTCTCCGCAGGCGATATCGAGCTTATAAACTCTATCCCCGAAGCCTTGGCCTGTACCGAAAGAGTCTGCTCGTCCGTCAACGTCGGTTCTACCAAAACGGGCATAAACTTAGATGCCTGCAAGCTCATGGGCGGCATAATACGTCAGTGTGCAGAAAAAACCGTAGATAAAGCCTGCTTCGGCGCTGCAAAACTTGTCGTTTTCTGTAATGCGGTCGAGGATAACCCCTTTATGGCAGGCGCTTTCCACGGTGTCGGCGAACCCGACTGCATGATAAACGTCGGCGTTTCGGGCCCCGGCGTAGTAAGAGCAGCCCTTGCAAAATACCCCGATGCCAACATCACCGAAATTGCCGACATCATAAAGAAAACATCATATAAAATAACCCGTGTCGGTCAGCTCGTAGGTCAGCTTGCATCAAAGCGGCTCGGCGTGCCGTTCGGTATCGTCGACCTCTCGCTTGCCCCCACCCCTGCCGTCGGCGACAGCGTTGCCCATATCCTCGAAGAAATAGGCTTAGAGCAGTGCGGCGCGTGCGGTACTACTGCAACACTCGCCATGCTCAACGATGCCGTTAAAAAAGGCGGCGTAATGGCTTGTTCAAAGATAGGCGGACTTTCGGGAGCGTTTATACCCGTCTCCGAAGATGCCGGCATGATAGATGCCGCAAAAAGCGGTACTCTCTGTATCGAAAAGCTGGAGGCTATGACAGCGGTGTGCTCCGTCGGTCTCGATATGATAGTAGTCCCCGGCGATACCACCGCAGATGTGCTCGCAGCTATCATAGCCGATGAAGCCGCCATAGGCATGGTAAACTCAAAAACTACAGCAGTAAGAATTATCCCTGCCATAGGCAAACAGGTCGGCGAGGAGCTAGACTGGGGCGGTCTGTTCGGTCGCGGCCCCGTAATGCCCGTAAAAACATCATCGCCGTCTAAATTTATCAGCCGCGGCGGTCAGATACCGGCTCCTATGCAGTCACTTAAGAATTGAGGCGATAAAATTGCACGATATTTCAGTATATTTCCTGTGTTTTATGGTATATAGCTTTATAGGCTGGGTGTACGAGGTCTCTCTGTACCTCGTCCGCGATAAAGTCTTTGTAAACCGCGGTTTCCTCAACGGCCCGTACCTGCCTATATATGGCTGCGGTGCAATGGCAGTCGTGCTGCTTTTCGGCGATATGGGCGATTCAAAAAGCATACCTGCATTATTTTTCTCGTCCGTCATGGTCTCTTGTATACTGGAGTACCTCACCTCCTACATAATGGAAAAACTGTTCCATGCGCGCTGGTGGGATTACTCCGACTACCGTTTCAACCTCAATGGGCGTATATGCCTCTCTGCCGCCATAGTTTTCGGCGTATTATCGGTGCTTTTGATAAAATTCATACACCCCTTTGTTTCCGGTATATTTTATAAGATACCCGAAGCAGCCGCCGAGATAGCCGCCGCGTTCGTCATGGGATTTTTCGTGACCGACCTTGTGCTTACAGTTGTCGCTATTACAGGGCTTCAAAAACGCCTCGAAGAAGCTCGGGTACGACTGGAGCAGGAATGGCAGAAAAACGTCGAAGCCGCAAAAGAGCGCCGCGCAGCCCTTGTGGAGCGCCTCGGTGTGCAGCATAAACGTCTTATAAAAGCCTTTCCCCAGATGAAAACCGAAAAGCAAAACGATATTCTCACCGAGATCCGCGAAGCTATAAAAGAGCGTTCGCATAAGAAATAAATTGCGCTTACGCGCACCCTGCGGAGCCACACGTTGACCGCCATGAGTAGGTCAAGTGTGTGCTATCCTAACTTTGCGCGTAATCTTCTGTAACTTTTCAGCGAGTGCGTTTAACGCGCAAAGGTTTTAAATCTTGTCAAAAAACTAAAAGTTTTCGGTCAAGCCTTTTTCAAAAGGCTTGCAGGGTGTGGGGCAGAGCCCCACAAACACAGCGTGCGCTCCGAAAAAGGTGAATTTAAAAACAGTCCTGTGGACTGTTTTTAAAGAGGAAAATCCCTGCAAGAGAGGGATTTTCCTTTGAAAAAACCTTATCTCTCTTTCCGCGTTCTCTCAGAGAACGCCGCACTAAGTAAAATCCCCAACTTCACTACTTTCACTAATTTCCCTCAACCACCGCCTCAAATTTTTATGCAAATAGCCGATTGCTCTTTTTGCGGAGATATGTTATCATTATATTGTAAATGTGATTTACGCACGCATACTTATATATTTTATTTTTTGGAGGAATACCATGAAAAAACTACTTGCAATTCTGGCATCGCTCGCCGTTTGCTGTACTACGTTTGCAGCGTGCAGCGACAAAGACACAAGCTCAAACAGCTCATCAGCCGCCGAAAGCTCATCTGTTGCCGACACTTCTTCGGAAGCAGACACATCTTCCGAAGCTGACAGCTCATCAGCCGCAGACAGTTCGAAAACAGACAGCTCCGAGCCCGAAAGTTCTTCCGAGCCCGACAGCTCCCAGCCCGACGACAGTTCAGAAGCCCCTGCTTCTACAACTCCGCTTGGCGAGACCGTCGGCGATAAGGCAGAGTTTGACTCCGCCCCGTTTGATATGTTTGACAAAATAACCCACGCCCAGCAGTATACCATAGCAGCTGATGAAATCATTGAAGTAGAAGAATTTACGATCACTTCATCTTATTTAGAGATCGTTGACGGCGACAACGCCTATGCCGAAGAAACCGACGATTCCATGGGCGAAACAAGCACTTTTGTGCATATGCGCAAAGACGGCAAGTCTTACGCTATCGACTACGATCTAAAGGTGTATTTTGAAGAACCCGAGCCTGCCACAGTCGAAGAAGTCATCTACGATACCGATTTTGCAGGTCTTGCAGAAATGCTCAGCGATGGCAACGACCCCGAAAATACTCAGGTAAATACCGTCACCGTTGACGGCAAAGAGTATACAAGATATGCGTTTGTGGTCGAAGATATACCGCTCTATATGTATGCAAGCGACGGCAAGCCCGTAATGCTTTCGGCAGAAGTATACGGCGAAGAATACGGCACAATAATGACCATAACATTCACCAGGATCGAAGATACCGCCGATAAGCAGTATTTCAAGATACCCGATGGCTTTGCACAAACCACCGCCGCCGAGTATTATGAAGATGATGAATAAACGGTGAATATAATGAAACTTTCAAAAATCTATGCCGCCGCCCTTGCCTGCCTGTGTATTTTTGCAGGCTGTTCTTCGCAGGGCAGCAGCGAGAGCAGTATAACAGAAACTACCCCCGTTACCGAGGCTGCCACAACGGCTCAAACTACTACCGCCCCACCTGCGCAAACAGCTGCCACCACTACAACTACCGAAGCACCTAAACCTGTCCCCACGCCGACCGCCCCACTATGCGAAACCATCGATAAGCAGCTTGAAATTGATACTAAGCCGCCGGAACTTTTAAGTACAGTATTGCAGAAAGACCGCTATACTGTAGACCTCTTGCTTACATACGAAGCCGACGGCGAGATCTACCAAATGCCTATGATAGCCGTAAAAGACGGCGATAACGCATATGCAGAAATGAACGTCGCAGGGCTGCTCGGCGTGAAAATAATGCGTACTCAGGGCAAAAATTATCAGCTCGACGACGAGCATAAACTTTACTATCAGGAAGATATGTATACCACCGCCGATGAGGTCGCCATGCTCTCCGATACCGAAGACTATATCGATAAAGTAAGCGATATTTCGTCAGTTTCAGAAGTTTTTTCTGTATCTTTAGAAGATGCCGACTATACCCGTTATACTTTCCCCGATAATACTTATCTCTATATGGCAGACGGCTCACCCTCATTCATAGCTATCTATGACGAAGATACCGAAAAAGTCATGCGTGTGGAAATAAATGAGCTTTCCGAAAACGCAGATGCGGCGTATTTTACCCTGCCCGAGGACTTCACGCTCGTTACAAAAGAGGAGTACGAAAAACAGGTGTTGGGCTGATAAGCGGCTAATTGTTAGTAAATTATACTAAACATAAGTCAGTTACATTGATATTTTTCGTCATATACATCGTTGAAATATTCAGCGAAATGTGTTATTATATTATATAGTAAGAAAGGCATACGGCTTTTCTATATATTTTTGGAGGTAAATTTACATGAAAAAGATACTCGCATTACTTGCCGCAATGGCTCTGAGCTGTACAATGCTCGCTTCATGCGGCGACGAGGACAGCTCCTCAAATGGGGGGGTTGACTCTACCTCATCGGTTGCAGATACTTCTTCCGCAGCAGATGATACTTCGGCAGACGCTTCTTCCGAAGAAGATAGTTCCAAAGAAGATACTTCTTCCGAAGACGACACTTCTTCCGAGGCAGATAAGCCCGCAAATAACGGCAGCGTTGCCGCTAAGCTTTCCGCAGATGTAACTATCGAGAACATCACCGAAAAGCAGACAGATGAAAAACTGTTTGAAAATCTGGTCAATGAAATAACCACAAACAAGACCTGCACCATGGACTATGAGCTTTCTCAGGAAGGCATGAACATGATAGCGGTAATATCCATGGATGCGGATAATGTCTATATGGATATGGATATACTCGGTATGAAGATGACCGCATTTATAAACCCCGACGGCAGCTATTATATCGACAAGGAAACCAAGAAGTATTATAAAGCACCTGCCGGCGAAGAAGCCGACACCGAAGAGCTCGGTCTGTCTCTCGTAGATCAGATGAGCAGCCTCGAGGGTATGGAGTATGTTTCCAGCGCCGACTGTGAAATAGACGGCAAAGCATATGTGCTTGAAACATGGAAGAATACCGAGCTGGGCACTCAAATGCAGTATGTGTTTGACGGTGAGGACGTAGTGCTTGTAAAGCAGGAAGACGTGCAGATGCCGTTCCTGCTCTCCGCAAAGGCAGATGAATCGCTGTTCACCCTTGACGGACTTACCGAAATGACCGATGAAGAGTTCGCCGCATATCAGGAAGCTCTCATGGGCAGCATGGGCGGCGCCCTCGGCGAAGACGCAGAATAATAATTGCAAATTAAAAAGCCTCTCTCGGGAGGCTTTTTTTGTTGCGCTGAATACTTTTGCTGCTTTCGCAGCGCAGGAGCGCACCACCGCCCCACACTTCCAGCCTATCTCCCAGCCGTGCTCCCTCCTCCATTTCCTCCACTCCCCACACCACTGGGAGTATGTTATGCCAACATTTTCCTATAGGGCGGCTAGTGGGTGAGCTACTAATGGTAAGCACGCGCCAGAACCGCAAAACCATTTCTAACCACTAACCTCTGATTTCTAACTTCTAATAGGGCAAGAAGCAAGATACGCGCTAAACAACAGACCTCCACCGCCCCACACTACCAGCCTATCTCCCCCATTTTCTCCACACTCCCCTACATCGCTGGAAGTATATTCTGCTAACTTCTCATCGCACCGTACTCTCTCCAACTTTCTCTCATCTTTTCATGCCGATGGAAGCATATTCTTCCACCGCCTTTCCGTTATAAATTATTTAAGATCCGCGGCGAAGCCGCACCTTAACTATTAACTATTCACTTATTTTTCTCTCCCACTCCCTCACTAAGCCTCTCCCCACCCCACGCCGCTGGCAGAATATTCTTCCAGCTTTCTTCTATAGGTCGGTTAGTGGGCGGGGTATATTTTTACTATTTTCAGCGCCCCGGCTGTACTCCATTTATCTAGTTTACCTTTTTACGCTCTGGAAGAATATTCTGCTAACTTCTCACCGCACCGTACTCTCTCCAACTTTCTCTCATCTTTTCATACCGCTGGCAGAATATTCTTCCGCCGCCTTTCCGTTATAAATTATTTAAGATCCGCGGCGAAGCCGCACCTTAACTATTAACTATTCACTTATTTTTCTCTCCCACTCCCTCACTAAGCCTCTCCCCACCCCCACGCCGCTGGAAGTATATTCTGCCAACTTTCTTCTTTAGGGCGGCTAGTGGGTGGGCTACTAGAGGTTAGAAGTTAGAAACGATTTTCAAACGCTTGCGCGAAACTGTCATTCCTGTGTCTTAGAGTTAGAAGCAAGACGAGCGTTTTGAAAAGTATGCGCAAAACTATAGAAAGCATTTTCTTGCCCCTTGCCTCTCGTTATCTTGCTTCTAACAGCGAACGGCTCTGCTCAAATAAGCAGAACCGTTCTTACTTTTAACCGCTGTTTGGGCAGCTTTTTTTATTTAAGTACATCGCTTAAACTAAGCAAAGCATCAGCCTTTTCATCTGACATCACGCGGAAATTCTCAATAAGTCGGCGTTCTTTTTCGTTAAGATAGGTACACTGCGTATCGTCGTTGAAAACTTCTGCCAAAGAAGAACCGAGAGCCGAAACCAGCCTGTTCAGCGTTTCAATGGTCGGCTGCCGTGTGCCGTTTTCAATGCCCTTTATGTGATGCCCCGATATGCCCGTTATCTGCGTAAGGCGATACATCGACATTTTCTTGTCTTCTCTCAGCTTTTTGAGCTTCTTTCCAACTTCCATAACTTTCTGCCCCTCAATGTGTACTTTACTTTATTATATACATTTTCGGGCAATAAAATAATGTCCGCTCGGGCTTGAAAGTATAGACATTTTGGTGTATAATATATAGCAATATAAGCCATTAGAAGTAAGAAGTTAGATGTTGGAAGTTAGAAACGATTTTCAAACGTTTGCGCGAAACTATTATTTCTGCGGTCTACCCAGAAGCAAGAAGCAAGAAACGCGCCAAACAACAGTCCTCCGTCGCACCACCGCCCCACGCTTCCAGCCTATCTCCCAGCCGTGCTCCCTCCTCCGTTTTCTCCACTCCCCCACACGCCGCTGGCAGAATATTCTTCCAGCTTTCTTCTATAGGGCGGCTTGTGGGTAGGCTACTAATGGTAAGAACGCGCCAGAACCGCAAAACCATTTCTAATCTCTTACCTCTCACCTCTTACCTCTAATAGCCGCACCTTAACTCTAAACTATTCGTTATTCGTTATTCATTTTTCACCACACTTGACCGCCAGCAAGCTGTCTGTCAAGTGCAGAAGAACCCTCTGCGAGGCTTCTTCCCCTCACTCCCCCCACGGTTTCGCAATTCGCACCTTGTATTCCAAGTATCCCTCTCCGCGAACCTCTTGCGCATCGCACTCCACGCCGGCAAGGCGCATCGTCTCAAGCGCGCGGTTCACAGTGTTTATAAAAAGCTTCACATCTTTCAGCACCGCCGAGCGCCGCCGTACACTCTCCTCGCGCCGCACTTTCGCTAAGTATGCCTCTATCACGCGCTCCGTCTTCTCAACATTCAGTCCCCCTGCCTCTATCTTTTGCAGCATGAAAAGCCGCTGCTCGTCGTTGTCCAGCTTCAGCAAAGCCCGTGCGTGCCGCTCCGTAAGCCCCAGCCGCTGTACCTCTCTCCTGCATTCGTCCGAAAGCTTCAGCAAACGCAGCTTGTTCGCTATCGTCGACTGCGCCACACCCAGCCTCAGCGCCACCTTGTCCTGCGTGCAGCCAAATTCTTTTATCAGCCTGCCTATCGCCTCCGCCTGCTCAAAAAAGTCAAGGTCTTGCCTCTGCAAATTCTCAACTATCGCCATCACAGCCGAATTTTCATTTCCCATTTCAACAATAATGCACGGCACCACTCTGAGCCCTGCCATCTTCGCCGCCCTCAGCCTGCGTTCTCCCGAAATAAGCTCGTACCCCTCGCCCTGCCTGCGCACCGTAAGCGGCTGTAAAATGCCGTCCTGCGCAATGCTTTTGGCAAGGCTCACAAGCCCCTCGCGTGCAAAATTTCTCCGCGGCTGGCTCCTGTTTGGCACAATGCGGCAAACTTCCAGTTCCACCACCGCAGCCACCTGTTTTTCTTTTGGTTTTGGCATAAGTCCGTTCATAATTATTTCTCCTTTGCTTTTGCTGCATGATTTTATCTATCTAAGTATATATTAACATAATTGTATCAATTTTTCTATATTTTTTTGGAAAAACTTTTCGACAGTCCTCCCCTCCCAACTCTATAAAGCGCGACTGTCCGCGCTCTCCACCGTTTGTTCACCTAAAAACGCAGTAATTTGCTGTCCACTGTATGGACAAATTGTCACCCCTTGCAATAAATTTTTCATACCAATAAACAAAAAAGGAACGCCACTCAACGTTCCCTTTTTATGTCCAATTTTATGTACTCTCCCCCAATTTACAGCATGAAAGTTTCTTTTATAAGTAAAGCTGTTTCATCGGGCGACTTGTCCGAATTATCTATTTTGAGGTAATTTTCAAACGGTATCTCTCCCTCAAAGCTTTCGCACCTGTATTTTTTATCATCTTCTATAAGTCTTTGATTTGAAGTTTCTATATCTTTTTTTGACGGCTTGTTTTTCAAGCGATTTTCGGTCGAGTTTCGCTTTAATCTTATCTCCTGTGGAGCTATCAGTTCAACATAGTAAAATTCCGTGCCATACGGCTCAAAAATACTTTTTATATGCTCTAAGTAATCCCAGTCCGACTGCCTGTCAAATGCCATCATCATAGTGAATATCATGCCGTAATTGTCCGAAGCCGCAAAGTTTTTAAAAATCAGATCGCGCAGTTCACTTATTGTTTTTATGTCAAACTTTCCGAATATCTCAATAACAGGTTCAATGGTCATGTGATTGTGAAACAAACGCAAGTCCGTAATTTTCATAAGAGCCTGCCCCACGGTCATTTTTCCGACCGCCGCATCGCCTAAAATAAATACCAATTTCATATTATCATCTCCAATACGATCATATCATAAAACCATTATTATGTCAAATCCTTCTTGTACCCTATCTTTTTGCCGCACCACCCCACATAAACAAAAAGGAACGCCCCTCGACGTTCCCTTTTTATTTATTTATTTATTGTACAAATATTTGTACTATTCCACGCTTCTGCGTTTCTTTCTGTCGCCGCAAATTACCGGCGCGAGGAATATCATTCCTGCCGCTGCAAACGCAAACCTTACCGCAGTGTCGCCCGTCTTCGGCGGAACTTCAGAGCCGTCATTCGGTGCTGTCCCCTCGGTTTTTTCCGCAGTCGTAGTAACTTCCGGCGTGGTCGTAACTTTCGGCGTGGTCGTAACTTCGGGAGTAGTCTCCGCAGGCTTTTCGGTCGTAGTTTCTTTTGGCTTCTCCGTGGTCGTTTCCGCAGGATCTTCGGGTCTCGCCGTCGTGACTTCGGTTTCTTCCTGCTTCGGCGGCTGCTCGGGCTCAGGCTCGTTTCCGCTTGCAATAAGCTCAATGTCTATCACCTGTTCGCCCCGCTCTGCCTCCGCCTGCTTTACTGCCGCAGCAGCAAACTGAACGCTTATAACGTTTCCGTTGTCAGCAAGGTCTTCACCGCTAACTTCAATGACCATTTCCTTGTCACCAAATTTGCCCGACTTAACCGTGTAATTAAACGCACTCTTTACCGTATCGATAACATTGCCATCATCAGCCGTTATAACTATCTCAACGCTTTCGCCGTCACCCAGCGCGAACAATTCGCTGTTGTCTGTACCCTTTGCAGATACGCTTCCGCCCGTCGTCGCCGTCATAACAACGCTCTTTTCCGCAGGCTGCTCGCCGGCGTCCTTAACTACCGCTATCGCATACGGGCTGAACGACTCACACAGCACCAAAAGCCCATACTGCGTAACCACGCACGGTATCTCCTCAACGCCTATAGTCTGCCCCGTGCTGTCTTTCATAAAGTGATATACCTTGAAAGTCGTGCCCTCTTTCAGGCTGTCAGCATCATATCCGTCAGGGAATCCCATGCAAACTCTCACGCCCTGACCCGTCTG
>CANPZC010000011.1 GCA_947589355.1 uncultured Clostridia bacterium
ACAAACGGCAGAAAGGTATTCAAGCTGATAAAGTTCCGCAGCATGGTGGTAGATGCCGAAAAAGACGGCGTTGCAAGACTTGCTTCAGAGGAAGACAGCCGCATTACGCCTGTTGGCAAGTTTCTGCGAAGCTGCCGCCTTGACGAACTGCCGCAGCTTTTCAATATACTTGCAGGCAGTATGTCTTTTGTAGGCCCACGCCCCGAAAGACCCGAGATCGCCGAGCAGTATGAAAAGGTAATGCCCGAATTTGCATACAGACTAAACGTAAAGGCAGGGCTTACAGGCTTTGCGCAGGTTTTCGGCAAATATAACACCACGCCTTACGATAAACTGAAACTTGATCTTATGTATATAGAGCGGCACTCGTTCGCGCTGGATTTCAGAATAATGCTGATGACTTTCAAAACGATGTTCGTACCCGATGCCACCGAGGGTATAAAAGAGGGCGAGACCGCCATGCCGAAAGAAATTACAGATCCCGATGATGACGAAAAGTAATAATAAATAACGCTATTAAATAATAATGTATATAAAGAAAGGTCGATGTTAAAATGAAAGCTAAACGGTTTTTATCTGCTGCCACGGCTGTCATACTTACATTGTCAATGACTGCCTGCGGCGATAAAGGAAACAGTTCGGGCGGCGAAAGCACAGGCAGCGAAAGCTCGTCAACCGATGATTCTGCGGTAGTTTATGAAAAGGTAGACAGGGGCGAAGTTACCGAAACGGTGGGCGACCTTGACTATTCAGACTATCAGCCGGACGTAGGCGTTGCCGAGGATTTTCACTTTGAGACCGAGGCGGAAGACTGCGTTATCAGCGGCAACGATGCCGTAACGCTCAGCGACGACACCAACGGTTCTTTCAGCGGCAACGGATATGTGGGCAAGATAAACGGCGGTGCGATAAGGTTCAAATTCAACTCCGAGACCGACGGCAGATATGATGCTGTACTGACAGTTGCAAAAGAAGATACAGGCGCGCCCTCTCTTTTCAAGTTCGATGTTGACAGCGGCGCAACTCGTGAATCTTTCAGCATTTCGGAAAACAACAAATTCATGGAGATAACCATATCCAACATTCCCATGGCGGCAGGCGAACACGTTATTTCTATAGAAGACAGCGTGGGCGCTCTGTACGTTGACAAAATAGAGCTGAAAGCATCGCAGGGCGTTGATCTGTCAATATACGATGTAAGCCACAAGCTTTCAAACCCCAACGCCAACGATACAACGCAGAGGCTTTACAATTTCCTTGTTGACATATACGGCAAGTACACGCTGACAGGTCAGTATTCAGAGTCAAACGGCTACCCTCTTGACGATAACATGATATACTCTCAGTACAGAGGATTATCTCAGATACAGAAAAACTGCGGCGACCTGCCTGCGGTGCTGGGTCTTGACCTTATTGAATGTTCACCCAGCAGAGTTGCGCACGGTTCGTCAGAGGGCGACAAGTTCTACACCGCCGCAAAGGCATGGGACGCTAAAAACGGCATAGTTACCCTTTGCTGGCACTGGAACGCTCCCGACCCGTATTTAGGTCTGAACGGAGAACCGTGGTACAGAGGTTTCTATTCAGATGCGACAAACTTTGATCTTAAAGCCGCTATGGATAAGACCGATCAGGCAGGGTATGACTATCTTATAAGCGACATAGATGCAATAGCGGCAGAGCTGCAAAAGCTCGAAGATGCCGACATACCCGTATTGTGGAGACCTCTTCACGAGGCAGGCGGCGACTACAGGTACAACAACACTTGGTTCTGGTGGGGCGCAGCGGGCGCTGATGCATACAAAGAACTGTGGAAACTGATGTACGACAGGCTTACAAACCACTGGGGACTTGACAACCTTATATGGGTATGGAACGGTCAGCGCACCGACTGGTACCCCGGCGATGAGTACGTTGACATTATAGGCTACGACTTCTATGCAGATGCGTTTGATTATTCTTCACAGGAAGATATTTTCAATTATATACGCGAGTCCACTTCCACCAACAAGATAATCGCACTTAGCGAAAACGGCGTTGTTTACGATATTGACGATTCGTTCGACAACGGCGTAAGATGGGCATGGTTCGCAACATGGAACGGCGACTATGTTGTAAAGGACTTCCAGCTTTCGCAGCAATACACCGACTTAGAGCACTGGCAGAAGGCTTATTCAAGCGAGCGCGCTCTCACACTCAGCGAGCTGCCCGACTGGCACTGCTATCCCCTCGCTTACGAAGACTGAGCAAAACAGCAAAACAAAACACGGAGCTTCAAAACTCCGTGTTTTTTTATTATTCCGCAGTATTGTCTTCGCCTGTGTAAAGGCGACATTTTCATGAAACTTATCTCCTACACATTCAATTTCAGCTGATATTCCCGGTTATCGATCATCTTCATTGCCTCGTGCAAGATCGCAAGACAATGTTCTTCTGTCTGTTTAAGATCCGTAAACATCTCTGAAATAATGGCGTCACATTCATCAAGCGCTTCTTCGTACTGCACTTTTGTCAAATCATTCTGCTGATATGCTTCGTCAAGTTCGTCCCTGTCGTCAATTCGTATGTCACCCTGCACAGTAGCCATAACATCTAAATATTTGTCCCAATATACCGCAACACCATCGCTGTCATATGTATATTTTTCAATTACATCAACATACCATACCGAAACAGAACGATCCTTTTCCCCTTCCGCAGGTTTGAACATTGCCGTGATCAGTCTCTTTTTTCCTTTAGGTATCAGCTGAAGCCAAACCATTCCGCCGCCCGTAACAGGAACTTTTCCGGCTTTTTCAAAATCCCAGAAGAATTGCTCTCCGTCTGTCAGCATAATTACGCTGACAAAGCCTTGAAACATCTCATTGTCCATGTCCATCTGATAGTACGGATAATGCTGGAAACCCCACAGATCTCTGTTCAATCTTTTTATTTTCATTTAACCCTTCACAATGCTCCTTTTCATAAAATTATAAATTGGCAATCAAAACAGCATATTCACAAAACCTAATTCACGCTTTTAAGCTCCATCACCCAAAAATCTTCCATATGATCAGAATAGGCAATTTCATCTTGAATCGTTTTCACATATGTAAAGCCCGCATTTTGATAAGCATGAATAGCTCTTTGGTTCCAAGCCGCCACCCGCAGCATTATGCGACCTTTATGTCCCGTCACACGGCGCAACCCAGTAACGCACTTTTTTACAAACGCGGCTCCACTGCCTTTTCCGCACAGCCGCGGAGCCATTGACCAGCCTACCCACAGATCATCGCCGTCATTCTGACAAGTCACATGACCAATGATCCGATCGCCGTCTGCCAGACAGAACTGTTCTGTCCCCCATGTTGACCTATCCATAAGCCAGCTATCTGCATCTCCCCTGAAGCTATAAGCGTCATACGGACTTTCATACCTCCAGCCGCCTATCTCCGCAGCGGTTTCTTCAGTAAGCGGCATGAGCTTTTCTCTCCCACTCCAATCAAACGACACAGACTTTTCGTATATTTCCATCTTATTCTCCGGCGACCGCTCGCCTGTGGCTAAAAATCCCATTGCTTCCCAAAACGGTCTCCCTGTAACCGGATCGGCCGTCAGATACATTTTGTCCGCACCGTCATGGATAAACAGCCATTCCAGCCGCCTGAACATCGCCCTACCATAACCTCTGCGGCGATACTCCGGCTTCACATAGAATTCCATAATGTAGCCGTAACCCGGCTTAACAAAGCCTTTGTGATCCTCATGGTCGACCTTCCCGTAAAGAAAACCGATCAGTGTATCGCCGTCATAGCAAAGTTCCAAATGGCGGTCAGACGACCCCTGCATAGATATGATACTCTTGACCCATTTTGGCAAAAAGCCTTCCGGCATCGGGTCGTGTCCATGCTCGTCCAGTTCTTTGACATAGGCAGCCATCATTTTTTCAAAGACAGCGCATTTTTCATTGTTGTCAGAAGACAACTTCACATACTTGATTTTGTTTTCCATTTCTTTCCTCCAAAGTTATATTCGGAGGGTTAGAAAGCGTGAACCCTCCATACACGATCCTTTTTCATATGACATCACCCTCTCTTTATATTTGTATCCATACATCAATATTGATGCTGATACCTGTCTGCTAAAACCTTATTATTCCGCCGCATCAGTATTGCCTGCATAAAATTCTTCGCCCGTGTCAAGGCATATCGCCGCAAGCCTGCCCCCGGGAATGAAACTGCCGCAGTCTATGGCGATGTGATTATTCTTCCTGATTATCCTGCCTGCCGACGGCTCATCTTCAAGCGTACAGGTCGGCGTATGCCCGGTAACTACGTAAATGTCGTCAAAATACTTAACGTTGTAATCGGGGCGCTCCCAGATAAGCTCATCGAGGGAGTATTCTTCAAGCCGCTTGTCGGGGCTGAAATTGCCAAGCCCTGCGTGAACAAGAATGTACTTTTTGCCGCCGACCGCCAGCCTTGCAAACACTTCGCCCTCTTTGATAAAGTCGATAATATCAGCCTGCGTGTCCTTGTCAAGCGCGCCAAATTCGTCCGAGGTAGTGCCGCCGCCGTTTCGCATCCACAAAATGATATTTTCTAAAATATCGCTATCAAAGATATCCAACGTTTCATCGGTTATCTCCTGCCGCAAAAATTCAAGGCATTTGAGAGCCATGACCTCGTGGTTGCCGACCATAAATACCGCGTTTGGCATCTCCATTATTTTCAGCAGCGTTTTTATAGGGTGCAGCCCTCTGTCCAGCACGTCGCCCATTATATACAACGTGTCGTCATCTTGCAGGTCTATCTGCTGTAGAATATCTAAAAACAGGTCGTACATTCCGTGAATGTCAGACATAACATAAGTCGCCATAAGGTTCAGTCCTTTCGGTGATGTTTAGTATATTATATACTAAAATTTAATAAATGTCAATAGACTACGCCAGCCCCACCACGCACTCAACGTGGCTTGTGCGCGGAAACATATCAACGGCGCAGAGCTTTTGGCAGGTGTAGCCGTACTGCGCAAGGCGCTTTACATCGCGTGCGGCTGTGGCAGGGTCGCAGGAGACCATTACTATTCTTTTTGGGGCGGCTTTCGCTATCGTTTCAATAGTCAACTCCGAGCAGCCTTTTCTCGGCGGATCTACCACTATCACATCGGGCGCGCAGCCTGCCTCTCGCAGATGAGAGAAGCAACAGTGAATCCTAAATCTTTTTGATTTCATGAAAATTCTTCTGTTATGTCACATCTAATCACAAAGAGAATAATCGACATTTAGTAATTTACTTCTTAAATAATTTCAAAACCTCTTGAGCCCATAAATATCGTTTGGCGGATATTTGTGATTTGTTCAAAAAAGAATAACAAAAACATCACAAATTCTTATAAAAGATGTTTTTAATTATTATAGAAAATCTGTGATCTGAAGCACGCCGCTTTCTCGGATCCTGCATCCCATATCTTCTAATCCCCAGATAATAAGGTTGCGAAAATAGGCACGTGGAGTTTCCGTGTTGTACAGCGTTTTGATTATTATTTCCCATGATCCATCAGGATCAAATGAGCTATAGCCGTAGTTATGTGTGCTAACGGGATAATAGAGACTGCCGGGATCGATCTCATCAAAATGGCACCTTATAGCATAAGCTGCGGCAAATATACCTGCTTCATTTGCTGAATCAAACCACTTTTCCTCGACAAACTTTGATGCTGCTTCGTATGCAGCATCAGTAATAGTAAACTGTGCAAATTCAGCCATTTGTGCTCATCTCCTTTATAGTTGACTCATTTGAACTTATCCTTGCTATCTCAAGTTCTTGGACAATATAGTCCCCAATGTCTGTTCTTGTAGCGGAGGGATCAATTTCGCCCGGATATGGCAGCATAAGAACTTGATTTGCAATCAAGGGTAACGCCTTAACCATACTCTTTGTATTGATGATATCGAGCCGATAGAAAGGAGAGTCCATGATTACTGGACCATCAAACGGTGCATTCTTATGAAGAGCACCAATTAGTGCAAACGCGACCATGTGCTCCCAGCCGGCTGATCTTTTCGGAACCGGTTTACCATCAGACTTTCGTATAATGGTAAGTCCGTAGTTCTCGTTAATCCGCAGCCCTCCATAATCCTCTTCTGTGTTCATTTTCATGAATATTTCAGTAGCATCACGCTCAACATCACGGCTCAGCTTATCTCGATATACATCGATGCCTTCACTGAAAATAGCTGCGATAGTTTCTGCAAAAGCGACTTTTTTATTGGCCAGTACAACATCCTTGTTCCGGCTCTTTTCAAAAATTGTCATACTAAGTTTTTTGATCGTTTCCTTTGTTTTTTCAATTTCTTCATTTACACGATTGATTCCTTGATCGTATTCCGCAATTTTCGCTGAAACTTTTCCGAATTGATCCAAATACTCGAATGCCGCCTTTTCATTGGTGCCGGCAGCATTCTTTCTTAGTGCTTCTAAATCGCTTTCTATTTCTCGCAGATCGTGTTCCTTGAAATCAGTAAACATGACAAGAGCTGCAGCATAGCGTTCATACCTTACTTTGATTTCTTGAGCCTGATCCGCTACAGATGTATATCCTGTAAGGATAGCTTGCTGTGCTCGGTAACTCTCAAGCTGCACTTTTTCTTCGGGTGACAATCCATCTGTTTCTGCTTTGATTCGAGAAATTTTCGCCTCAAGTTTTTCTCGTTCATTTTGTGAAATCGGATGATCACAGACGGGACAGTATATCTCTTTTATTGCTTGCTGTATGTATTCGATGATAATCTCCCGTCCCTTTGAAGTCTGTTCCTTACCGTGCAGGTCAGCCATAGCAGACTGTAGATCGAGAAGCCTTTTCCGCAGGACCGGTGCAATCATCCATTGCCAGGAATCTTTTAAAATACGAGCAATGGCTCGTTGCTCATCGTCACAAATCTGATGCTGCCGATTCATATTTTCTTCTATATTCTTTTTTCGTTCAGAAAACTGTCGAAGCTTTTCGGTATCTTCGACGAGATTCTGGAGTTTATTTCTGTTCAGAATGCACGCATCACGTTCCTCTTTAAGTCGTTGCAATTCTTGCTGCTGATATTTAAGCGTATCTTCTTCTGCATCAAGTTTTTGAGTATACTTCGATACCGCCTCTTCATTTTGTGCTACTTTTCGGGCTTCCGTAGCAATAGTTGATGCAGCCGACTCAGAATCACTTGCGCCATATGTCAAAATTGGCATTCCTAATATTTGCTCGATAGAACTCTTGATAGATCCGCCACGAACAGAATTCTCATTTAGAAGTTCCTCATATTCAGTAAGCAGTTCACCATCGAAAAGAAAGAAACGGGATACCTCTTTTGTCATTATTCTTTTAACAAAATGCTCGCTGTCTGCGGGGGATAGAATATTGCCTGATTCGTTTACTTGCAACACCATATGAAGATGATTATTTGAGGTAGGTTTGTCAACACCGGGCAATACGGCTATTGAACGGACAATGCGATATGCTTTTCCGTTGTTCTCCAAATCAAGTATAACTTTGAATGTGTATTTTCCTTCGTTCATTCCGGCTTCATTGATAAAAGACAAAAAATTATCAACGTTGCCATCACGATCTTTCACTGTGCCGTTAAGCACGAAATTAAAAGCATTTAACAGTGTTGTTTTGCCGCGGCCATTCCGTCCCCATACAATGCTGACACCATTTCTCGCTGAAAAATCGACAGATGTTGGATCCTTAAATGGTCCGAAATTCTCGACGGTTATCTTCTTAAACCTCATTGTTCATCACCTCCGTCAGCTTTAATCTGATTAGAATATTGAATAATCAGTTTTTGCGTTTCACGTTGGCGCCTTGCAGGATCATTTTGATTCTGATTCTGTACATCAATTATCGCGCTAATAACTTCCGCAGGTATATCCGGGTATTTTGCTGCCCGGATACTTTCAAGAGTAGATCTTAATTCATCCAAATTATTCTTCATCTTCTTCATACCCCTCATTTACTAATTCGTTGTAATTAACTCCAAATTTAAGTGCTATTACTTTTAAGTCCGTGATACATGCAGAACTAAGAGAACTTTTACCAAATTCAATTGCTCTTCCCAGTTCTGAAACCACAATTGATAAGCTCTTATCTTCTTGAGCGCTTGATTCATGTGGTACTACTATTGCATCATACAAGAACGAAAGATTCTTTCCACTTGATTTTCTCAAAATGCGGCCACGGCGTTGAATGAATTCGCGTGGGTTCTTTGACGATGCTAAAATAAGCGCGTGTGTTGTAGACGGAATATCCACGCCTTCATCTAAGCACTTTATCGACACAATAACACCGCCGTTTTCCGCAAAATAACTTAATGTGCTTTCTCTATCGCCGAGCATATCAGCATAATACGCATATGCATCAATACCTTCGTTCCTTATGGCAGTTAGTACCGTCTGCAATTGTGCTATATCCTCGCAATAAACAAGCCATTTTTGCCCTTCCTTGTAATTCTTCCTCAGAATATCAATTGCAATAGTTACTTTGTTGGCGGCCTTTTTAAGTATCCTTGCTCTTTCGATCATCATGTGATGCAGAAAAGCATCATCACCTTTCTTTGTATCTCCGCTTCCATGAGACATAGCGAAACGTTTGCTGATTTTCTTTGTTAACTCATCCCAGTCTGCCTGTTCATCCTGTGTTAGTTCGACACGTTTTGGGTAGTAAAAGTACTCTGTTAAAACACCTTCACGCAAAGCTTTTTGTAGTGTGTAGGGCGGCTGCAATACAGCCCCAAAATAATCTATGATCGATTGAGTTCCTTCAGGATCACCAAAGCGTTCCGGTGTTGCTGACAACCCAAGTGCGGATCCATATTTAAGTGCAAAAATTCTACGATGGGTGGGACTTCCCATGTTATGGACCTCGTCAGCTACAACAAAAAGGTGCTCTCCATCGTTTACGGATCTGATAAACTCCGGCTTTGCCGCTGTGTCCATAATTGCAATAATGATATTGTTGACAGATCCACTCGGTGAAGTCCAAAGAGAAAGATTTCCATTGTTCTTCCAAGCAATGTTTCCATCTCCACAAAGGAAAACATTAATGTTAATGTCCGTTATTATTCTGCGTATCTCCTTGTTCCAGTGTGCTAAAAGTTCTTTTGATGGCACCAGAACAAGAACCTTTTTGCCGCGTTCGATCTCATGACGAATAGCAGAGATCGCAATTACCGTTTTCCCACATCCGGTACATCCCTGATATATTGCACGATAGTCAGCATTTTTCCACCCCTCGAGCGCATCTACCTGATGATCTTTCAGTTTGATAATATCGCTGGATTTGTTTGGACGCCACTTTTGCGCTTTGTCGACGACAACTTTAACCTCATCAAGCAACTGTTCCCAATGATAATCAGCGGTCTTATCTCTGATATATTTTGCCGCAGTTTCCGGCAAATCATGTATCTCCAAAACATCGTATTCGCCATTCCATACGCGATCGAAGCCAACGAGTATTCCTTTAGAACGTTGAGCATCTTTCCCACCATCCCAGCTTTGGAAAACATCTACTGATTCTATATTTCCGTTGTCCGAAAGCCCTTTGAATGTTTCGTTTATTGATCCGCGAAATGCGACAGAATCACCATCTTGATCTATAAATATACCGGCTTTATCATGATAGAGACGTTCAATATTCGGATCCTTCCGTTTATTGTCTCTCGCAATTACAAGCTTTATTTCTATAGTTTTATTGGCAATCAAACATGCAAATAGTTTTGCTGCCGATGAGATACTATCCTGCTCCATTAATTCAGATAGTTCCTTCTTAAATGATTTCGCAAGCACTTCATCGGTCAACGCTGCTTTTCCCTCACGAATGGCATCAGCATCTTCTTCTGTTAGGTACGGGGAACAAAGTAATTGCATATGTCCGTTGTTGTTGATGAATTCTTTTAGTGCACTCCATGCAATGATATAAATAGTACTTCCAAAATAGCCGGAAATCCTTTTATATATGGAGGCATTTCGCATACATGGTAAATAGAATTCCTTCGCAACGTCATCGTTTAATTTGTGGTACGAGCTTTTAAACTCGTATTCTCTTAATTTGCCCATAAAACTCACTCCAGTAAAGCTTGAATATCCAACTGTATACGCCGCTCAATGGCTTTAGTGAGACTTTCCCGCTTTGCGACAACAATTTTTTCCCTATTGCCCTTCTTATAACAGGTAACCACATCTTCCGATAATGCTTGCAGCATAGGATCAAGGTAACACTGCAGATTTGCCGAGTAAGCGAATTCCATATGGAAACTTGTATCCCAAAGGACATAAACGCCATCTCTGTCGTTATCAAACGGACAAGCATATCCCATTATGAGAGGAATACGATCGTCATCGGTATTGATATGACCGCGCTCACCGCGACCTTGTCCTTCTATGATCATCTGAATTTTATACTCATCTAATGCACGACCTCCTGGGGGACAGGTACAATTAAATACATAAATTCTCAATTTTCTTCTTGGCATTTTTAAATCAAGCAATAGAGTTTTACTGTTCATACCAGAGCTCCACACTACTCGATTCCCCAAATCCTCGATTATCAGACCATTTAGTTCTTCTTTGCTAAATCGTGCTGCCATAGTTTCACCTCACTACCCCTTAACTATAGTTGAGAGACGTTGTTCTGACATAGATACATATTCCGGGAATATGTCAAATCCAATGAACTTTCTATCTAGTACGACAGCTGCTTCTCCTGTAGTGCCTGAACCAAGCCAAGGGTCAACAACAATATCTCCTATAGAGGTGCAAGCTTTGATATATTTTTCGGGGAGCAAAATGGGTTGAACGGCTTGGTGCATCGTTTTATTTGGCATCACTCCACATGTAATCACATTCTGAGGCAGCGCACCACGCGGATTTGGCGAAATGCTCTTATTTTTTCTTACATAAGTAAGCCCGTTCTCTCGTGCTTTATATTCATAATCTTTGTATAGATCCAAACTATGATCTGAATACGGCCTACGTATAGCATCTATGTTTATCTCCCATTTGGGCGACTTAGAAAACCAAAGGATCTGCTCATATGCATCTTGACATGCAACACGAAGACCGGTTGGTGCAGGGTTACCTTTGACCCATATCTCAATGTCAACGCACGAAAAGCCCCATTGCTCTTCTAGCATAATTGCAAGTTTTTCAACAATCAGCGATCTCTTCGACGTTCTGAATGCAGTCTTTTTGCTTCTGTTGGCCTTTACATTAATTACTAAAAACCCGTCATCAGAAAGCGCAGACTGTGCTCCCTCTATAAAAGGGGTCATAAAATCTAAATAATCATTTTCTTTCCAAACACCATAATTTCTTTCCGCATTTGGGTATGGAGGCGATCCATAAATGAGCTTAACAGTTCCTTTTTCTATATCCTTTAGACCGACTGCGCCGTCACAGCAAAGGAGGCAATAACTTTTATCGTCAAATGTAATCACTGTCATTCCTCCTCTGATATTGAGGCGATCCATGCCTGTCCGAGTTTTTGATAATCAGGGTTAACATCAATGCAAAAATACTGTCGTCCATGCTTATGTGCAACAACACCCGTCGTACCAGAACCAGCAAACGGATCTAGTACTATATCTCCAGGGTTACTGCCAGAAAGGATGAAAAATTCGGCCAGCTTTTCTGGGTAACGAGCAGGATGCTTAATACCCATTTCTTTACAGAGTTTCTGCACAAAACCGTTGCTAGCGGTATTACTTACTGAAATTACGCTGCCGGGGTCTGCGCCTCCTTTATTATCCCACGGATGACTTAAATCAAAATTATGTCTGCTTGGACGAGAGTTTTTTTCTCGGCCTCCACGCTCGACGACTTTTCCATCAATAATATCCATCATGCTTTTGCTGTATGGCTTACGAATTGGATCCATGTTGAATGTCCACTGCTCCGATTTGCTAAACCAGAAACAGTACTCGTGGGATTTTTTTGTTCTACCCATAGTCCCGCGAGAGAATACGTTTGGAGGTGTTGCAGGATTATGCCAGATATAATCACGAACGAGATGAAAGCCGACTTCATCACACAAAACAACGACAAGCTTAAAAACAAATATGTTCTGATATCGTCCATCGAGCTTGTCATTTATATTGAGTACAAAACTCCCATTCGGTTTTAATACGCGAAAGAATTCTTGTGCTCTTGGCAAAAACCAATCAATATAGTCATCTGGTTTTATTTTCTTTACGACATCACCATAATCTTTAATTTGATCTGCGTAGGGAGGTGATGTCATAATTAAATCTATACTGTCATTGGGAACACCGCGCAGCACGTCAAGACAATCCCCACAGATATATGCGTCTTGGTATTCCGTTTTCTTGCTATTTTTTGTTTCCATGTCAGTTCTTCCTCTCAAGTCAGCGAAAGAATGTTTTACAATGATCTCGATACTACCATATACTTTGCATGTTTCTTTCAGTTCGTGCATGAAAATGCCTTCTAACTCAGTTTATCATTTTAACACTATCATATATCCCAAAAACGTGCTTTCATCGGCAGTTTTTATTTGAATCATTACGAACCGGTTTCATAATGTCAGTGCATTATAGGTTTTCCACAACACTTGCGTATATTATACCACGTTGTTTTGCAAAAGTCAATATTGTTTGATGAGCGCCTGTGGAAGCTCCAAAAGGAGCTTTTGAAGAAAGCCAATCAGAAAGATGATTATGACGCCGTTGCGAATGAAATACTTCGGCTTCGTGATATGCGCCGCCAAGCCGAAGTAGACAGCGTTATAAAGGACGAGCAGATGAAACAGATAAACGACCTGCAAGACTTCATAAATAGCCGGCCTACTACCATAACGGAGTTTGATGAGGCGCTTGTAAGAAGGCTGATTGAAAAAATCACGGTGTTTGAGGATAGGTTTGCCGTGAGGTTTAAGTCGGGCGTTACAATCGATATTGAAACATAAAAAACACAAGCATCACAGAGCGAAATTCTGGGATGCTTGTTTTTACTTTACTTCCAGTGCGAAAAAGGCTTAATATCAATTATACTTGTCGGTGGAATGTGAACTCCGTTTTTCATAAGAAGAATATGCTCAGACAGCCCACAAAAAGCTGTATCATAAGCCATGATAAGATACTTCAAGACTTTATCTTTATCACTCTGCTCTTCATCACCGTCAAAAACAATATCACTGCCTTTAACGTGAGCCGTGATTTCATAAGGAAAATGCGATTGCTCCCACTCTCCAGATAAATTTAATCTTAACAGGTTGTCAATATTCCATATTATTTCAGGACGGCGATGAACTTGACCAAGATACGGCATACTTTTATCTACAGATAGAAAACCACATGTGGTGTAATCGTAATAAAACTTTCTGCCAATTAACCAGCATAAATGCTCTTGTGTTTCTGTCATTGGGCATTTTTCTGGACAAAAAGTAATATCATATGTCTTCCCATTGCAAGTCAACAATTTGTTATCTAAATTCAAAGTCACACCGTGCTGATCTAAAAAAATTCTAATTTCTGATTCTTTGCAGAGATATGCATGTTTTAAATCAAAAATTCCATATTTCTTTATTGATGCACATTCATTTGCACTTGTTGTTACATGAAAATATATAAAATCAAAATCAAGATAGTTCTTTGAAAATTGTCCATAAGTTTTAATTACATCTTCAACTAAATCACCTGTATATCTATATTCTCCTTCACGTCCAACATATTTTTTCCAAGTCGAGATATCAACGCCGCTTAATTCTACTAATGTTTTGCGGGCATTTTCAGACGACCTGATATCGTATTTTTTTATCATATGCCATTACACCTCCGACATCCAAACCACAGCTTCAACCCCACCCCAACAACATCCAACCCGCCTACTCAACCCTCTGACATCTTAACAGCCTACCCAACCCTCCAACCAAAACGGTTGATATGTTCCGACAGAGCAGTTTTCACAGTTAATTCACCTCATTAGAACTACCGCCCAAATGCCCAAAAATCTCGTAAATATATCACTTTTTCGGCAATCAGCCCTTGTCCCTTGACATCAACACCACGCACTCCACATGGCTTGTGCGCGGAAACATATCAACGGCGCAGAGCCTTTGGCAGGTGTAGCCGTACTGCATAAGGCGCTTTACATCGCGTGCGGCTGTGGCAGGGTCGCAGGATACCATTACTATTCTTTTGGGGGCGGCTTTCGCTATCGTTTCAATAGTCAACTCCGAGCAGCCTTTTCTCGGCGGATCTACAACTATCACATCGGGTGCGCAGCCGCTTTCACGCAGCCGTGAGAAGACCTCGCCTGCATCGCCGCAGTAAAATTTGGCGTTTTCTATGCCGTTGCGCGCGGCGTTGCGTTTTGCGTTCTCTACCGCCTGCACCACCTGTTCAACACCTACGATCTTCACATATTTAGCGCGTTTTGCCATTGAAAGACCTATCGTTCCTGCGCCGCAGTAAAGGTCGGCTATAACATCACCGCTTTGTGGCGCGGCATACTCAAAAGCCTTGGCGTAAAGCCGCTGCGCCTGCGCGGTGTTCACCTGATAAAACGACAGCGGCGAAAGCTCTATCTCATTGCCGCACATGGTGTCTGTTATAGTGTCACTTCCAAAAAGTGTCACGCACTTTTCACCGAGTATAACGTTCGTATTTTTGGGATTTATGTTAAGCACTATGCTCTTTACCTCGGGAAAACTCTGCACTACCGCATTGCACATTAGCGAAAGCTTTTTTGAAATATCACGCGCGGCAACAATGCACAGCATTATCTCTCCGCTGTTATGCCCCCTACGCAGATAAATGTGCCGCACCTCTCCCCTGCCGCTTTCTTCGCTGTATGCCGTTATATGCGCTTTTTCCATACATTCAAGGCATACTTTCACAATATCCGAAAACACTTTCGGTTGCAAGGGGCAGTCTTCTATAGGTATGACCCTGTGGCTGCGCGAGGCATAAAAACCGCAGGCAAGTTTGCCGCCGACCTGCGTTACCGGGTACTGTGCCTTGTTGCGGTAGCGGTCTGTCTCCTCCGCTGCAATAATGCCGTCACACTGCGGTGATACGCCTGCAATTCTTTCAAAAGCATCGGTGACGGTTTTAAGCTTCGCCTCACACTCCGCCCTGTAAGAAATATGTCTGTAAACGCAGCCGCCGCACCTACCGTAAACGCCGCAATCTGCCTCGATACGAAACGGCGAATGCTCTGTCAGCTTTTCAATTTTACCGTAGCAATAATTTTTACACACCTTAACTATCCTGCACTGCACCTCGTCGCCGACAGAAGTAAACGGCACGAACACCGCCATGCCGTTTTCAGCCCTGCCTATGCCGCTGCCCTCGCCGGTAAGAGAGGTTATTTGCAGCGAAATTATGTCATTTTTTCTAAGCTCTTTCAATACCGAAAAACTCCCCGACTTCATTTTTCTTTTCTATCATAAGGTCAAAATGCTTGTTGTATTCAAGCGGAAATTTGTAGTTGAATATTCTTTGCAGCCTGCCGCCGCTGCGGTCAACCAGCTTTGTAGAAGCCCCTGCGCCGACCGCAATTATAGTCTGGTTTTCTTCCATTATGTATACGTTATACAAGCCCTCGTGACCCGGCATTGCCCAGCCTATATTTTCCTGACCGTCAAGCTGATCTTTCTGCCTGTAAAGATAATACGGAAAATACCCCGAAACTATCAGCCTGTCGGAGGCGTAATCTATCATCTTTTCGGCATCAGCGTTAAGGTCGTATTCACCGCTGTGGTTCAGGTTCGCGGCGCGTTTTATCGAAAGCGTATGCACAGTGATATTCTCGGGCGCAAGGCTTATAATGCCGTCAACAGTGCGCTTAAAGCTCTCAAAATCATCTGTCGGCAGCCCTGCAATTATATCGGTATTTATAACATCAAAGCCAAAGCCCTTTGCCATTTCATACGCCTTGAAAAACTGCTCGACCGTGTGCTTTCTGCCGATAGCTTTCAGAACATCATCGCTAAGCGTTTGAGGATTTATCGAGATACGCCGCGCGCCGCCGTCATAAATAACGCGAAGTTTCTGCTCTGTCACCGTGTCAGCCCTGCCTGCTTCAACGGTGTATTCGCGCACCTGCGACATATCAAAACTTTCTGAAATTGTCTTCATTATTGCTTCTAAATACGCCGCATCAATAGCCGTGGGCGTGCCGCCGCCTATGTACACCGTATCGAGCCGCTTGCCTATTTTTTGCATAAGCTGCCCTGTATACCGTATCTCGGCGCAGAGGTTTGAAACATAGCTCGGTATCAGCGGCAGACTGCTCTCGACCGACTGCGATACAAAGCTGCAATACGAACACCTCGAAGTACAAAACGGTATTGAAACATACAGGCTGAACGTGTTGTCGTCAAGGCTCGCGAGGATATCCTCCTGCACCTTTGCCACCGCAAAAGCCATGTTTATTTTCTTGTCCGAGCAAAGGTATAAATTTTTCAGCCTGTCGCGTATCTGCTCGTCTGAAAGCCCTGCCGCCGCCATCGCGTTTATCTGCTTTACGGGGCGTATGCCTGTTATTATTCCCCACTGCGGCTTCTTGCCCGTCAGCTTTGAAAGGCAGCGATACAAGTATGCCGCCAACGTAAGTTCGCACTCGCTTTCGTTCTCGCTGAGTATTACGCCTGCTTCATTCGCTACCTGACCGTCAAGTCTGCAATACACGAAAAGGCTGGTCATCAACGCTTTCTTTTCGCGCTTTACAAAGCATATGTCGCCCTCCTGCCCCTCATGGGTAGAAGCTACCGTAAGCTTGAAGCTCTGCGCAGGCAAAAACAGCTTCACCACTGCTTCAAGCTCGTATTTCAAGTCCAGTGAACTAAGTATCAGTTTCATTTTGTGCTCCTGTTCTCTTTCTGTTTATATTCTTTTCAGATAGTAATTGTTCTCTTTCTCAAAGTCAAGGCTCGTCATGTCCTCGTGCCCGGGGTATACCGTGTAATCTTTATCTATAGCCGCAAGCTTTTTCAGCGACTGCCGCATTGCATTTATATCGCTGCCGGGGAAATCCGTTCTGCCTATGCTGCCGCGAAAAAGCGTATCGCCGCTGAACATATTATCCCCTGCGATATAGCAAACACTGCCCTGCGTGTGACCGGGCGTGTGCATGACTTTTATCTGCACTTCGTCAAGCTGCAAAACGTCGCCGTCAGAAAGCGGCAGAGCATTTTCTACTCTGTCAAAAACGCCGCCCGTCATATTGTTTGCAAGGTTGAGCCTGCCGTCGGTCAGCATAGCCATATCGCCCGAGTGTATATACACCTTGCAGCCAGACTTTTTTTGCAGCTGTGCCGCGGCTTCTATATGGTCTATATGCCCGTGTGTCAGAAGTATCATCTTCATCGAAAGTGAACGCCTTTGTATCTCGCGCAGCACAAAGTCTGCGTTTGCGGGCGCATCTACCAAAGCCGCCGAGCCTTTTTCAGAGGCTATAATATAGCTGTTCGCGCCGCACAGCCCCATCGGCGGAAGTATAAAAATATTCATTTCATCACCTTATTTGCCCGTTCTGTCTACAGACAAAACGCTTGGCACCTTTTTAAGTCTTTGTATAACGTTGTTGAGCTGATTTACCCCTGCAACGCTTATCGTTACCATAACGCTGGCGTTGCCGTTTTTAAGCTCTCTCGCCGTTGCCTCGTGCATAGGTATGCGAATATTTGAAAGCTCTACCGATATATCGGCAAGAAGACCTATCCTGTCAGTCGCAAGAATATCCAGCGTTACTTTGAAATAGCTGTTCTCCTCGCTGCTGTTTGCCCACCTTACCGCAAGCCAGCGTTCCCTCTGAGCCTCGTTGCTCATCTGACCGAGATAATTCGCACAGTCGGTCTTATGCACAGAAATTCCGTGACCGCGCGTTACAAAGCCTACAATATCGTCGCCCGGCAGAGGATTGCAGCACTGCGCGAATTTTATCTCGCAGTCGGGTATGCCGTCAACAATAACGCCCGACTTGTTTTTCACGCTGCTTTCTTTTACCTGCTCTAAAACTCTCTGCTGCTCGGGCATCTCCTTTTCCTGAACGCGCTTGCTGTAGGCGGTCTTCAGGTGCTGCATAAGCTTTGAAACTTGTATTCCGCCGTAGCCTATCGCGGCAAAAAAGTCGTCGAGAGTTTCGCAGTTGTGCTTTTTCATATCCGCCGAGAGAAACTCTTCCAGCTCGTCTTCTGGTATTCTTATAAGGTTGCGGCGAAACTCCGTTTCAAGCGTTCTGCGCCCCTCAAAAATATTTTCCTCACGCCTTTCGCGCTTGAACCAAGTGCGTATTTTTGAGCGCGCCTCGTTGGTAACGCACATTTTCAGCCAACTTCTGCTGGGCGTGTGGTTGGGGTTTGTGATTATCTCAACTATCTCGCCCGTTTTCAGCTTGTGGTCGAGCGAAACCATTTTCTTGTCAACCTTTGCGCCGCACATTCTGTGACCTACCTGCGTGTGTATCGCATACGCAAAGTCAATAACGTTAGCGCCGTTGGGCAGCGTTATCATATCGCCTTTCGGGGTGAACACAAACAGATCTTCCGTTGAAAGATCGCTCTTTATAGACCTTACTATGTCTTCAACGTCGTTGGTATTCTGCTGCGTTTCAAGTATCTGCCTTACCCACGCCAGACGATTGTCGTCTTTTGTGTACTTGGTGTTTATACCCTCTTTGTACTTCCAGTGGGCGGCTATTCCGTACTCTGCGGTGCGGTGCATTTCTTTGGTGCGTATCTGCACTTCAAACGGCGAACCCTCGTTGCCGATAACGGTAGTGTGCAGCGACTGATACCTATTCGCTTTCGGCGTTGAGATATAGTCTTTGAATCTGTTTGGTATCGGGTTGAACATATCGTGAATTATGCCCAGAACATTGTAACATTCATTCACCGTATCTACTATTATCCTCACCGCGTACCTGTCAAATATCTGGTCAAATTCCTTGCCGTCGCGATATATTTTTTTGTATATGCCGTAGTTGCTCTTTACCCTGCCTTCTATTATAAACTCCTTGTCAAAATCCTGCGCAAGCCGCGCGCGTATCTTCGCCATAATGCTGTCAATAATGCGCTGCCTGTCTGCCTTGCGCGTGGCTATAAGCCGCTCTATCTCCTCATACGCATATGGATCGAGATACATAAAAGACAGATCTTCCAGTTCCTCTTTTATAGAGCGTATTCCCAGCCTGTGGGCTATCGGCGCGTATATATTCATCGTTTCAAGAGCCGTTGCCCTCTGCTTATCCTGTGCGCGGTATTTCAGCGTGCGCATATTGTGTATACGGTCGGCGAGCTTTATTATCATAACTCTGATGTCCTCGCTCATTGCCAGCAGTATCTTGCGCACATTCTCGGCGGTCTGCTCCTCTTTGGTAAGCAGCGGTATTTTTTTCAGCTTTGTAACGCCGTCTACCAGCATTGCAACGTCAGAGCCGAATTTCTTCGAAATATCTTCAATAGAAAACTCGGTGTCCTCCGCAACATCGTGCAGCAGCCCCGCGCAGATAGTATCGGTGTCCATACCGAGGTCAATCAGTATGCACGCTACCGCTATCGGGTGAATGATATACGGCTCGCCCGAATCGCGCATCTGACCTGTGTGGGCGGTGTTTGCAAACTCATATGCCGCGAATATCTTCTTGGTATCGTACTGCTTTTCACTGTCTTTAAGTTTTTGTTCCAGATAATTTTTAGTATATTCCTCAGGCATACCCTAAACACCCTTTCTTAAAAATTTTCGGTATTATGCGTTTTGCAAAGCCGCCAGCCTCTGCATGGTATTTGTTGCCGACAGATCTGCCTTGCCCTGCATCTTCACGGTCTCGATATATCTGCAACCGTCAGAGAGCTTTGCTATTCCTGCCTCGCAAAAAATATCAGCGCAGGCGCGCGTTTTGCCGAAGTTTATGTTATATTCAAGATACATTCTCTGCATCAGCATATCTATGCTTGTGCCATTTCCTATAGCTTTGTATACCGCAAGCAGTTCTTTCCTTTCGGGCATTATCAGAGATGCAAGTTTTGGCTCAACGGTTTTTCCGCACACAATGTCGTCATAACACCTCATCGCCGCGAACGCCTTTTGCTGCTTTATGCCGCTCAGGCGTATATCCTCTGCTTTCAGCGATACCGACTTTTTGCCATTAAATTCGTTTATGCCTGCCCTTACCATAATGTCTACCCTGTCGCTCTGCCGCAGACCCAGTTTATCGGGCGATTTGCCAAACAGCAAAATATCCTGCACGGTGCTGTCGTAAGAAACCTCAAGTTTTGTGTGTTTCCCCTGCGAGAGCGGCACTATCTTCTGCACCTTTGCGCCCACCATTGCAAACAGCGGTTCGGGGTTGCTCTCACCAAACGGTTCAAGTTTTTCAAGCGACTGCACCTGACCGCAAGTCAGATCTTCTCGCGTGAGCAGCTTGTCGGCGTTAAGCTCTGTGTACGGCATGGTTTCCGCTTTGTCGGCATACTCGCGCACCATCTGCCTGAAAGCCTTGATGTTTTCTTCTTTTATAGAAAGACCGCCTGCACATTCATGACCGCCGTACTTCTCCAAAAGACTTTCGCAGTATGTAAAGCATTTAAAGATATTGAACCCGTGCATACTTCTTGCGCTGCCCCTTGCCATGCCGTCGTCATCTATTGAAATAAGCACGCACGGCTTGCCGTATGCTTCCATTATCTTAGAGGCAACTATGCCCACCACACCGTGGTGCCAGCCCTTGCCGTCTATTACAAGCACCTTGTCCGAGAGCAAACTTGCATCTTTGTCTATCGCTTCTTTTATCTGCGCGATGATCTCCTGCTCGCTTGCCTTGCGGCTGCTGTTAAGGTCGTTAAGTTCTTCCGCTTTAAGCTGTGCTTCTTCGTCTTCTGCCAGCAAAAGCGCCACCGCAGACTTTGGCGAACCGAATCTTCCTGCCGCATTTATTCGCGGCGCAAGTCTGAAAGCTATATCGGTGCAGGTCATATCCTGCGCTTTTTCACCGCCCACGCCGCTAAGTTCCATAAGTTCTATAAGACCCTGATTTTCGGTATTTTTAAGCAGCCTCATGCCTGCGTTTACTATAGTTTTGTTCTCGCCTTTCAGCGGCACAACATCAGCCACAGTGCCTATCGCGACCAGATCGCCGTACTGTTCTAAAACCGCATCATAGTCGCCGCCGTCAAGAGCCGCGCACAGTTTCAGAGCAACGCCCACTCCTGCAATATCTTTAAAAGATGACGGGCAATCGGCTCTGTGGGGATCTACTATTGCGACCGCTTTGGGCAGTACTTCGGGCGGCTTGTGGTGGTCGGTAACTACCAGCTGCATTCCAAGCTGCTCTATAAGATCAGCTTCTTCTACAGCCGAAATGCCGTTGTCAACGGTAATAATAAGCTTTACGCCGCTTTGTGCTATTCTGCGCACCGCATCAAGATTCATACCATAACCCTCTGAGCGTTCGGGTATGTAATAAGTAACATTCGCGCCGCAGTTTTCAAGATAATTATAAAGCACCGCCGTTGCGGTAACGCCGTCACAGTCATAGTCGCCGTAAACGCATATAGGCAAAAAGCTGTCTATCGCCTTGTTTATAGTATCAACGGCTGTCTGCATATCTTTCAGCATAAACGGGTCTTCAAGCGGCCTATCTTCAAAAAACGCTGCAATATCATCAAGACCTTTGCAACCCCTTGACAAAAGCACCTTTATGCACAGCGGCGAAAGATCGCACTGTTTTTCAATTTCTTTTGCAAGAGCCTCGTCGGGCTTTCCCACAGTCCAGCGGTCCATTATCCTACCTCCGTTAAAATGAGCTTAGTTATTTTTATTGTATCACATATCGCTTAAATTTTCAAGAGCGCGCAGGCGTTTTTATGCAATCTTCTTTTCTTCTTGATTTTGCTAAAGTTTTGTGCTATAATTATAAATGCGAAAAATTTTAAAGGAATGAATCATATGCCGGAAAATAAACGTACAAAAAATATTACCGCGCTGCTTACCGAAACGGTATCGGCGGCGTTTGAAAGCTGCGGCTACGACTCCTCGCTCGGCACGGTGCTTGTGTCTGACAGACCCGACATCTGCCAGTTTCAGTGCAACGGTGCGTTCGGCGGCGCAAAACTTTATCACAAGTCTCCTGCCATAATAGCGCAGGAAGTTGCCGACAAACTGAAAGAGGACAAGCGTTTTGCGAAGGTAGAGGCGGTAAAGCCTGCATTTATAAACATCACGCTGACAGACGAATTTTTAGCCTCTCAGTGCCGCGCCATCGCCAAAGATGAGCACCTTGGCGTTGTTCAGGCTGAAAAACCCTCTGCCATAGTTATAGATTACGGCGGGCCCAACGTTGCCAAAGCGCTTCACATAGGGCATCTGCGCAGCGCGATAATAGGCGAGGCTCTGAAAAGACTTGCAAGGGCTTGCGGTCATGGCGTTATAGGCGATGCTCACCTTGGCGACTGGGGTATGCCCATGGGGCTTGTTATTGCTTATCTATCTGAAAAACACCCCGACTGGAAATGCTTCTGTGATGATTTTGACCCCGAAAAAGACGTTATACCCGACATTGACGTAGCGCAGCTCAACGAGATATACCCTGCGGCAAGCAAGCTTTCAAAAGAGGACAGCGATGAGGGCAGGGCTTTCAAAGAAAAGGCTCACGGCATGACGCTGATGCTGCAATCTCACAAAAAGGGCATTTACGACCTGTGGAAAAAGCTAGTCGGCATATCGGTCGGCGATGTTAAAAGAATATTCTCGCAGCTGAATGTTGATTTTGATTACTGGTACGGCGAGAGCGATGCTGATAAGTATATTCCCGAGCTGCTTGACATACTCGTTTCAAAGGGTCTTATGCATGAGAGCATGGGCGCTATGGTGGTAGACGTGGCTCAAGAGGACGACAAAGCCCCGATGCCGCCCGTTATGATAAAAAAGACCGACGGTTCTGTGCTTTATGACACCACCGACCTTGCAACGCTTATCCAGCGTGAGAAAGATTTCAGACCCGATAACGTATGGTATGTTGCAGACAAGCGGCAGACTCTGCACTTTGAACAATGCTTCAGATGTGCTAAACTTTCGGGCATTGTGCGCGATGAAACTCAGCTTGAATATATGGGTTTCGGCACTATGAACGGCAGCGACGGCAAGCCCTATAAAACGCGTGACGGCGGCGTTATGCAGCTGCAAATGCTGCTAGATACCGCTTTTGATGCGGCAAGATCGCGAATGCAGGAAGACAAGTTTGAAACTAAAGAAGAACTTGACGACACCGCGCGAAAGATAGCTATAGCTTCTATAAAATTTGGCGACCTTATAAACCACCGCTCGAAAGACTACATCTTTGATCTTGATAAATTTCTTTCTGCCGACGGCAAAACGGGCGTATACCTGCTTTACATGGTAACGCGCATATGCTCTGTGCTTCGCAAGCTGGGTGTTGACGACAACGGCGAGATAGAGCTCGGCGAGATATACACGGAAAGTGAGCGCGAACTTATGCTGAACATTCTGCTGACAGACGAAACTTTCAGGCACGCATTCACAGAGCGAGCGCCGAATTACGTCTGCGAGAACGCCTATCAGCTGGCGGTGCTGTTCTCTAAATTCTATCAGGAAAACCACATTCTGAGCGAAAGCGATGAAAAGAAAAAGTCGGCTTGGATAAACCTTTGCCGACTGGTAAAACGAATGCTTATAAAACATCTTGACGTGCTGGCCATTGACACCGTTGAGAAGATGTAAACAAAAAGCCTCTTGCTGCTAGAGGTCAGAGGTAAGAAGTCAGAGGTTAGAAACGGTTTTGCTCGTTTTGAGTGAGACCGTTTTTTGCGCGGTTCAGATAGAAGCAAGAAACAAGATTTATTTTTGCTGCTGTCGCAGCTAACCTGCGGAGCTGTGCAACGTCTACATTTACATATTCCATAATTATATACCAATAAACTCCTCCCTCCCATTAACCCCCCAAAAAAGAGCCGCTGGCAGAATATTCTTCCAGCGGCGCGGAGGGTGGCTGTAGTTTTTGGGGTGGTAGTATGTTGGTAGGTTATTTGCAGCTATTGTGAATCAGCATTGTTAAAAATTTGCTGCTGTCGCAGCTAACCTGCGGAGCTGTGCAACGTCTACATTTACATATTCCATAATTATATACCAATAAACTCCTCCCTCCCATTAACCCCCCAAAAAAGAGCCGCTGGCAGAATATTCTTCCAGCGGCGCGGAGGGTGGCTGTAGTTTTTGGGGTGGTAGTATGTTGGTAGGTTATTTGCAGCTATTGTGAATCAGCATTGTTAAAAATTTGCTGCTGTCGCAGCTAACCTGCGGAGCTGTGTAACGCCCAACAAAACACCATAACTCCCTCAAATTATAAATCACGATCTCACGTTGCTGGAAGAATATTCTGCCAGATACTTTCTTTTGGGAGAGTTATGGGTGGGCTACTAGAAGCAAGAGGCAAGATGTTGGGAATTTTCACTTTGCACGGCGTTCCAGAATGGAACGCTGAAAGAGAGCTATGCGCTACAACAAGGGGAGGCTCAGCTATTAGAAGCAAGATAACTAGAGGCAAGATGTTAGATGAGCATTTTGAAAAATCTGCGCAAAGCTATAAAAAGCAATTTCTTGCTTCTTGCCTCTATCTGAACCACTGAAATGGCAAGCACGCGCAAAATTCTCAAAACCGTTTCTAACCTCTAACTTCTCACCTCTAACCTCTAATAGCGAAAACTTTTATTTTCTTGACAAGACTTAAAACCTTTGCGTAAAGCTGCTTATTTCTTATAGCTTTCCGCAAGCGCCTTGAACGCAGGCAGCGAGTTTACTATTGTCTTCTCGTCCACGCAGTAGGATATCCTCATATATCCCGGGCAGGCAAAGCCGTCGCCTGCAACAAGCAGCAGGTCGTATTCCTTAGCCTTTTCGCAAAACGCCACCGAATCTTCCTCCAGCGTCTTTACAAACAGATAAAACGCACCATCGGGCTTTACGCACTCATAACCAAGCTCAGTAAGCCCGTTATAGAGCAGATCGCGGTTTTTCTTGTATGCCGAAATATCCGATACACAGTCAACGCATTTTGCTATGACCTGCTGGAACAGTGTCGGCGCGCACACATAGCCGAGAGCTCTTCCTGCGCCGCATACAGATGCGTACACATTCTTGCTGTCGGTCACTTCATCGGGAACGACTATGTAGCCTATTCTCTCTCCCGGCAGCGACAGCGATTTGCTGTACGAATAGCACACCAGCGTGTTTTTGTAATACTTAGTGACATACGGCACTACGGTATCTTTATCGTAAACAAGCTCTCTGTAAGGCTCGTCCGTTATCAGGAAAAGCTCTTTGCCAAGCTGCTGCGACTTTCTGTTCATTATCTGAGCAACGGCTTTTATAGTTTCTTCAGAATACACAACACCTGAGGGGTTGTTAGGCGAGTTTATTATAACGCACTTAGTGTTTTCGTTTATGGCTTCTTCAAAAGCCTGCAAGTCGGGCTGAAAATCGGCTCTGGGCGGAACTATCTTAGCCTTGCCGCCCTGACCCTCTGCAAACACCACATATTCGGGGAAAAACGGCGCAAAAATTATAACTTCCTCACCCTGCAAAAGCAGCGCCCTCAGAGATATGCAAAGCGATGCAGCCGCGCCGCAGGTCATATATATGTTGTCGGCATTTATGTTTGTGCCGTGCAGTTTGTTTATATGCTCGGCTATTGTTTTTCTTACATTAGCATCGCCCTGTGCCGAGGAATAACCATGCAGAATTATCGGGTCTTGCGTATCGAGCAGTTCTTTCACCGCTTCGTTTACCTCTTTCGGCGAGGGTATACTGGGGTTGCCAAGGCTGAAATCATACACCTTGTCATCGCCCACTATCGCCTTTCTCATCTTGCCGTACTCAAACAGTTCTCTTATAACGCTGCGTTTTGTTCCCAGCGCCAGCATATCCTGTGGCAGCATAAGTCATCTCTCCGTTTCAATATATTTGATATTATTTTACCATTTTTATTGTCCGCTGTCAACCGCGGCTTTTTTAAGTTTTGCCTTTCCGAACATTTTATACTGCTCGTAAGCCTTGTTTCTTTCGTTTTCTTCGGGAGGCATCTTGCCGTAAAACGCCTTTTCAAAAGCAGCCGTAAGCGCCGAAATATCTACGCCGTACTCACACAAAAGCGCGCAGACCTGCTCCGCTGTGTATGCCGAAAGATCTGTATCAAGCTTGCGTGACAGACGTTTTACCAGCCTTTTGTACAGCTTTCTTACTGCTTTTTCGCCATCGGCGCGCGATATATACACCCTGAACGCGCACTCTGCCACAGGTCTTCTGAATATCAGTATCAGTATGGCAGCAGCCGCCGCAATACCCAAAGCAATATAAAGCATTGTGCCGCCAAGCGTTCCTACTGTGCCGTCTTCTTCGGGAATGTTGTTCATAAGCTGTTCAAACCCTGCAACGGTAGGTTCAAACACCACCCAGCCTACCGCAGGCAGATAAACTTCAACAAACGCATGACCGTTGCTGTCTCGCACCAGAAGCCTGTTTTTATAGCTGCTTTGAGCGTTTTGGCTGCCGCTCGGCGCAGAAATTTTTTCAAACGCTATATAGCCCTCGCAGTAGCGTGCTGTAAGCCCCACCGACCTTGCCATAAGCGTCATAGCCGTTGCAAAATCAGAGCATATACCGGTCTTGCTTTCAAAAAGAAAATACTCGATGCTCTCATCGTCGGGAGAATATGAAAGGTCATATACAAACCCTGCCTGCGTAAAATACGCCTCCAGAGCCGCCGCCTTTTCATAGTCGGTAGTGCAGCCCTCGGTTATATCCTCGGCAAGCTCTCTTATCCTGTCGTCGTACTCGTCAAATTCGCCGCTGTCAAGTTCTGCAGCAATGCTCCTGTCGTTGTTTGCATACTGATAGGTCTGTCCGATGAAGCCCTCTTCGCCGATATTTGCGCGATACCACTGCATCACCGCGTCCCATTCTTCCGTTGTCATGTTCAGTTTTTCAGCAAGCTGCCGCGCCGCAAAGTTGCTTTCATAGCTTGCCTCATAAGCGCCTATGGGTGTACGCCGTATCTCCCACTCACCGTTGCAGTAGTTGTTTGCTCTCTCCGGGTCGGGCAGCTCCATATAGTTCCAACTTGACCTGACGCTGAGTGTAAGCTCCGGCAGCGAAAGATATCTGAACATAAGATTTGAAACGGTAAACACCGAAAGGCTTTGCAGAGAATATTCCTTTTCAAAATCATCTATTATTTCAAGCCTCTCCTTGTCGCCGATCTCCTCGCAGTAAGCTTTCAGTATCTCCAGCTTGTTAAGCACCGACATACCGCTTACAGTTTCCTGCGGATCAGTCCACACATAGTCGGCATCGTCATACTTTTCCTTACCGAAGCGCCAACTGTTATCCTCAAAATAGCTGAACGACTGTGTTTTAAGGTATACGGTATCTTCATTTGCACCGACAACAAACAATTCCTGCCCCGTGGGGTAAGTGTCGTGATCCCTCTCGGAAGTATCGGAAAGATCGATATCGTTCGGCACTTGTACCTCGTTTCCGAAAAAGCTCAGGCTGTTGAAAGCTTCCGAATCTTTTTCCTGAACTGATTCTATCTCGGGCTTCGGCATAAGAAACAGTATGCCCACTACCGCCGCGCCGAACACCGCAACCGATACCGCATACGACCTGTCGGGCACTACTTCTATGCCGCTGTCTGCGGCGGTCTGCCTGTTGTGTACCATTACCAGAAGATACAAAAGCAGTATCGCAGCAAGATAGCCGTTTGTCATAACATCAAGTCTTTTGGCATATATCGCAAACGGGAACAGCACCAGAAGCAGAGTAAAGATCCCTCTGTACCGCACCTGCGTAAAATAATACAGCGCCGAATAGAACAAAAATCCTCCGCCAAAAACAAGCGCATACAGATACATAGGAACATAGTCTGTCGCCAGATAAAACCACGAATTGAATTCTATACGGCTGCTCATATAGCCTGCATACACCATATTGAAAGTTACATACACAGCCGCAAAAAACATCAGCAGATATATAATGCCGCTCAAAAATTTATGCTTTCTGTGATACAAAATATCAAGAATGGCAAACGAAGCCAGACCCTCGGCGGCAGAAAGCGCTGTAAGCGGTGCAACGCCCGATGGTCGGTAGTCATATATGATAGACGACATTATTGCCACGCCAAGCAAAAGCGGCAGCAAAAATCGGCTCAGTTTGTCTTTCAGACTTTTCATATCACGTTCACTTTATCCTTGTAAATTCTATATCACTGTTTACGCTGTAGCAGCAGTCGGTGTCCATATCGTCGGCATACTGAGCCGCGCCTACGGTATATACTTCGCACCCTGCCTGCCTCAGCTGCTCTACCCTTTGCGGCAGCGTGCCTTTTCTGTTTGTAAAATACATTATCACCCTGTGATGCCTGCTTTCAAGTTCATCGGTCGGCAGCGGAGAAATTTCTCCGTCAGGCTCATAGTCGGCAAGCGCAGACTGAAACCCCGTAAGTCCGCTCTCGTCGGTTATCTCATAGCACTGCCAACCGCCTTTCTGGCAGTAAACATCGCACCGAAGCCCCTGTTTGAGCATTATCGCCGCCATTGAAAGCGCCGCCTCGGTTATAATATCGCAGCTTTCGCTGAAACTGTCGCTGTCCTTTCTCTCATCGGAAAGTTCAAACAGTATGCCTTGGCTCATCGCCGCAAGTTTTTCATCAAGGCGTATCATGTAAATATCACGCTTTGTGGAAAGCTTCCAGTTTATTCTTTTTATCGGGTCGCCGGGAACATACTCTCTATGCTCGTACCCGGGAACTCCGCTGCCTATAGTCGCAGATTCATCGGTCTCTTCCGCGTTATCGTCATAAGCCGAGGCATCGCAGCATATCCGCAAAAGCTCATTTTGCTGATTTATCTCGTGTATCATAGGTATAATACCGAACCTGCAAACGCCGTCGCCCGATATCATAAGTTTTCCCACACGCGCTGTAAACACGCCCATATAGTCGATAATTTCGGGCATATTAAGTTTTACGCTCGCGGCGGTGCAGTATTTTGCAAGATACTTTACGCTGTAGCTTCTCTTTTTCTTTGAAAAGCCCATGGCTATCCTGAACCTTTCGGGCGTTATCGGCTCTAAGTTCCCCTGCGATGACAAACTTATCTCAATAAACGGCGTAGGCAGCCATGTTTTTTTAGAAACCGTAAATCCAACGTCCACGGTGTCGCCCTTGTTTACTATCTCATTTCTCGATACGAAAGATATCTCCACCTGTTTAACAGTTACCCACGTCAAAACTGCTGATATAACCATTGCCAGCGCCAAAAGCAGAGCAACATACAGTCCCAGCCTGCCGTTCATAAGATAGCAAAACAGCGCCATTATGCCTATGCAAAGCAGCATACTGAAAAAGTGCTTCGGGTTTACCCTTATGCCGCTTTTTTGCTCTTTGTTTTTCTTTAGCTTTGCTGCCACCGCTGTTTCACCACCATTAGCTTACTTTACTTTTATTTATCCTATCGGCACTTTCACGAATGAAGTAATATGCTTTATCGCATCTTCCTGCGATGCAAACTTTGATTTGCCCTTTGGCGAAAGTATCACCCTGTGCGCTAAAACGCTTACCGCCACCCTCTTTATATCGTCGGGCGTTACAAAATCTCTGCCGTCAATAAAAGCTATCGCCTTTGACATTTTAAGAATGGCTATGCTGCCTCTCGGGCTTGCGCCGAGCATTAAAAATTCGTTGTTTCTCGTTGCCGTTACGAGCCGCAGTATGTAATCTCTCACCTCATCGGAAACGCGCACATTTTTTGCCTGCTCCTGAAGCCGCGCTATATCTTCTACCGTACAGCAGCTTTCAAGTTTTGCAGCCTCCGTTCCCGTTTCCGAACGCGTAAGTATCTCAAGTTCGTCGCTCGCCTCGGGGTAGCCTATGCTTATCTTTATGATAAATCTGTCCATCTGCGCTTCGGGCAGGTGGTATGTGCCGTATGTTTCAACGGGGTTTTGCGTTGCAAGCGTCATAAACGGGTGGGGCAGCAAAAATGTCTTTCCGTCAAGGCTTATCTGGTGTTCCTCCATTACCTCCAAAAGGCTCGACTGCGCTTTAGGCGAGGCTCTGTTTATCTCGTCCGCCAGAAGAAAGTTGCACATAGCCGCGCCGCTGCGGTATTCAAGTTCGCCTGTGTCTTTGTTTATCATTGAAAATCCGACTATATCGGAGGGCATTATGTCGGGCGTGAGCTGTATTCTGTTAAAGCTGCCCTTTACCGACTTTGCAAGAGCAGAAACCAGCTGCGTTTTGCCCACTCCCGGCACGTCTTCAATAAGAACGTGGCCCTCGCACAGCATGGCGGCAATAACGTTCACTATAACATCTCTCTTGCCGACAATTACTTTTTCTATGTTCTCAACTATTTTCAGTATCTCAGCGTTCATACAATGACCTCCGTGCAAATTTATATACAATTTAATTATACATCATTTCTATATATATTGCAAGTACCAAAAACAAAAACCGCCCTGCGTACAGGACGGTGATATATCTTTACTGCATCTTTGCTCTTTCCTTGGCTCTTAAAGTGTTGGAAAGCGTGCGTTTCCTTATCCTCAGCGACTTCGGCGTTACTTCCAGAAGTTCATCATCAGCGAGAAATTCAAGGCAGTCTTCCAGCGAAAGTATTCGTGGCGGTATCAGCCTTAAAGCATCATCACTGCCGCTTGCTCTCGTGTTGGTAAGGTGCTTTTTCTTGCACACGTTTACAACAAGGTCTTCAGCCTTTGGCGACGAACCCACTATCATGCCCTCATAAACCGGCACGCCTGCGCCTATGAAAAGTTCGCCGCGCTCCTGCGCATTATACAAACCGTAAGTGATAGCCTCGCCCGTTTCAAACGCCACAAGAGAGCCCGTCTTTCTTCTCGGTATATCGCCCATATACGGCGCATACTTTGCAAACACCGAGCTCATTATTCCCTCGCCCTTGGTGTCGGTCAGAAACTCGCTTCGATAGCCGAACAGACCTCTTGACGGTATCAGAAATTCCAGTCTCATTCTGCTGCCGACTGGTGTCATCTGCGTCATTTCGGCTTTTCTGCTGCCCAGCTTTTCCATTACCGAGCCGACGCAGTTTTCGGGAACGTCTATAACAAGCCGCTCTATCGGCTCGCACAGTTTGCCGTCTATCTCTTTGAGCAGTACGCGCGGTGTTGAAACGCCCATTTCATAGCCCTCGCGGCGCATACTTTCAATAAGTATAGAAAGATGCATCTCGCCTCTGCCTGCCACCTTGAAGCTGTCGGTGCTGTCGGTCTCCGTAACTCTGAGCGAAACGTCTTTCAAAAGCTCTTTGAAAAGCCTCTCTCTCAGCTGGCGAGATGTAACATACTTACCCTCTCTGCCTGCAAACGGAGAATCGTTTACCGAAAAGGTCATTTCAACTGTCGGTTCGCTTATCTTCACAAACGGCAGCGGCTCAAAGCTTCCGAACTCACATATCGTATCGCCTATGGTAATGCCGTCAATGCCGCTTATGCAGATTATATCCCCTGCCTTTGCGCTTTCAACAGGCACACGCTCCAGCCCCTCTATCTGATAGATAGTCACTATCTTTCCACGGTAGGGCTTTTTGCTCTCGTGGTAGTCGCCTATCGTCACTTCCTGATTTACCTTTATCTCGCCGCGCTCCACTCTGCCTATAGCTATTCTGCCTACATAGTCGTTATAGTCTATAGAAGAAACAAGCATCTGCATAGGGCCGTCGTTATCGGCTTCGGGCGCGGGTATATAAGAGAGTATCTCATCGAAAAGCGGAACTAAATCACTGCCCATGCTGTTTGGCGAAAGCGAAGCCGTGCCGTCTCTGCCCGAGCAGTAAAGTATCGGGCTGTCAAGCTGCTCGTCTGTTGCATCAAGATCCATAAGCAGCTCCAGCACCTCGTCGCCTACCTCGTTAAGGCGCGAATCGGGTCTGTCTATCTTATTTATAACAACAATTACCTTATGACCCATTTCAAGCGCTTTTTGCAGCACAAACCTTGTCTGCGGCATAGGGCCCTCGGCGGCATCAACCAGCAGTATAACGCCGTTCACCATTTTAAGTATTCTCTCTACCTCGCCGCCAAAGTCCGCGTGACCCGGGGTATCAATTATATTTATCTTTACGTCCTTATAGACTATAGACGTATTTTTGGCAAGTATGGTTATACCTCTTTCGCGCTCTATATCGCCCGAGTCCATAACTCTTTCATCAACTGCCTGATTCTCTCTGAAAGTACCGCTCTGTTTGAGCATCTGGTCGACGAGCGTTGTTTTGCCATGGTCAACATGGGCAATTATGGCGATATTTCTCAGGTCTTCTCTTTGCATATATATTCCTCCGTTTTTACCTTTATCAATTTCAACACACAAAAAGCAACGACAATTCCCATTACGAAAATTGTCGTTTCACGGTGACGTTTTACGTCATTGGTGGGAGAGGACGGATTCGAACCATCGAAGCGAAAAGCAACAGATTTACAGTCTGCCCCCTTTGGCCACTCGGGAACTCTCCCATTAGAGGTTAGATAACTAGAAGCAAGAAGCAAGAAGATAGGCTAGAAATTAAAAGTTTGATAGTTTAGGTTAGGTTTGAGATGTAAGAAGTTAGATGTTAGTAATCAGAAGTTTGATGTTCTAAACTAAAATCTGCCTTAGACCCTGCCCTGCTTTATGAAGCAAGAGATTTAGAAGCAAGAGGCAAGAAGATAGGCTAGAGATTAGAAGTTTGATAGGTAAGATAAGGTTTGAGATGTAAGAAGTTAGATGTTAGAAACCTTAGACCCCACCTTGCATAAGTGCTGCTGGAGCTGGTGGACGGACTTGAACCCCCGACCTGCTGATTACAAATCAGCTGCTCTACCGACTGAGCTACACCAGCATTACAGCTAACAAGCCGCATCAAATCAGCCTCCGCTTAAACAAGCAAGGTATATTATAACACATTCAAAGCGACTTGTCAAGCACTTTTTTCAAAATTTTCTTATCTTGCGCGATTTTTATTCCGTATCCGTCGGTCTGTACAGATTGTTATACATACCATGGGGTATTTTTTCGCTGATATCTCCCTCTTTTACAGATACCGTCTGATCTTCGCAGGCATATACTTTTGCATCTATATTGTCTATATAATGCAGCACATAAGCCTCTGCGAAAGCAGGCCCTCTCACTGCGCCCCACTCTGCCAGCCCGTGGTGAGAAAGTATCATATGCGTGAGCATCATTATCTTTTCCTTATTATAATCGCCGCTTTGCGAATGTTCCTTTATAAGCGCTGCGCCCATATACAAATGCCCGAAAAGCACCCCGTGCTTGGTATACTCCGCGCTGCCCACGACCGAAGTTTTATACTCCCATATCTTGCCTATATCGTGCAGAGCCGTGCCGCACAGCAGAAGTTCTCTGTCAAGGCAGGTATACACCGCACACAGCGCATCGGCTGCCAGCATCATTCTGTATGTATGATACAAAAGACCGCCGCGCAGATTATGGTGCATAAACACCGAAGCCGACGATGTTTTAAAACGCGCTTCATTCTCGCCTATTATCTCCAGTGCAAGGTTGGCAAGCGGCGTAAACTCACCCTCCGTCTTTGTGCTTTCCAAAAGCTCGCACACCTTATCATACATCTCATCTATACCAACGGGCGGCTTTTTTACAAGGTCTTCTACCGCCATGCCGCAGTTGTCTTTTTCAATTTTTTCTGCCGTATAGCTGGGCGCGCCGTTAAAAAGTTTTTTGTGCAGTGTTGCTTTTACCACCATGCCGTCATTTATGCCGTTGTTTTTAAGAGCCGCGGCGGTCATATCAAACATTTTTGCCTGTATCTCGCTTTCGCCGTCAAGCATATTTATATTCAAAAACGGTTTGCCGTTTCTTGCCTGAGCCTCGCTTATCGAAGTTATCAGCACGGGTCTTACAAGGTCGCTGTCAAGCTCCTGCTTTGAAAATTTTGTATATGTATCTTCCATAGCTATTCCTCTTTTCTAAAAATAACGCTGTATTTATTATAACACTTTTTTCAGAATTTGTAAAGTGAAAATCATTATTTGTTTCAGGCAGTAATTCGACAGCTTGTACAAAAATATACAGTTCATTTTGTACATACCGCCAAAATTAAATTTCCTTGTAACATACTCCCCTTTGGAGGTGTACTTATTAGTGAAAGCATTTTTACATCTCAAAAGGGGGAATCTGCCTTTTTGAGGGAAAAATTTAAGGAGGTTTTTAAAATGAAAAGAAATCAGAAAAAAGTTTTGGCAATTGCGGCGTGCGCTGCGGTCGCGGCAGGCATAGGGGTATCGCTGGCGTTTATTTTCAAGAGCGGCAATGGCGGCAGCAATACCTTGCCCGAAAGTTCATCTGCTATTGTGGCAGATAATTCATCTGTTGACAGCGGCACTGACAGCGGTATTGATACCACTATTGAAGAGAACGTTGATATTTATCTGTCGCACAGCTACCCCGAACTTGCAGATGAAGATATGATAACTCTCTCACAACTTGCCGAGAACAAGGAAGCGTATGAGGACAATATCATGTCGGAGGATTATGGGAACATAGTATTCACCGCCCGACCCGATATATTCGTGCCAGACGAGATAGGAAAGTATCAGATGCAATACTTAGACGAATACTTTGACAACGCTGAAGAAGTAATAAAATATTTCGTGGGTGATGAGTATGACGAGAGCAAGATAATGGACTACAGAAAAATGGAAGATCCGATATTCTATCCTATAAGCATACACTATGAGGACGGCGAGTACAGCGCCGAATACGAAAACGTTCAGATCTCGGGCATATATGTTTCAGTAGGAAATACCGGACAAGTAATATATGTTGATGAATGCGAGAACGACGATATGTACATTGACGGTTTAAGTGATGTTACGGAAGAAAAAACGTACTTTTTGCAGACCGACTACACAGATGAAACATACAGCTTCGGCGAAAATGATCTGAGTATATCTCAGTATGCCGAAATGGTAGACGGTTGTATTGACTCAGTACTGGAAATAATGGGCTACAAAGGCGGCGTTGGGCAGATAGCAATAGTTGCCCAAAAAGACGAAAGCGGCAATATATATATGAAAAGCGAAATGGCTAACTTCTATAAACAACTGCCGATAACCCCATATTTTCCGATGTCCTCTATTGCAGAGCAGGAATGTATTCTTAAAGAAACTAAAGACAGCCTGTTTCCTTTGGATGCTGTAACAACAAACGGGAGCGCTATTCAGGAATTCAATATCCAGTCACTGTTTAAGGACTACAAAACGATAGAAGGATATGACAAGATAGTTGCTCCCGACAAGGCTGCAAAACTGCTGTCTGATAAGTTAGCGCCGTATTTGCAGGATAATGAGATAGTTGGCATGGGGCTTTCGTACTACCCTTATTATGTCGGCGATATACAAGCCGAACCACGAATTGAGGGAGCAGACCCAGAAGCAACACAAGTATATGAGCTTACTCCGTTCTGGACATTTTATTTTGACCTTGACCCGTCTATAATAGGTCTGGTAGACTGCAAAACAGGTGAGGTGGCATATATACACAATGTGCCTTAATAAAAGCACATAAATACATAAATAAACGGGGCGCTTTGATGTGTCCCGTTTTTTGTGCAGCGTTATACCGCTGCGGCTGCCTGACAAAAATTGATTTTCATAAGTTTAGTCTATCAAATATTGACTTTGGGTATTCGTTGTGATATAATTTTTTTGTCGAAATTTATCGAAACACTTACTGCTCAAACCCACAGCAGCATATTTAACGTGCTGTCGGCTATACTGAAAAATCAAGGAGGAGCGCAGATGATCACTTTTATAATCGGCTTACTGCTGCTTATTATCGGCGGTACGGTTTATGGTGCTGTTTGCCAAAAGATATTCAGACCCGACGATAGAGAGACCCCGGCTGTAAGGCTGAACGACGGCGTTGATTATGTTCCGATGAACAAATGGAAAAACAGCCTTATTCAGCTTTTGAATATTGCAGGGACAGGCCCTATTCTAGGCCCGATACAGGGTATTCTTTTCGGGCCTGTTGCATTTATTACGATACCGATAGGCTGTGTTATCGGCGGTGCGTTCCATGACTATATGTGCGGAATGATCTCGCTCAGGAACGACGGTTCACAAATGCCGTCGCTTATACGAAAGTATATAGGCAAGCATATGTATTTTATATACAATGTTTTCGTCTGCCTTTTAATGCTGCTTGTCGGCGCTGTTTTCATATACACACCCGGCGATCTGTTCGTTACCCAGATATTAAAAGCAGACAACGGCATTTCAAGCCCTATAATATGGATAGTCTACGGCGCTATTTTTGTTTATTATATTGTCGCTACACTTTTCCCCATTGACAAGATAATAGGCAGAGTTTACCCTATCTTCGGCGGTATTCTTATTTTGTCCGCAATAGGCGTGTTTATAGGTCTGTTTGTAAACGGCTATCCTCTTGACGAGATATGGAATGTCGGCGTTTACGGCGTACACCCTAAAGGTCTTCATTTTATGCCGATATTCTTTGTAACCGTTGCCTGCGGCATAGTTTCGGGCTTTCACTCCACGCAGTCAACACTTATCTCGCGCACTATGACACATGAGAAAGAGGGTCGCATGACATTCTACAACATGATGCTTCTCGAGGGATTTATAGCCATGATCTGGGCTGCTGCAACAATGGGGGTTATCAATCTCGGTCTTGCAGATGCCGATACGCCTGCTACTAATGTCGTTGGCATCATCGCCACTAATTTGCTGGGCTCTATAGGCGGGATCATCGCGATCGCCGGAGTTATAATACTGCCTATCACATCGGGCGATACGGCGCTGCGGTCGCTTCGTCTTATGACATCTGATGCGCTGCATATTGATCAGTCTAAAAAGCGCAACAGGCTGCTGGTATCGCTTGTGATATTTTTGGTAGTCGCCGCCCTGCTGGTATTTTCAAAAATGAACTCCGACGGCTTCAATATACTTTGGCGGTATTTTGCATGGGCAAATCAGACTATTGCAGTATTTGCGTTTGCCATGATCGCGATTTATATGATAAAGCACAAGCAGCCGTATCTTTTGTCGCTTATCCCCGGAATGTTTTATATGTTTGTTATATCGAGCTTTATATTGAATGCCGAGATCGGATTCGGTCTGCCGTGGATAGCTAGCTATATGATCGGAGGAGTTTTAACAGCCGCATATGGAGCGGCGGTCATAATATGCGGAAAGAAGCACGCCCAAAAGCTGACCGACTGAATATCCGAAGTTTAATTTTTCCCTGAAAATAAAAAGCCGATCGTCTGAAGGTTTTACCTTCGTCTGATCGGCTTTCTGACGTATTAAATAGTTTCAGTTGAATTTAGAAAACTTGGATTTATCAAGGCTTTTGCAAACTTTCTGAAACTATTGCATCATAATTTTGATGCGTTGTTAAGCAAAAGGAGTTTTCAAAGATAAGAAAAAATGATACGTTAGGGTAGCGTAGCTCGTTATAATCAAAAAGCGGTTGACAATAGTTAGAGAATGGGAAGAAGCCTCGAAGAGGGTTCTTCTGCACTTGACAGACTGCTTGCAGGAGGTCAATGTGTGGTGAATACTTAACGAAAAAGATAAATTCAGAAAGCTTAGATAAATCTAAGCTTTTTAGCTTTTCAAAGTTGCTGCATCGTCATTTCAATGCATTGTCTGCAAAAAGCGATTGATACTAGTTTAGTGAATAATGAATAATGAATAGAGAATAGTGAATAGTACAGAAACGCCTAGAAACGTATACTATAAACTATTCACTATTCTCTCTTTCACTATTCACTGAGCCTTTAACTTTAGTTAAAGGCGTTTCTGGTCGAGGCGACAGGACTTGAACCTGCGGCATCTTGGTCCCAAACCAAGCACTCTACCAAACTGAGTTACGCCTCGTTGGGCGGAAAGACCGCCCTGAATTATTTCATTTTTCTTACTTTGCAGCCTTAGATGCACCCTCGGCGCTGTCCGAAAGCACGCCTTTAAGGCTTGCCGCGAGACCTGCAAAACTCTGTATCTCGCTGGGGATAATGATCTTGGTAGCCTTGCCGTCGGCGGCTTTCTGGAACGCTTCGAGGCTCTTGAGGGCTATTACCTGATCGTTAGGATTAGCTTCATTCAACTTAACGATAGCATCGGCGAGCGCTTTCTGAACAAGCTCGATAGCCTGCGCTTCACCCTCTGCTTCAAGCCTTTTCTTCTCGCGAACGGCATCAGCGTTGAGTATCAAAGCCTGCTTTTCTGCTTCCGCTCTGAGTATAGCAGCCTGCTTGTCGGCCTCGGCGCGGAGTATCTTAGACTCCTTTTCACCCTCTGCAACAAGTATCTGAGACTTCTTTTCACCCTCCGCCTGGAGTATCTTCTCACGGCGTTCACGTTCAGCTTTCATCTGACGTTCCATCGCATCTTGTATCTCCCGCGGAGGAAGAATGTTTTTCAGCTCAACTTTAAGCACCTTGATGCCCCACCTATCGGTAGCTTCGTCAAGTATTGAAGTAATGGTAGTGTTTATGTTATCGCGCGAGGTAAGTGTTGCGTCAAGTTCCATACCGCCTATGATGTTACGCAGTGTGGTAGCCGTAAGGTTCTCGATAGCAGACATAGGTCTTTCAACGCCGTAGGTATACTGCTTTGCGTTTGTTACCTGGAAGAATACAACGGTATCTATCTGCATTGAAACGTTATCTTTGGTGATAACCGACTGCGGTCTGAAGTCTACAACACGCTCTTTGATAGAAACTTTCTGCGCTATTCTGTCTACAAAAGGCAACAGGAACACAACGCCCGTACCCTTTGCCGAGCTGAACGTACCGAGGCGTTCAATTATATATACATACGCCTGCGGAACTATTTTTATTCTTGTGATAAGATATATCACTGCTATTATCGCTATCGCAATAAGTACGATAACACCAAAATTATCGGGCATAAAAATTCCTCCTTAACCTATTCTTTCAACTATCAGCTTTGAGCCGTCAATGCTGACTATTTTTGCCGTAGCGCCCTCTTCGATGATATCACCGTTCACAGAAAGCGCCGTCCAGTAAGAGCCGTTCAGCTTGGCTCTGCCCTGAGAAAGTTCGTTGTTGATAGTTTCGGTAACTACCACAGTCTTGCCGACATCCAGCTGGGCGTTCGTTTCAGGCTTGCTCTTGACCAACTTTTTGATAGCAGGTCTTGTCGCCACAAGCGAAACTACCGATGCCACAAGGAATATCAGCAGTTGTACCCACAACGGCACTTCAGGGAAAAAGATCGCCACTATAAGCGATAACAGCGAGCCCAAAGCCAGCCATACCGACACCAGCTGCACCGTTACTGCCTCAAACACGAGGAAAAACACAAATGCTGCTGCCCACAGGATAATATAAGCGTAATCCGCCATAAAGTATTCTCCTTTCATAAAGAACCTAAAACGGGTTATGTAAATTTCATTTACGCATATATTATACCACACTTGTTTTTAAAAAGCAATAGTTTTTTGAAAAAATTTTTAAAATTTTTTCTTTCGGCGTATTTTCGTATTATTTATCAGCCATAAGCCTTACCATAACAGCCTTTTGGGCGTGCAGGCGGTTCTCAGCCTCGTCAAAAATCTCGTCAGCATGAGCCTCAAACACCTTGGCGGTTATTTCCTCTTCGCGGTGGGCAGGCAGGCAGTGCTGCACCATTGCATCTTTTTTGGTAACAGACATTATCTCGTCGTTTACCTGATAGCCTGCGAACACCTTTTTGCGCTCCTCTGCCTCGCTTTCCTCACCCATAGATGCCCACACATCGGTATAAACAACGTCTGCATCTTTTGCGGCATCTGCAGGAGATGTGGTAAGAGTGAACTTGTCGCCAAAGCCTTTTGCAAATTCAAGTACCTGCGTGTCGGGCTCGTAACCCTTGGGGCAGGCTACCGCAATGCTCATGCCTACTTTAAGGCAGCCTACTATCAGCGAATTTGCCATATTGTTGCCATCGCCGATAAAGCACAGTTTCAGCCCGTCAAACGTTCCCTTGTACTCCCTTATCGTCATAAGGTCTGCAAGCACCTGACAAGGGTGGCAAAAATCTGTCAGCCCGTTTATAATAGGTATGCTGCCAAACTCAGCGAGGTCTTCAACCTCTTTTTGCTCAAACGTCCTTATCATTATGCCGTCAAGATACCTTGAAAGCACGCGCGCGGTGTCCTGAACAGGCTCTCCCCTGCCTATCTGCAAGTCGCGGTTGGAGAGAAAAAGCGCCTGACCGCCCAGCTGATACATACCGGTTTCAAACGATACCCTCGTCCTTGTTGAGGACTTCTGGAATATCATGCCGAGCGTTTTGCCTTTAAGCAGCTTATGTTCTATGCCGTTTTTGTTTTCATACTTCAGCTGATCTGCAAGGTTGAGTATATCTATGATCTCCTCCTTGTCAAGATCCAGCAGTTTAAGCAAATGTTCCATGTTGTTACCTCCGTAATATATTATGTATTATTTTTCAATACTTTGTCAAGTATTTCAATGCCCTTGTCAATTTCCGCTTTGGTTATAGTCAGCGGAGGGAGAAGCCGCAGTTTTTCTTTTGCCGTAAGCGCTAAAAGACCGTTTTCAAAACAGGCTTTGCACACGTCCGCGGCAGTTTTGTCTTTAAGGGTAATACCTATCATAAGACCTATTCCCGAAAGGCTCTCTACCCCGTCAAGGCTTATAAGCTTTTCACGCAGATACTCAGCCTTTTCGCAAACGCTTTTCATAAAGCCGTCTTCTGTAAGCCTTTCAAGAACTGCCATAGCTCCTGCACAGCAAACGGGGTTGCCGCCAAAGGTAGAGCCGTGAGTGCTTTTGCCCAAAACATCGCAGCAAGTCTCATCTGCAAGGCAGCAGCCCATAGGCAGGCCGCCCGCTATGCCCTTTGCAAGGGTGGTTATGTTTGGCTTTACGCCGAAGTTTTCACTTGCCAGAAATTTTCCCGTTCTGCCAACGCCCGTCTGCACCTCGTCGGCTATAACAAGAACGTCTTTTTCTTTGCAAAGGCTGAATACTGCATCTACAAACTCTTTATCGAGAGCTATAACACCGCCCTCGCCCTGAACAAATTCTATCATCACGGCGCATACCGTATCGTCAAGCTTTGCTTTCAGGTCATCTGTATTGTTCGCCTCAACGTTCACAAACCCCTCAACGAACGGGAAAAAGTAGTTGTGAAAAACCTCCTGACCCGTTGCCGAAAGCGTTGCAAGCGTTCTTCCGTGAAAGCTGTTCACAAGGGTGATAATATTATGCCTGCCCTTGTCGTATTTATCAAAGCTGTATTTTCTTGCAAGCTTTATAGCGCACTCGTTTGCCTCCGCGCCGCTGTTGCCGAAAAATATTTTTGAATAGCCCGTAATTCCGCACAGCTTTTCGGCTAAGTTTGCCTGCACCTTTGTATAGTAGTAGTTTGAAGTGTGCTGTATCTTCTTTGCCTGCGCGCACACCGCATCTGCCCATTTTTCATCACAAAAGCCCAGTGAATTCACCCCTATGCCGGAGCCGAAATCAACATAGCTTTTGCCGCTCTCGTCAGTCGCAACGCAGCTGCCGCCGTTTTCAAGCACTAAGTCATACCTGCCGTAGGTTGGCATAACATGCTCGTTGAACCTTTCTATTGTACTCATATTTTTCCCTCACTTTTTGCGCATCTTGTTCAGATGCTCTTTTACCTCGTCGGCTGTCACGCCGTCAAGCTTTTTCTTGTCGATATAAAAAATGTTATCTTCCGTAAAGAAATATATCTTCTGCTTTGACTGCCGCACATCGTTTATCCTGCTGTAGCTGTAAAAGCTCTCCTTGCCTTTCATAGTCACCGAAAAGCGGTTGTCATAAAAAACAAAATGCAGCGTAACGTTGAGCAGCCTGTTTTTGTCTGTATCATACATTTTCTGCGCATCGAATATATACGAAAATGTTGTTGAATAGGTAAGCAAAAACACAAAGCCTATCGACATTGTTGCCAGCGCGTACTCTATTATTATAATATCGTATATGCAGAAAGCCAGACTTACCGCCGCGCAGGCAAGCAGTATCGGGCGCAGCTTTCTGTCCTTATGCCGCTTCTGCATTTTTATAAGCTCAAAATACTGCCGCTTGTCTGAGCAAACGCCCTGCGCTTTGAATAGTATCTTATCCATACCTTTGCCCTTATATGAACTGTGTGCCTATGCCCTCGCTGGAGAGCAGCTCTATCAGTATCGAGTGCGGTATTCTGCCGTCGATTATGCAGGTCTTGTGAACGCCGCGCCTTACAGCCTCAACGCAGCAGTCAATTTTGGGTATCATGCCGCCGCTGATTATGCCCTGCTTTTTAAGATACGGTACTTCGCTCACATTAACTGTAGGTATAAGGGTGTCGGGGTCGTCCTTATCTCTTAAAAGCCCTGCAATGTCGGTCATAAGTATCAGGTTTTCGGCTCTCAGGCAGGAGGCTATTCTTGCGGCTGCGGTATCGGCGTTTATGTTATACGTCTGACCGTCCTCGCTGGTGGCTACCGTAGAGATTATCGGCACATATCCGCCGTTGAGAGCCTCTATTATAGGCTTTGTGGCAACGCTTACTATCTCTCCCACATATCCTAGGTCATTCTCGCCCTCCAGCTTTTTAGCCATTATCATCTGCCCGTCAACGCCGCACAGACCAAGCGCCTTGCCGCCGTGCAGCTGCAAATTAGCGACCAGATCTTTGTTCAGCTTTCCTGCAAGCACCATCTGAACTACTTCCATAGTTTCTTTGTCGGTGTATCTGAGACCCCCGATAAATTTGCTTTCAATGTTCAGTCTGCCCAGCATTGCGTTTATCTCAGGTCCGCCGCCATGCACCAGAACGACCTTTACTCCCACCGCCGTAAGCAGCACTATATCGGTCATAACGCTTTCTTTCAATTCATCGTTGGTCATAGCGTTTCCGCCGTACTTGATAACTACTACCTTGTTGTTGTACCTCTGTATATGAGGCAGGGCGTCAATAAGTATACTGCCCCTCGTCACATTGCTGATTTCCATTTTCATCTGTCCTTTTTATTTTATTTGCATAGTCTATGTTCTGTAATCCCCGTTTATCTTAACGTAATCGTATGTAAGGTCGCAGCCGTATGCAGTAGCTTTTCCGCTGCCATTACCCACCGAAATGTCAATATATATCTCGTCTTCGGCAAGTATCTGCGCCGCCTTCTCCTCCGAAAAAGCAAGCTGACTGCCCTTTTCGCACACCATAAGCCTACCTGCCGCCGAGCTTAAATACACATCTACATCTGCAATATCAAACTGCGCATCGGCATAGCCCACCGCGCAAAGTATCCTGCCGCAGTTGGCGTCCTCGCCGAACATAGCCGCCTTGAAAAGCGATGAACAAATAACGCTCTTTGCTATAACGATCGCGCTGTCGTCGCTCTCCGCCCCCGTCACGGTACATTCAAGCAACTTCGTTGCGCCCTCGCCGTCTTTGGCAAGCATTCTTGTAATGTTCATCATAACTATGTAAAGCGCCTTTTTAAAGACCTCAAAGTCCTCTCCGTCAGCGGCTATCTCATCATTTTCAGCCATGCCGTTCGCCATAACGCACACCATATCGTTTGTAGACTGGTCGCCGTCAACAGACAGGCAGTTATACGTTACCTTGACCACTTCAGAAAGAGCCTTTTGCAGCATATCGGCTGAAACAGCGCAGTCGGTCGTGATAAAATTAAGCGTGGTAGCCATGTTGGGATGTATCATACCGCTGCCCTTGCCCATACCGCCTATGCGGCACACTTTTGAGCCTATGTAAAACTGCACCGCGACTTCTTTCTTTACCGTATCGGTAGTCATTATCGCTGTCGCAGCCTCCGCGTTGCCGGTATATGAAAGACCCTCTGCAAGTGGTTTTATCGCGCTTTTTACGGCATCTATGTTAAGCGGCTGACCTATTACCCCCGTTGAGGCAACTATAACTTCCTGCGGCAAAATGCCAAGCGCCTCGGCAGTAAGGCTGCACATCTGCATAGCCTTTTCAATGCCGTCGGCATTGCCTGTGTTTGCGTTGCCCGAATTTACTATGACTGCTCTCGCCTTACCGCCCGTTTTTTCAAGATTTGCTTTTGTAACGGTTATAGGCGCGCCCTTTACCTTGTTTTGCGTATACACCGCCGCCGCGCTGCAAACACGGTCGCTGAGCATCATGGCTATATCGTTCTTGTGACTTTTAGGCGGCTCGCCCTTGTCAGGCTTTGCGGAATTTTTAATACCGCAATACACGCCGCTTGCCTTAAAGCCCTTTGCTGCGCACACACCGCCCTCAACGTAAGTATATCCGTCAAACTGCTTTAGTGTTATCTCTTTCATGGTCTTCCTCCATATTTTATATAAGCTTTATTTCTATCCCTACCGCGCCGTACTTCTTTATCGCCTCGTTGGAATAATATTCGTTCATATCCTGCGGCCTTGCGCTTTTCACATTTGTTTCATCATAGCCGCATTTCAAAAGGTCAAGCGAAGAATACAGATCTGCAAAATCTTTAAAAATATGCATACCGCACACCTTTGCCGCAAGCTTCTCGCCCGTCTGTATCTGAGTAAACTCTATCTCATCGCCGACTTTTATTTTCTGCCGCTTTTCGTCATAAAGCCGAAGTTCTATAGTCTTTGCGCCTGTCTTTATCTTTTCAAACGGCTGCGGTGCTAAATTCATGTAATGGCGTATGTCTGTCCTCACGAACTCACACACTGCATCGCGCATTGCAAGTATCTCACTGTCTATCTCTTCAACCGTCATATGCTTCATTTCGCCGATGTCGTTATCCCTTATATAGTCGAAATACTCTGACGCTCCGCGAAGTCTGTCAGTTATCATATCGCTGTCAAGATAGTCAAATATATCACATTCATAACGCTTTATATTTCTGAGCCTGTTAATGTACTCTCCGCATTCTCCCTGAAAAAGCTTTATCCTCTCGTACATACTGTTTTCGGGTCTAAGCGGATAGTCTGCGTGCATTTGTTCTTCGGTGTAACCTTCACGGGCGTAAATGCCGCGTATAAAACTGCTCCACATACGGTCGCATAACAGATGAACGAAATATCCCCACAAAAAGCTTTCTTCGTCTGCGGCAAGCTGTCTGCCTTTCAGCATTTGCTCGTAAAACTTACAGTGATCGCTGTTTCGCTTATGACCGTCAGCAGCCCAGTGTGTAACAGAAGAATCGGGAAAATATTTTCCATGACCTACCGCCTTTCCGCTGTCAGGAGCGAGAGTGCCGACTATATAATCATCAATACTTCGTATCGGCAAACTTCGTTCGCATTTTTCGGCTAAGATGAGATGTATCAGCCATGTTGCCATAGTTTTCTCCTATTCTATGTAAGGCTTGTGCATCACAAGCTCCACCTGCGCGCCAAGAAGCGTTTCGCCCTCAAAGTCCAGCCTTATTACAAACGGCATAAAATTGACTATCTTCTTAAATTCTTCAAACCCGAACTGCGGATAATAATAGTTCAGTATCGTGCTTAGCGCAGTGCCGTGCGTGCCGATAACGATATTTTCACCGCCGTGCTCTTTCATCAGCTTTTTCAGCGCGCGTATATTTCTTTCCTGCGCCTCGCCAAGGCTCTCACCGTTTTCTATACGATAGTCAAAATCTTCCCATTGCTTTTTTGCAAAGTCGAAAAAACCGTTCTCGAACCATTTTCCGCTGGTGCGCTCTCTGAGATCCTCATAGGTGACTATCGGCAGCCCGAGCGTGTCGGCAAGGTCTTTCACCGTGTCGCAGCTTCTTCTATACGGTGACGAAGCTATATAAGTTATATTTCTGTCTTTAAGCACCCATGTTACCGCCTTTGAGTCGCGCCGCCCTATGTCGCTTAGCGGTCTTTCTCTGCTTGCGTGTACGCTGTTGTCAGACTGCGCATGGCGCACCAAATACACCTGTGTCATATTCTCTCCTTATATAATGCCGTATTTTCGCTTCAAATTCAATATCCTGCGCACGCTCTCGTCAAGCCTTTCCTGCGTTATCTCGCCGCTTTTCACGGCGCTTAGCACCGCGTTGTAAGCAACGCCTATATCTTCCGGCATAAGCAGTATGTCTGCGCCTGCCTTGACCGCAAGTACCGAGCTTTTCGCATCGCCGTACTGCTTTCTCAGCGCCTCCATTTCAAGCGAATCCGTTATCACAACACCGTCAAAGCCCATTTCACCGCGCAGCTTGCCTGTTACAAGTTCATACGAAAGCGATGCAGGCAACCCGTCAGAAGTCACATTCGGAACGTTTATATGCGCGGTCATCACCATGTCTGCGCCTGCGTTTATACCGCCTGCAAACGGCAGCATCTCGCACCCTTTCAGCTTCTCCCACGTTTTGTATACGGTAACGCTCTGCTTGTGGGTATCCTCCGTAGTGTCGCCGTGACCGGGAAAATGTTTCAAGCAACATATCATGCCCTTGCTGTGAAAGCCTTTTACCGCGCTTGCCACCATTTGCGCAACTTTTGTGGGGTCGCTGCCGAAAGCCCTGTCACCTATAACGACATTCTGAGGATTGGTGTTCACATCTGCAACGGGCGCTAAGTCTACATTAAACCCATAAGTTTTAAGATACTCGCCTATCGTTTCTCCTACATTATAAGCCTGCGACGTATCACCCGTATTGCCTACAGAGAGCATACTTGCAAACTTTTTCACCGCAAAACCTGCGCAGTTTGCAATTCTTGCCACTCTGCCGCCTTCCTCGTCAACAGCTATGAACAGCGGTATTTCACCAGCCGACTGCAAACCGTTTATAAAGCTTTTTATCTGCGACGGAGACTGAATATTCTGCCCGAACATACACACGCCGCCAACATGATATTTGCTTATGCCGTTTTTGTCGCCGCTGTCGCACTGCAAGGCAGAGCCGCCCAGTTTTTCGGGTCTTACCACAAAAAGCTGACCCACCTTTTCTTCGATCGTCATGCCCTGTAATATTTCTTCCACCGTCTTTTGCGAAAGGTCATTTTGCGGCTTTGGCGTTGTTGCTGATGTTGTAGTCGTTGTAGTTTTCGGCGGCGCGGTGGTCTGAGGTTTTGGGGTAGTTACAACGGGTGCTGTCGTGGTCTGCGTGCTTGGCGCAGCTGTAGTAGTTGCAGCCGCAGTAGTAGTGGTCGTTGTAGTTGTTGTGCTCTGCGTGGTTGTCTGCGAAGTAGTTTCAGCAGCAGTATTTTCTGCAATGCTTGTAATGCTTGTTTCAGTCTGCGTTGTTGTGATCTGCGTTGTTGTCTCCGATGTCGTCACATAAGCGGTGTCGCCGCTGCTGTCAGTGTTTGAGCAGCCGCACAGCATAACAAATGCCGTTATCGCCGCCGCAACAGCCAACCTTTTCTTTTTCATTTTCTTTCTCTCTTTCAACGATAAAACTTACAGTCCTGTCGCCTCGTCAAGACCGAGCATTATATTCATGTTCTGAACGGCTGCTCCGCTTGCTCCTTTTCCCAGATTGTCAAGCCGTGAGGCGATAAGTATCCTGTCATCATTTCCAAAGACAAATATCTGCATATCGTTGCTGCCCTCCAGCGTGTTTGCAGGCAGAAAACCATCGGGTAGCGTATCGCCGCCGCCAAGTTCCATGACCTTTACAAACCGCTGACCGTCATAATGTTCTTTGAGTATCTTATGTATATCCTTTGGCGTATACTTTTTCGGCAGAGTTCTCGCTATCAGCGGAACGCTCACCACCATGCCTGCGTAAAAATCGTCAACTATCGGGTTGAACATAGGCGGATATCCCAGACCACATATTTTCTGCATTTCGGGTAAGTGCTTGTGCGACTGCGTTAAAGCGTACTGGCGCGGAGAGCACATCTCTTTTGTCTTGCCGCCGCCCTCTATTGCCGCTATCATCTTCTTGCCGCCGCCGCTGTAGCCCGAAACCGCGTGCGATATAACGGGGTAGTCTTTCGGCAGCACGCCTGCCTGCACTAAGGGGTACACAATGCTTATAAACCCGCTGGCATAGCAGCCGGGGTTTGCGACCCTTTTCGCTGATCTTATCCTATCCCTGTGCGCCTTTGAAAGCTCGGGGAAACCGTATGCCCAGTCGTCATTTGTTCTGTGCGCGGTAGATGCATCTATAATTCTTGTACTATCGTTTTCTATGAGCGTTACAGCTTCAACAGCCGCCGCATCAGGCAAACACAAAAACGTTATGTCCGACTCGTTTATAAGCCTTTTCCTCTCGTTTACGTCCTTGCGCTTATCCTCGTCTATCAGCAGTATCTCAAGGTCATCTCTCTTTGCGAACCTCTCATATATCTGAAGTCCCGTAGTACCCTCTTTGCCGTCTATAAAAATTTTCGTCTTCATTTTTGCAATTTCCTCTTAACGTATTCTATCTGCTCTTTAACGCACTCCGGCGCAGGGCCGCCTTTTGCCTTTCTCTGCATAACGCAGCTATCAAGGTTTATGGCATCGTATACGCCCTCGTCAAACTTGTCGCACAGAGCCTTATATTCCTCTATCGGCAGCGTTTCAAGCGTTACGCCTTTTTCTATACACTTTGCGACCAGCGTGCCCGTTATTTTATATGCGTCTCTGAAAGGCATACCCTTTTTCACAAGATAGTCGGCGCAGTCGGTAGCGTTTATAAAGCCCCTCGCCGCAGCGTTTCTCATATTTTCGGGGATAACTTTCATGGTATCGAGCATGGGTATAAATGTTTTCAGGCACAGTTTTACTGTATCAATAGCATCGAATATCGCAGGCTTATCCTCCTGCATATCCTTGTTGTATGCAAGCGGCGTGCCTTTCATCATCGTAAGAAGTGTGTTCAAGTCGCCGTAAACGCGCGCTGTTTTACCTCTTATAAGTTCGGTAACATCGGGGTTTTTCTTCTGCGGCATTATTGAAGAACCTGTTGCGAATGCATCATCAAGCTCTATGAATTTAAACTCCCACGAGCACCACAGAATTATCTCCTCCGAAAAGCGCGAAAGGTGCATCATCAGTATTGAAAGCGCGCTTGCAAGCTCTATGCAGAAATCCCTGTCCGAAACGCCGTCAAGTGAGTTTTGCGATACTTCGTCAAAACCGAGAAGCTCACACACCCTCTCCCTGTTTATCGGGTATGTGGTAGAAGCCAGCGCACCGCTGCCCAGCGGCAGGACGTTCATGCGTTTGTATGTATCTTCAAGTCTACCCTTGTCGCGCAGAAGCATTTGCGCATACGCCATTACATGGTGTGCAAAAGTTATCGGCTGAGCCCTCTGCATATGCGTATAACCGGGCATGATAGTTGTCAGGTTATCTTCCGCAAGCTTTACTATGGTATTTATAAGCTGCTCTATATACGATAAAATTTCATTTATCTCATCTCGCAGATACATTCTTATATCCAGCGCGACCTGATCGTTTCTGCTGCGCGCGGTATGCAGTCTTTTGCCGGTATCGCCAAGGCGCTTTGTAAGCTCTGCTTCAACGAACATATGGATATCTTCGGCATTTGGGTCTATATGAAGTTTTCCGCTGTCAATATCTGAGAGTATGCCTTTTAGCCCCTCAACTATAGCCAGGCTTTCTTTCATGTCGATTATACCGCACTCGCCGAGCATGGTGGCATGAGCAACAGAGCCCTGAATATCCTGCCTGTACATTCTCGCATCGAACGAAACAGACGAATTGAAATCGTTCACCCTGTCGTCTACCTGTTTGGAAAACCTGCCTGCCCACATCATATCTGCCATAGTATTTCTCCGTTCCGTACTTTATTTTGCACATAAATAACTTATGGGCAAAGCGGAAACATCACGCTCCGCTCTGCCCCTTGATATTTCCAAAAGCAGTTTACTTGCCCTCGGTCTCCTTGAGGTGCTGCTCTATAAGCTTTGAGATATCTATGCCGTTGATCTTCAGACCGTCAATAATGCAGTCGTTTATCTCAACGTTGGTAAGGTCGCAGTAAGCAAACGTAGCGCCGCGCATAACGGGGTTTTTGAACTCTACATTGTTCATAACGCTGCATCCGAATCTTGTGCCCGTCATATTAACGCCGAGAAATCTTGTGTTCGCCATATAAATGTCGGTGATGTCCGCGCCGCTCATGTTTATGTTGTTGAGCTTTACGTTCTCCATGTTTACGTCGTCAAATACTGCGCCTTTAAGGTTTACGTTGCTGAATTTTGTATCGCCGAGGTTTACGTCCTCAAACGAAGAGTTAGGCAGGCTGTCGTATGATATAGCCACCTTTTTGTCCAGTTCGTGCTCATACTTTATGTTGTCGACCATTGTGATTTCCTCCTTATAAAATATATCGTTTATATCGCTGCGGCTATTACTTATTGCCGTTTTTCCTCTGCTGTTCAAGTTTAGCGCGTACCTTTATAGGCAGACCGAACAGATTGATAAATCCTGCGCTGTCTTTCTGGTCGTAAACTTCGTCTGCCGAGAAAGTAGCCACCTGTTCGTCATAAAGCGTATAAGGCGAGGTAACGCCTGCGTTTATTATGTTGCCCTTGTAAAGTTTGAGTCTTACGTCGCCCGTAACGGTTTTCTGCGTTTCGGTAACAAATGCCGACATTGCCTCTCTCAGCGGCGTATACCACTGACCGTTATAAACTATATCGGCAAATTTGATCGAAAGATACTGCTTTACCCTTGCGGTCTCTTTATCAAGCGTTATGGTCTCCAGCACCTCATGCGCGTGGTAGAGTATCGCGCCGCCCGGAGTTTCATAAACGCCCCTTGACTTCATTCCCACAAGGCGGTTCTCAACAAGATCTGCAAGACCTATGCCGTTTTCGCCGCCAAGTTTGTTGAGGGTGCTAACAATTCCCGTACCGTTCATCTGAACGCCGTCAATAGCGGTAGGCACGCCCTTTTCAAAGTGTATGGTAACGTAAGTCGGCTTGTCTGGCGCCTGAATGGGTGACACGCCCATTTCAAGGAATCCCTCTTTTTCATACTGCGGCTCGTTTGCAGGGTCTTCAAGGTCAAGACCCTCGTGTGAGAGGTGCCATATGTTCTTATCCTTTGAATAGTTTGTTTCCCTGTTTATTTTAAGAGGTATATTGTGCGCCTCGGCGTAGTCTATCTCCTCATCTCTCGATTTCAGATCCCATATCCTCCACGGTGCAATTATCTGCATATCGGGTGCGAAAGCCTTTATAGCCAGCTCAAAACGAACCTGGTCGTTGCCCTTGCCGGTGCAGCCGTGGCAGATAGCATCAGCGCCCTCTTTCAGAGCTATTTCGGCAATTCTCTTTGCGATTATCGGTCTTGCGAACGATGTGCCGAGCATATATCTGTTTTCATAGATAGCACCTGCCTGCACTGTCGGGAAAACATAATCGTTTATAAATTCCTCCGTCAGGTCTTCTATATACAGCTTTGAAGCGCCCGTTTTGAGAGCTTTTTCCTCCAGACCGTCAAGCTCGGTTCCCTGACCTACATTTCCCGAAACCGCAATTACCTCGCAGTTGTTGTAATTTTCTTTCAGCCACGGGATTATAATTGACGTGTCAAGTCCTCCCGAATAAGCCAGCACAACTTTTTTGATCTCTTTTGCCATAGCAAATACCCCTTTTCAACAATTGATAATATGTTATTATGATTATACATCATTTCCGCCCGATATGCAAGTGCTTATGCATAATTTCAGCTAATTATACATAATGCAGTTTATATTTTACAGGCTTTATACAACAAATCACAATTTTATGCATTTGTAAAATGTATATTCATACACGATATAATATAACAAACCGGAATTTATCTACTGTGCCTGTTTTCTTTTGGGGAAAACCTTTCTGAAGAAAGGCTTTCCCCATACCCCTTTCCAAAGACTTTTCCATTGTTTTTGGCGAGGGGTAATTTATTTTTATAATCTGCTATATACCGTAAATCCTAAGTATATTATACAGTATAATTACCCCTCGCCAAAAATATAGAAGTTTTAGTGAGGGGGCTTGGGGGAAGACCCTTTTTCAAAAGGGTCTCCCCCAATAGCAGAGCAGATATAGTAAACAAATTTCCGATTTATTATATTATATCATATTGAATGCACATTTTCAAGAGGAAAATAAAAACGCAGCGCGACTTTCATCACACTGCGTTTAGATAGATCAGCAAAAATTATTCGTTGATAGCGATAACAACGCCTGAGCCAACTGTTCTGCCGCCCTCACGGATAGCGAAACGAAGACCCTCTTCGATAGCTATCGGCTGGATAAGCTCAACGTCCATTTCAACGTTGTCGCCGGGCATACACATTTCCTTATCAGCAGGAAGTGTGATAACGCCGGTAACATCGGTAGTTCTGAAATAGAACTGCGGTCTGTAGTTGTTGAAGAAAGGAGTATGACGTCCGCCCTCTTCCTTCTTCAGAACGTAAACCTGACCTCTGAACTTGGTGTGGGGGTGAATAGAACCCGGCTTGCAGAGTACCTGACCTCTTTCGATCTCGGTTCTCTGGATACCACGGAGAAGTGCGCCTATGTTGTCGCCTGCTTCAGCGTAGTCGAGTATCTTTCTGAACATTTCGATACCGGTAACAACGGTCTTCTTTCTCTCGTCGGTAAGACCGATTATCTCAACTTCGTCGCCGTTGTTGAGCTGACCTCTCTCAACTCTGCCGGTTGCAACAGTACCACGACCTGTGATGGTGAATACTTCCTCAACAGGCATAAGGAACGGGAGATCCGACTTACGGTCGGGAGTAGGAATGAAGCTGTCAACAGCGTCCATAAGCTCAACGATAGGAGCATATACGGGATCGGTAGGATCGTTGGAATCGGATTCGAGAGCCTGGAGAGCAGAACCCTTGATGATAGGAGTATCATCGCCGGGGAATTCATACTTGTCAAGCAGTTCTCTGATGTCCATTTCAACGAGTTCGAGAAGTTCGTCGTCGTCAACCTGGTCAGCCTTGTTCATGAATACAACAATTGCAGGAACGCCAACCTGACGAGCGAGCAGTATGTGCTCTCTTGTCTGAGCCATAGGGCCGTCAGAAGCAGCAACAACGAGTATTGCGCCGTCCATCTGAGCAGCACCGGTGATCATGTTCTTTACATAGTCGGCGTGACCCGGGCAGTCAACGTGAGCATAGTGACGGTTCTTGGTCTCATACTCAACGTGAGCGGTGTTGATCGTTATACCTCTTTCTCTCTCTTCGGGAGCAGAGTCGATGTTGGCATAGTCCTTCTTCTCTGCAAGGCCCTGCATAGCGAGAACCTTTGTGATAGCTGCGGTAAGAGTAGTCTTGCCGTGGTCAACGTGACCGATAGTACCAATATTAACGTGCGGCTTGGTACGTTCAAATTTTGCCTTTGCCATTGGATTTTCCTCCTTAAATTTCAAGTTTATGATCTCTGTCGATAAAATACATTATCTACATTATAACAGATTGATTTACAAAATGCAAGTCCGAATTGAAAATTATTCTTCGTCGCCTTTATTTCTCGTAGAGATTATCTTCTCCGCGATGTTCTTAGGAACCTGCGTATAGCTGTGCGGTTCCATAGTATAGTTGCCTCTGCCCTGCGTTTTGGATCTGAGGTCGTTGGAGTAACCGAACATTTCGGAAAGCGGAACGAGCGAATCTACCTGCGCTGTGCCGTTGTTTACTTCCTGACCGAGTATCTGACCGCGCCTTGAGTTGAGGTCGCCTATTACCGTACCCATAAAGTCTTCGGGAACAAATACCGAAACTTTCATTATAGGCTCGAGTATAACAGCTGCGCCCTTTCTCATAGCCTCTTTGAACGCCATAGAACCAGCGATAGAGAACGCCATTTCGGACGAGTCAACTTCGTGGTAAGAGCCGTCGTAAAGAGTTACCTTTACGTCAACTACCTGATAGCCTGCCAGAACGCCTGCTTTCATAGCTCCCTGAATACCCTTGTCAACAGCAGGGATATATTCCTTGGGGATAGCGCCGCCGACAACCGAGTTTATAAACTCATAGCCCTTGCCGGATTCGTTAGGCTCTACTTTGATCTTAACATGACCGTACTGACCTTTACCGCCCGACTGTCTGGCGTACTTATGGTCAACGTCAGCCATTTTTGTGATAGTTTCCTTATAAGCAACCTGAGGCGCGCCTACGTTTGCTTCTACCTTAAACTCACGCAGCATTCTGTCAACGATTATTTCAAGGTGAAGTTCGCCCATACCTGCAATAATGGTCTGACCTGTTTCTTCGTCTGTCCATGTTCTGAAAGTCGGGTCTTCTTCTGCAAGCTTTGAAAGCGCGATACCCATTTTCTCCTGACCTGCTTTGGTCTTAGGCTCGATAGCCAGCTGTATAACAGGTTCTGGAAATTCCATAGATTCGAGGATAACGGGATTTTTCTCATCACACAGCGTATCGCCGGTGGTGGTATTTTTCAGACCTACCGCAGCAGCGATATCTCCCGAATAAACTCTTTCAATATCCTTTCTGTGGTTTGAGTGCATCTGAACTATACGTCCTATTCTTTCCTCTTTATCCTTGGTAGCGTTATAAACGCCGCTGCCTGCATCGAGCACACCCGAATAAACTCTGAAGAAGCACAGTTTACCAACAAACGGGTCTGTAGCTATCTTGAATGCCAAAGCTGCAAACGGCGCTTCGTCGGAAGACGGTCTTGTGCATTCTTCGCCTGTTTCGGGGTTTACGCCCTTTATATCGGGTACATCTGTAGGTGCGGGCATATAGTCGATTATAGCATCGAGCAGCTTCTGCACGCCCTTGTTTCTGTACGAAGTACCACAGGTAACGGGTACCATTGTATTAGCAATAGTAGATTTTCTTATGCAGGTCTTTATCTCATCTATAGAAAGTGTACCCTCTTCAAAGTATTTTTCCATAAGAGCTTCGTCCTGCTCTGCAACGTGCTCTACCATTTCATCGTGATACTTCTGAGCGAGCTCTTTCATATCCTCGGGTATCTCTTCAACTCTTATATCCTTGCCGAGGTCATCGTAATAAACATACGCTTTCATCTCAACAAGGTCTATGATACCTTTGAAAGTATCTTCCGAGCCGATAGGGAGCTGTATGGGAACAGCGTTGCATTTCAGTCTGGTGTGAAGCATTTCAAGAACTCTGTAAAAATCAGCGCCCATAATGTCCATTTTGTTTACATAAACAAGTCTGGGAACTTTATAGTTGTTAGCCTGACGCCAAACCGTTTCTGTCTGCGGTTCAACACCGCCCTTAGCGCAAAGCACCGTTACCGAACCGTCAAGAACTCTGAGAGAACGTTCAACTTCAACAGTAAAGTCAACGTGACCCGGGGTATCTATTATGTTCAGTCTGTGACCTTTCCAGTAGCAGGTGGTAGCAGCCGAAGTAATGGTTATACCTCTTTCCTGCTCCTGCTCCATCCAGTCCATGGTGGCTGCGCCGTCGTGTGTTTCACCTATTTTATGATTGATACCGGTATAAAACAGGATACGTTCGGTAGTAGTAGTCTTACCGGCATCGATGTGCGCCATAATACCGATATTTCTGGTATTCTGCAATGAACACTCTCTTGCCATAGTTTCCTCCTGTTATTACCATCTGTAGTGTGCGAAAGCCTTGTTGGCTTCTGCCATTTTGTGAGTATCCTCACGTTTCTTGACTGAGCCGCCGACGCCGTTAACGGCATCGAGTATCTCGTTTGCCAGTCTTTCTTTCATTGTCTGCTCGTTTCTCAGACGCGCATACTTGGTTATCCATCTCAGTCCCAATGTCTGACGTCTTTCGGGACGCACCTCCATAGGCACCTGATATGTTGCACCGCCTACACGGCGTGCCTTTACTTCAAGGCTGGGCATGATGTTTTCCATTGCTGCCTCAAACATTTCAAGAGCAGGCTTGCCCGACTTTTCCTCAACTATCTCAAATGCGCCGTAAACTATCTTCTGTGCAACGCCCTTCTTGCCGTCGAGCATTATGTTGTTTACAAGTCTTGTAACGAGCTTTGAGTTGTATACAGGATCGAGCAGAACGTCTCTCTTTGCAACTTTACCTCTTCTAGGCACTATAATTCCCTCCTTCATTAAATGATGAATTCATAGGTACTCGCTCGGCTCCTCACAGCTTTGTGCTGCTTATAGCCGCCCCGTCAGCGCTTGCAGAGGTCAATATATATCAACACTCCACATTCACTGTGGTCTCCGCGCTTTTAACGCGGCAATGAGTTTCTCATGATATTTCTTTGAGCTTTTTACTTGGCTGCTCCTGCCTTGGGTCTCTTTGCGCCGTACTTGGAACGTGCCTGCATTCTCTTGGCAACGCCCTGAGCGTCAAGCGTTCCTCTTATGATGTGATAACGCACACCGGGGAGATCCTTTACACGTCCGCCTCTGATAAGAACAACAGAGTGCTCCTGGAGGTTGTGACCTATACCCGGGATATACGCCGTCACCTCGTTGCCGTTGGTAAGTCTTACTCTGGCAATTTTACGCATAGCAGAGTTAGGCTTCTTCGGCGTAGCAGTTCTTACCGCTGTGCAAACGCCTCTCTTCTGGGGGCAGCTCTGGTCGATAGCTATCTTCTTCTTGGAGTTGTAGCCCTTCTGGAGTGCGGGGGCGGTAGACTTTACTGCGAGTACGTCTCTTCCCTTGCGAACCAACTGATTAAAGGTCGGCATAATTTCTCTCCTTTCCTCAAAAATTTATGCGCGCCCTGCCTGCAAAAGCAGACAATACGTCAGCATACCCTATTATTATATAATAGTTTTTGGCTTTTGTCAATACATTTATTCCCGAAATCCTGCATAAAAATGTAAGTTTTATTGCCCTTGCCTTGCACAAATACGTAAAAAACGGGGCGCTCACCGCATAATGAACGCCCCCCTAGCCTTAAGTTTTTAGTTATTGAACTGCGCTGCGTGGTCGATATAGCTTTCGCTCTTTCTTATCTCAACGTCGTTGTAGATATCCATTCCCGTACCGGCAGGAATAAGATTACCGATAATAACGTTCTCTTTAAGACCCGAAAGTTTATCGGTCTTGCCCCTGATAGCGGCATCTGTAAGAGCCTTTGTGGTCTCCTGGAACGAAGCCGCCGACATGAAGCTGTCGGAGTTGGACGAAGCCTTTGTGATACCCTGAAGTACGGGCACAGTCGTCACGAGAGCCGCGCCCTCAACGCCTGCATCTATTTCTTCCTGTATCTGCGCGTTTATCTCGGCTATCTCGTTCTTGTCCACCAGCGAGCCCGGCAGCAGGTAGCTGCTTCCGCTGTCCTCTACCTTTACTTTCTTCATCATCTGGCGAACTATTACTTCAACGTGCTTGTCATTGATGTCAACACCCTGTGAACGATAGGTCTTCTGTATCTCGGTGATGATATAGTTCTGAACAGCCATTATGCCGTTTACAGCCAGTATATCGCCCGGATAGATAGAACCCTCGGTGAGCGGTTCACCGGCAGAAACTCTTTGACCGTCGGTAACTTTCAGCTTCTGACCGTAAGGAATGGTGTATACTTCTTTTCTCGGCTCGTCGCTGTCAACGTCAAGTTCGTCGCTCGTAACTGTTATCTGATTTATCTTCTTGATCTCTTCGATCTTGCACACGCCCGCTATTCTTGTGATAGTAGCCGCGCCCTTGGGTCTTCTGCTTTCAAAAAGTTCTTCAACACGCGGCAGACCTTGTGTGATATCTTCCGCGTTCGCGATACCGCCCGTATGGAACGTTCTCATGGTAAGCTGCGTACCCGGTTCACCTATAGACTGCGCGGCGATAATACCTACAGCCTCGCCGACCGTTACGGTCTTGCCGTGAGCAAGGTTAGCGCCATAGCACTTAGCGCAAACGCCGTGTTTAGCCTTGCATTGCAGCACGCTTCTTATCTCGATGCTGTTCTTGCCCTGTTCTTCAAGTATGGCAACAACTTTCTTGGCATCTTTGTCGTCCATCAGCTTGTTGTGTGAAACTATCATCTCGCCCGTCTTGGCATCTTTGATATCCTCAACAAGGTATCTGCCTATAAGTCTTTCGGTCAAGGGCTCTATAACAGCGTTGCCGCTCTTTATATCGAACACTTCAATGCCCGAAGTAGAACCGCAGTCGTCCTCGCGGATTATAACGTCCTGCGAAACGTCAACAAGACGTCTTGTCAGGTAGCCCGAGTCTGCGGTACGCAGAGCGGTATCTGCAAGACCCTTTCTCGCGCCTCTGGAAGAAATGAAGTATTCCAGAATGTTAAGACCCTCACGATAGTTGGCTCTGATAGGCATTTCTATAGTCGAACCCGAAGTATTTGCTATAAGTCCTCTCATGCCTGCCAGCTGTCTCATCTGGTTGATAGAACCACGCGCGCCCGAATCCGCCATCATGTTGATAGGATTGTACTTGTCAAGATTCTTCTTCAAAGCATCGGTAACATCGTCGGTCGCCTTGTTCCAGATGTTTGCAAACTGCTTTGACTTCTCCTCGTCGGAGATAAGACCTCTGTTGTAGTTTTTGTACATCTTTGATACCTTTTCGTCAGCCTCGGCTATGATAGCCTGCTTCTGAGGAGGTATTACGGCATCGCAGACCGCAACGGTAAGACCCGACCTTGTAGAATACTTATAACCCAAAGCCTTTATCTTGTCGAGCACTTCGGAAGTGGTAGTTGTGCCGTGTATCTTTATGCACTTTTCGATAATGCTTGAAAGTTCGCTCTTTTTTACAAGGAACGATATTTCAAGGTCAAGCTCTTTTTCGCTTATCGTTCTGTCAACATAGCCGAGGTTCTGCGGTATTATCTCGTTGAAGATAAGTCTGCCTACGGTCGCATCAATAAGCTTTGATACCTGTTTTTCGCCTGCTTTTTTGCTTATTCTTACCTTGATAGGCTCTTGAAGTGTAACAGCTTTTGCATCGTATGCCATTCTTGCCTCGTTAACATCGCGGAACACCTTTACGGTAAGCTGACCGTTCTCGTCTATCATCTTTATATACGGGTCATTCTTTGAAAAGCCGTCTTTTCTTACAAGCTTGGCGGAAAGTTCCTCCGTCTCGGCTTTAAGCTTGGCTATCTCCTGCAAGTCCTCCTCGGTAGGCTGCTTTTTCTTTTTGAGAACATCGAGAGTTTCTTTCAGCTCGTTATACTCATCTCTCATATTCTCCATCTCTTTGTCGAGCTGGTTATCGAGAGGTCTAAGCAGCGTAAGGTAATAAGAACCCAGCAGCATATCCTGCGAAGGCACCGCAACAGGCTTGCCGTCAGACGGTTTGAGCAGGTTGTTCGCAGCAAGCATCAAAAATCTTGCCTCTGCCTGCGCCTCAGCCGAAAGCGGAACGTGTACTGCCATCTGGTCGCCGTCAAAGTCCGCGTTGAACGCCGTACATACCAGCGGGTGCAGCTTTATCGCTCTGCCCTCTACAAGCACGGGCTCAAACGCCTGTATGCCCAGTCTGTGCAGAGTAGGCGCACGGTTGAGCATTACGGGGTGGCTCTGTATAACATTTTCAAGAGCGTCCCACACTTCGGGGTCTGCTCTCTCCACCTTTTTACGCGCAGATTTGATATTTATATTCGGATTTGTATCTGCAAGTCTTTTCATAACGAAAGGCTTGAAAAGCTCCAGCGCCATTTCCTTAGGCAGACCGCACTGATACATTCTCAGCTCCGGCCCTACAACTATAACAGAACGTCCCGAATAGTCAACACGCTTGCCCAGCAGGTTCTGACGGAAACGACCCTGCTTGCCTTTTAGCATATCCGAAAGCGATTTGAACGCTCTGCCGTTAGGGCCTGTTACAGGTCTGCTGTGTCTGCCGTTGTCTATAAGGGCATCTACGGCTTCCTGCAACATTCTCTTTTCGTTTCTTACTATTATTTCGGGAGCTTCCAGCTCTTTCATTCTTTTCAGGCGGTTGTTTCTGTTTATAACACGTCTGTAAAGGTCGTTAAGGTCGCTGGTAGCGTATCTTCCGCCGTCAAGCAGTACCATAGGTCTCAGTTCGGGCGGTATTACAGGTATAGCGTTGAGTATCATCCACTCAGGCTTGTTGCCCGAAAGTCTGAAAGCCTCAACTATCTCCAGTCTTTTAAGCAGCTTCAATCGCTTCTGACCCGAAGAAAGATCTCTAAGTTCTTCTTTCAGATCGTCTGCAACCACCTCGAGGTTGTCTTTCCATTCCTCTTCGGGTATCTCCTCGCACATAGGGCAGTTTTTGCAGTCGCACTGTCTTATGTCAAGCAGATCGCTGTCGCGCAGGGCGGTAAGCTCGCAGTCGTCGCAGCCCTCCTCGCTGTCAGCCTTGGTGCAGCCTGCGCACATAGCTCTTTCTTCGTTGGAACGTCTTGCACACATTTCGCACTTTTTCTTCTGCTCGTCTGTAAATGACAGTCTGCCGTCGCTTTCCAGTCTTGCGCGGAACATATCGTATCTGTCGCTGCTGTACTCTCTCAGAAGTTCCTGTATAGCCTCAGCGCCCATGCCCACACGGAAGCTGCTCTCGTCATACTTTTCAACGGCAGCCCTGTACTCGGTCTCGCTCAAAAGCGAGCCTTTTTCAAGCGGCGTAGTACCGGGGTCTATAACTATATACTTTGTAAAATACAGAACTTCTTCAAGTCTTTTCTGTGATATTTCAAGTATCTGACCTATCCTTGACGGAGTACCTTTGAAGTACCATATATGAGATACGGGCGCAGCAAGCTCTATGTGACCCATTCTCTCACGGCGCACCTTGGCTTTGGTAACTTCAACGCCGCAGCGCTCGCAGACCATGCCTTTGAAACGTATCTTCTTATACTTTCCGCAGTGGCACTCCCAGTCCTTTGTCGGTCCGAATATCTTCTCGCAGAAAAGTCCGTCCTTCTCAGGCTTCTGCGAACGGTAATTTATCGTTTCCGGTCTTGTTACCTCGCCGTAAGACCAATCTCTTATCATCTCGGGTGAGGCAAGACCTATTCTTATTGAATCAAATGCTTTGAACTCCAAATTGCGAACCCTCTTTCTGATCTGATCATCGACATAACGTCGTGCTTATGATATTATTCTTCGTCAATATCTCCGTCCTGACCATCGTCTTCGTCCGAAAGGAAATCGTCTTCGTCGTCTTCATCGTCGATATAATCGTCATCGCCCTCGGCATCGTCGTATTCTTCAAGTCCGTCGTCGAAATCTTCAAGATCATCGGCATCAACGTACTGATCACCCGTGCCGTCATCTACAAACGATACTTCATCGCTTATTACAGACTCACGCGGAGGAATATCATCATCGTCAAAGCTCTGCTTTATGTCGATCTCCTCGTTGTTTTCGTCAAGCACTTTCATGTTAAGGCAAAGCGACTGCATTTCCTTTATCAGTACCTTGAACGATTCGGGTATGCCTGCCTTAGGCACGTTCTGACCCTTGACTATAGCTTCGTAGGTCTTTACTCTGCCCACGGTATCGTCCGACTTCACCGTCAGTATCTCCTGAAGCGTGTAAGCCGCGCCGTATGCTTCCAGAGCCCATACTTCCATTTCACCGAATCTTTGTCCGCCGAACTGCGCTTTACCGCCGAGCGGCTGCTGAGTTACCAGCGAATAAGGACCTACCGAACGCGCGTGTATCTTATCGTCAACAAGGTGGTGGAGTTTAAGATAATACATATAACCTACAGTTATGCGGTTATCGAACTTCTCGCCCGTTCTTCCATCGTAAAGCACCGTCTTGCCGTCTTCGGGCAGACCTGCTTCGCGGAAACATTCTCTTATATCAGCCTCATGCGCGCCGTCAAATACAGGCGTCATGATGTTCCAGCCGAGTTTCTTTGCAGCCATGCCGAGATGTACTTCAAGCACCTGACCGATATTCATACGCGACGGAACGCCGAGGGGGTTTAGGCATATATCAAGCGGTGTGCCGTCTTCCAAAAACGGCATATCCTCCTGCGGCAGTATGCGTGAAACAACGCCCTTGTTGCCGTGGCGGCCCGCCATTTTGTCGCCGACCGATATTTTACGCTTCTGCGCGATATAGCACCTTACCAGCTTGTTTACGCCCGGTGCAAGCTCATCGCAGTTATCTCTTGTAAATATCTTGACGTCTATAATAACGCCTGCCTCGCCGTGCGGAACTTTAAGAGAGCTGTCTCTTACTTCTCTTGCTTTCTCGCCGAATACCGCTCTGAGCAGTCTTTCCTCGGCGGTAAGCTCTGTTTCGCCCTTAGGCGTTACCTTGCCTACCAAAATATCGCCCGCTCTTACCTCAGCGCCTATTCTGATTATACCGTTCTCATCGAGGTCTTTCAGCGCATCGTCGCCAACGTTCGGTATATCTCTTGTTATCTCTTCCGCGCCGAGCTTTGTATCGCGGCATTCTATCTCATATTCTTCTATATGGATAGAAGTATACTTATCCTGCTTTACAAGGTTCTCATTGAGCAGAACAGCGTCTTCGTAGTTGTAACCCTCCCATGTCATGAAGCCTATAAGGGCATTCTTGCCGAGAGATATCTCACCGTTGCAGGTGGCAGGGCCGTCTGCTATTACCTGATGAGCCTCTATCCTTTCGCCCTTGTCAACTATAGGTCTTTGGTTGGTGCAAGTGCCTGCGTTGGATCTCTTGAACTTGATAAGGTCGTAGGTGTGCTGTTCGCCGCTGTCCTCGCGTACTACTATCTTGTCAGCGCTTACGCTCTCAACAACGCCTGCCGCGGTAGAAACCACCGCAACGCCCGAATCGAGGCACGCTTTATACTCCATACCCGTGCCGACTATAGGGGCTTCCGTTTTCAGCAGAGGCACTGCCTGCCTTTGCATATTAGAGCCCATAAGCGCACGGTTCGCGTCATCGTTTTCCAAAAACGGTATCATAGCAGTTGCAACTGATACGACCATCTTCGGCGATACGTCCATGAAGTCTATCTTGTTTTTGTCTATTTCAAGTATCTGGTCACGGAAACGACCCTTTACCTTGTCGTTTGCAAATTTGCCGTCCTCGGTAAGCGGTTCGTTAGCCTGCGCTATCATATAGTTATCCTCTGTATCGGCTGTCATATAAACAACTTCGTCGGTAACTACGCCCGTTTCCTTGTCAACACGGCGGTAAGGCGCTTCTATAAATCCGTACTTGTTTATCCTTGCAAACGAAGCAAGATAGGATATAAGTCCTATATTAGGGCCTTCCGGAGTTTCTATCGGACACATTCTTCCGTAATGGGAATAGTGTACGTCACGAACTTCAAATCCTGCTCTGTCACGAGAAAGACCGCCGGGGCCCAAAGCCGAAAGTCTTCTCTTATGAGTAAGCTCCGCAAGGGGGTTTGTCTGATCCATGAACTGCGAGAGCGGCGATGATCCGAAAAACTCCTTTATCGCAGCTGTTATAGGCTTTATATTTATCAGCGATGCAGGTGTCAGAGAGACCGCGTCCTGCGTCTGAATATTCATTCTTTCGCGAACTACCTTTTCCATTCTGGTAAAGCCTATCCTGAACTGGTTCTGCAAAAGCTCACCCACGCATCTTATACGTCTGTTGCCCAGGTGGTCTATGTCGTCAACATCGCCCACGCCGTCTATAAGATTGAGATAATAAGAGATAGAAGCTATAATATCATCTACCGTTATATGCTTTGGAACAAGGTCGTCAGCACGTCTCTTTATCTCATCAATAAGCTCGTCCGCCTCGGTGTTTTCAAGTATCTCTTTCAGCACCGGGAACGATACCTTTTCATTTATTCCGTAAGGTTCAAGGTCGCCCTCAACATAGCCGTTTATATCGACCATGCCGTTGCCTATTATCTTTACTTCCTTGGTCTCTGTCTTCAGTACCAGCTCACCTGCGGCGTTGGGGTAGTATTCCTTTACTTCAACGTTTACATACGCTTCCATAACGCCTGCCTGCTCTATTTCCTGAGCAAGCTTTTTGTCAACGGTGTCGCCCGCATCAGCCATAAGTTCGCCCGTCATGCTGTTTACAACGGGTCTTGAAAGCTTTTTGCCTGCAAGTCTCTGCGCTATGCCGAGCTTTTTGTTGTACTTGTATCTTCCGAACCTGCAAAGGTCATATCTCTTGGCATCAAAGAACAGATTGTTAAGGTGTGTCTGAGCGCTTTCAACTGTCGGCGGTTCACCCGGACGAAGCTTTCTGTATATCTCAAGCAAAGCCTCGTTGCGGAAAGTCTCCGAGTCGGGATATATCTCGGCATCACGCTGCAAAATTGTCTGCTCCAGCCTCTCGTCATTGCCGAAAAGTTCTGCTATCTCATCGTTAGAGCCATAGCCCAGCGCTCTTATAAATACGGTAAGGGGTATCTTTCTGTTTTTGTCTATACGCACCCACGTGCAGCGGTTGGCGTCCATTTCGTATTCAAGCCATGCGCCTCTGTTAGGTATTATCTGCGACTTGAACAGATCCGTACCCGACTTATCCTTATCGCATGAAAAATACACGCCCGGCGAACGCACCAGCTGCGATACCACAACACGCTCCGCGCCGTTTATAACGAACGTGCCGCTGTCGGTCATCAGAGGGAAATCGCCCATGAATACTTCCGACTTGATAAGGCTGCCCGTTTCGGTGTTTCTCAGCTGTGTTTCCACCATAAGTTTTGCGGCATAGGTAACGTCTCTTTCCTTGCACTCCGCTATGGTATATTTCAGCTTGTCGTCAAAACGGAAGTTTGTAAAGGTAAGCTCAAAAGTACCGTTATAGTCCGTTATAACGGGCATATCGCGGAATACCTCCCTCAGACCCTCCGTAATAAACCAATTATACGAATTTTTCTGCACTTCGATAAGGTTGGGCATTTCAAGTACCTCATTGATCTTAGCGAAGCTTTTTCGCACATTCTTGCCAAGTGTTACGTCCTTGACATTCACCATAGGCTGATCACTCCTTACATTAGATTTATGGTTTAGACCGCGGCATATTTTTCGCCGCAAGGTGCTAATTTTCCATTATAATACATTGTACAATTATATAATAATACCTATTTCAAGTCAAGCAATAAAGCCATGATTTTTCGCCGAATTAGCAAAACAACCATATTTCCCTCTCGGAAAGTATGGTCGCATAGAAATTTTGCACAATCAAGATTTTGTAAAATTTTCGTAAATTGATTATATAATTTTCTCAATTCCAGTATTTGCGGTCAAGGCTTCTGTACTGAACAGCCTGCGCGATGTGGCTTTTTTCAATAACATCTTTGCCCTCCATATCCGCAATAGTTCGCGCAACTTTCAGTATCCTGTCATACGCCCTCGCCGAAAGACCCAGCTTGTCAAACACATTTTTTAAAAGTTCGCTGCCGTCGTCCGAAACGGGGCAAACCTCATGCAGAATGTCGGAAGTTATCCGCGCGTTGCAGGTAATGCTCGTGCCTTTGTAACGTCTGTTTTGTATCTCGCGCGCTTTCTGCACCCTTTCGCGTATTGCAGCCGAGTTTTCTTCTTTGGTGGTCGAGGAAAGGTCATCATAATCCACAGGCGCAACTTCAATATGTATGTCAAATCTGTCAAGCACAGGGCCGCTCACTTTTGAAAGATAATTCGCCACCTGTTTTTGCGTGCATATGCACTTTTTTGTCGGGTGACCATAATAACCGCAGGGGCATGGGTTCATAGCGGCTATCAGCATTATCGAGCATGGGTATGTTATGCTGCCCGATACCCTTGAAATGGTAACTTTCTGATCTTCCAGCGGCTGGCGAAGTATCTCCAGCGTCGCGCGTGAAAATTCCGCAAGTTCGTCTAAAAACAGCAGCCCGTTGTGCGCAAGCGAAATCTCCCCCGGGCGCGGCACCGAGCCTCCTCCGCTTAAGCCCGCAGGCGAAATGGTGTGGTGCGGCGAACGGAAAGGTCTTTTGGTTATCAGCGGCGTTTTCGGGTCAAGTATGCCGGAAATGCTGTGGATATTCGTAGTTTCTATGCTTTCTTCAAAAGTCATTTTAGGCAGTATCGAGGGCATACGCTTTGCCAGCATACTTTTGCCTGCGCCGGGCGCGCCCACCATAAGCACGTTGTGACCGCCGCACGCAGCTATCTCCAACGCCTTTTTCGCCGTCTGCTGACCTTTTACATCTGCAAAATCAAGATCCGAATAATAGTCTGTATCCTTTGCCTCATACTTGTCCATAGGTTTCAGCGCAACTTTGCCGCAAAGGTGCATGACCATCTCGCCCAGAGAGTTCACGCCGTACACCTTTATATCTTCAACTACAGATGCTTCAAACGCGTTCGCGGCAGGCACATAAATTTCCGTCATGCCTATGCTTTTTGCAAGTATGGTCATCGGCAGAACGCCGTTTACGCCCCTTATCTCACCGCCGAGCGATACCTCGCCTATAAACGCCGACTTTTCCACCCTGCTCTCGGAGAACAGCCCCTGCACGGTCATTATCGCCGCCGCAATAGAAAGGTCATGCACCGAGCCTGATTTTTTCACATCGGCAGGCGCAAGGTTTATCATTATCCTCTGCTTCGGAAAGGGTATCTGCGTTGAGCGAAACGCGCTTTTTATCCTCTCGCGGCTCTCTTTTACAGCCACGTCCGCAAGGCCTACAATATCTAAGCTTTCAAGCCCCCTGCTTGCCTCTATCTCAACATACACGGGGTATGCGTTAAGCCCCAGAAGCCCTATGCTGTTTATTTTTGCAAACATTTTCACTCACTCCGTTTCAGCTATGGTGTTAATCCGGTCAAGCACATCTTTGTAAACTTCAAGGCGGTTTGTTTCGTTCAGCATCTCGTGCCTGCCGCCCTCGTATAATTTCAAAGAAACATTGCAGCCGCACGCCAGAAGTTTTTCATACACCTCTTTAACGCCCTCTCCCCAGTTTCCCACAGGGTCTTCGCTTCCCGAAAACATAAATATCGGCATATCTTTGCGAACTGCGATATACCATTCATCTCTGTTCACATAGCCGCTAAGTTTGGCAAGATTTATAAAACCGTTCAGCGTAAACATATCAACATATTTTTCATCAGATAGAAATTCTATGATTTTATCGTGATCGTGCGTAAGCCAGTCAGACTGAGTTTTGGGCTCTGCAATATGTGAATTATACTTGCCGAACGCTAAGTCGTCTGCCAGCTTGCTGCGGTATCTGTCGCCCTTTGCGGCAGCCATCGTCTCTAAAAACGCAAGCTGCGCCGTAAGTGCAGGCATACCCGTGCCCGTGCCCGAAAATATCACCGCATCAATTTTAGAGCCGAATTTCACAGCCGCCGCCCTTGCAACAAAACTTCCCATGCTGTGACCCAGCATAATATACGGCAGGTGCGGAAAACTATTTTTGCCGATGTTCATCATGGTGCGGCAGTCGGCTATCATATCGCGCCAGCCGTTCGGGGTGTAAAAGTAGCCCTTGTCCTCGCTGTTTTTTACAGAATTTCCGTGCCCTATATGGTCGCAGCCGAAAACCGCTATGCCGTTTGCGCAGAGAAAGTCTGCAAATTCCTCGTACCTTTCAATAAATTCGCTCATGCCGTGTACTATCTGCAAAGCCGCCCTCGCTCTTTCAGGCGGCGTGTATATATAATAAGCAATATCAGAAATACCGTTTGAACTTTTAAAGTTGCCCACGGTCTTTTTGTAACATTTTTCCATATGTGCACCTCCATACATATATATTGTAACGCATTTTTCGCCGCATTACAAGTCTTATGCAAAAATATCACCCAAAATTTAAAAATCCTCTTGCAAGTTTTGAAGATTGCTGTTATAATGTTATTAGGTGTTTTTATACTGAAATTTCAAAACGGCTTTGCCACGGCTTAGCCGTAATAATAACAGGGAGGCTAATTTTATGGATTCTATGGAACTTTACGAACTGTGGTGCAAAAAAGCGGTGGACGACCCCGACCTGAGAAAAGAACTTTTGTCAGTAAACGGCGACAAAGATGCTATTGAGGACAGGTTTTACCGCGATCTTGAATTCGGCACGGGCGGTCTGAGAGGCGTTATAGGCGCAGGCTCATACAGGCTGAACGTTTATACCATTCGCCGCGCAACTCAGGGTCTTGCAGACTATATAAAAGGCTCTTTTGAAAAGGGCAGCGCAGCTATTGCATACGACAGCCGCATAAAGTCTGACGTTTTTGCAAAAGAAGCAGCGAGCGTTCTTGCCGCAAACGGCATAAAAGTTTATATTTATAAAGAGCTTATGCCTACGCCTATGCTTTCATGGGCTGTAAGGTATTTCAAGTGCAGCGCGGGCATAGTTGTAACGGCTTCGCACAACCCTGCCAAATACAACGGCTACAAGGTATACGGCGAAGACGGCTGCCAGATAACCCTCGATGTTGCCAACACCGTTATAGGAAAGATAAACGATGTTCCCATGTTCGGCGAATACAGCGCAAAGAAGATGCCGTTTGAAGACGGCGTAAAAAGCGGCATGATAGAATACATAGGTCAGGAAGTTATAGATGCGTATCTTGAAGAAGTTTCAAAGCACGGCGTTCATACCGAGCTGGTCGCCGACAGCGGTCTGAAAGTAGTTTATACGCCGCTCAACGGCACGGGCAACAAGCCTGTAAGAGCCATACTTAAAAAGATAGGCATCTCGGAAGTTACAGTTGTTCCCGAACAGGAAAATCCCGACGGCAACTTCCCTACCTGCCCGTTCCCGAACCCCGAGATAAAAGAGGCTCTCGCAAAGGGCTTAGAGCTTTGCAAGACCGTAAAGCCCGACCTTTTGCTTGCCACAGACCCCGACTGCGACAGGGTGGGCATTGCAGTTCCCGACAAAAACGGCGACTATGTTCTGTTTACGGGCAACGAGGTCGGCGCGCTTTTGCTTGAATACATATGCGCCGAGCGCACCGCCAACGGCACTATGCCAAAAGACCCGATAGCGGTAAAGACTATAGTTACCACCGATATTGTAAGAAAGATATGCGAAGAATACGGCGTGAAGATGATAGAAGTTCTCACGGGCTTCAAGTTCATCGGCGAACAGATAGGTCTGCTTGAAAAGAAAGGCGAAGAAAACAGATACATCTTCGGCTTTGAGGAAAGCTACGGCTACCTTGCAGGCTCATATGTAAGAGATAAAGACGCCGTTGTAGCTTCAATGCTTATTTGCGAAATGGCTGCATTTTACCGCACAAAGGGCATTTCTCTGCTCGATGCGAGAGAAGCGCTTTACAAAAAGTACGGCAACTATGTTCACACGCAGAAGTCATTCCAGTGCGAGGGTGCAAGCGGCATGGAGCGCATGAAAGAGATAATGACAGACCTGCGCACTGACCCTCCCAAAGAGATAGGCGGACTGAAAGTCACTGCCACTGCCGACTACATAGCCAGCGAAAAGATCGACATTGCCACCGGCGAGAAAACGGCTATCACGCTGCCTAAGTCTGATGTGCTTTCGTTCTTCCTTGAGGGCGGCGCATCTGTAATAATCAGACCTTCGGGAACAGAGCCCAAGATAAAGGCATATTACACCACTATAGGCGACACGCGCGAGGCTGCCGCGGCTCTGGAAGAAAAGCTTTCGGAAGACTTCAAGCGCATACTGGGATTCTGATAACATCATGGAAACAGAGAGAAGCATTTTCGGTATACCGCCCTTTCACTATTTTGAGGAGGGCAACAAGTTCTCCGGCTCGAAAGACAAGATATTTCGCTACAAGGCAGTGCCGGGCGAAAAGCTTGTCTGCACCGTGTGGCACAAGGATATCGCGATAGACTGTCTTGACGAAGCCGACATAGTGGCTGCTAAAGAATTTTCTCTTGACGAGCAGGGGCGCGAAGACATGATAGAGTGGCTTAAAGGGCAGTATGACGATTTTGCCGCAAAACATTCGCAAACACTTCACGCGGCGCATTCAGACATATAAAATGCTGAAGTACAAAAACCAAACAAATGCGGAGACTTATTCTCCGCATTTTTTGAAAGGACGACCGACATGGCAGGATATTCATTAAAAGAAATATACGGCGAGGCTGCTCAGGCACAGGCAAAGCGCTTTGCAAAGGCTATAGAGGGCTACTGCGATTTTTTCGGCGAGAAAGGCGGCGATTTTCGTTTCTTTTCCGCGCCCGGCAGAAGCGAAGTAGGCGGCAACCATACCGACCACAATAACGGCTTGGTGCTTGCGGCAGGGGTATCTCTTGACGTTATAGCCGTGGTAAAGCAGACGGACGACGGCATTATTACCGTAAAGTCGGAGGGTTATGATGCCGACAGCGTTACACTTACACAGCTTGATGTAAACAAAGACGAATACAACACATCTGCGGCTCTTATACGCGGCGTGGCGGCAGGCTTTTTGAAAAACGGCTTGAAAGTCGGCGGCTTTAGGGCATACACCACTTCAAACGTCCTGAAAGGCTCGGGGCTTTCATCGTCGGCGGCTTTTGAGGTGCTTATAGGCACGATACTCAGCGGTCTTTACAACGCAGGCTCTGTCTCGCCCGTGAAGATAGCCCAGATAGCGCAGTTTGCAGAGAACGAGTATTTCGGCAAGCCGTCGGGGCTTATGGATCAAATGGCATCATCGGTGGGCGGATTTATCACCATTGATTTCAAAGATACCGCCGCGCCCGTTATAAACGAGATACAGTTTGACCTTGCAAAAAGCGGTTATTCGCTTTGCATAGTTGATACAAAGGGCAGCCATGCCGACCTTACCCCCGAATACGCCGCCATTCCGAAAGAGATGAAAAGCGTTGCGGAGTTTTTCGGCAAGAGAGTGCTGCGAGAGATAACCAAAGAACAGCTTATAGAAAACCTTTCAAAAGTTCGCGCTGCCTGCGGCGACAGAGCCCTGCTTCGCGCTTTTCACTACTTTGACGAAAACGAAAGAGTACCGCGGCTTGCAAAGGCTTTAAGCGAGGGCGACCTGAACGAATTTTTCAGACTTATAAAGCAGTCGGGCGCAAGCTCATACAAGTATCTGCAAAATATTTACGCTTCATCTCAGCCCTCTCAGCAAGGGCTTTCGGTGGCTTTGTATCTTGCCGAAAACATTCTTGGTGATGACGGCGCATACAGAGTTCACGGCGGCGGCTTTGCAGGCACTATACAAGCATTCGTTCCCAACAACAAACTTGACAGCTTTACAGCGGCTATGGAAAATGCTTTCGGCAAGGGCAGCTGCTATGTTCTGTCAGTAAGACCTATAGGCGGTGCGGAAATTGAAAGAGACACTTAATAGTTTTTTTAAGAAGACCGCCGCTGAGATAAAAAAGCAGTACGGCACAAAAAGCGATATGTCGCACCTTGAATTCTGCACCAGCGGCGCGGCTATGATAAACGGGCTGAAATTTTCGTTCGTTATAGATAACGTGGGCAGCAGCGCCGATCAGGGGCTTTGCGTTTCGCTTTCGGGCGATGCGGTGGCAAACGGCAGTTTTACGGTATCTTCACAAATAGAGCTTGACTGCTTTATAAACGGCAAGCAGACAAAGCTTACAAAAAAGCTTACGGCTATAGAAAAAAACGACGGCAAGAAAATATTGCAGGCAAAATTCAAGGGTCTGCACCTTGAAAGCGGCGTTACAAAAGAAAAAGACGAGGAACAGGCGTTTGACCACAAAATGCGCAGTCAGCTGAAATTCAGCTTTGTGCCGTGCTACACCCTGCCCGAAGATGCCGAAATTATGCTTACCGTCTACCCCTATGACAACATTTTAGAGGGCGCTGCCAGCAAGTGGATATACGCTTGCAGTGATGCTTCATCTCTTACAAAATACCTTTAAGGCAGGCAGAATTTATGCGAATGAGAAGAAAAAAAGGTCTTGAAGAACGCCTTAAAAACTGCGGCGGCAAGATAATATATATGGACAGAGAGGACAGAAATTTTCAAAGTATCGACACTTCCTCTCTGCTGGATCTGAATGAGCTTTTCGGCAATGTAAACCCCGTGCATATGGAGATAGGCTGCGGCAAGGGGCAGTTTGCCTGCGAGATCGCAAAGCAAAATCCCGACATAAACTACATCGCGGTGGAAAAAAGCAGCAATGTTCTCGTTACCGCCTGCGAAGCCGCCATTGAGCAGGATATAAAAAATCTCATCTTTCTGCGCGGCGCGGCTGAATATCTTGAATGTTACATACCGCATGGCAGCATTGGCAGGCTTTATCTGAATTTCAGCTGCCCGTTCCCGAAGAAAAGCTACGCCTCTCATAGACTTACACACCATCGCTTTCTGCAAATATACAAAAAGCTGCTGCTTCCCGGCGCAGAGATACACCAAAAGACCGATAATATGCACTTTTTTGAATTTTCTATAGAACAGCTCTCGCAGGATGGCTTTATTATAAAAAATGTATCGCTCGACCTGCACCACAGCGACTTTGAGGGCAACATTGTTACCGAATATGAGGAAAGGTTTTCATCGCAGGGTATGCCTATATACAGGCTGGAGGCAGTTTACAAAGAATGACATAAAAGACCGCTGCCACACATTTGCAGACTGCTAAAGCAGTCTGCAAAGTGCACAAGAATTACTTTGCCGACAATGGGTCGGCAATTTTGCTTTCTGAAAGTCTGAAGCCTTTCAGAAAACAAAACCGTAATTCTTGCCGCATTTTCAGTTTTTTCGTTAAATAGTCATACACGGCGTGCCAACGGTCTTTTGTATTGATATATTTTCTGTTATATGGTATAATACTTTTGGTGATAGTTTATGAATACTTTTGAAAAAATATATGAAGCAGTAAAGCGCATACCCAAAGGCAAGGTATGCACCTACGGGCAGATAGCCGCTCTGGCAGGCAACCCGAGGTGGTCGCAGGTGGTGGGCTACGCTTTGCACGTAAACCCCGATAATTCTGTTATTCCCTGCCACAGGGTGGTAAACCGCTTTGGCGAAACTGCAAAGGCTTTTGCTTTCGGCGGCTGTGACATTCAGCGGCAGATGCTTGAAGCGGAGGGCGTAAAGTTTGACGAAAACGGCAGAGTTATAATGTCAAAGTTTATGTGGCTAGGCGACTAGCGAATAGCCAAATTCAAACAAAATTCTTAAAATTAAGTTAATTTTCTTGCAAATTAAAAACAAATGTGCTACAATATCTTTTAGACAAAAAGGGAGGACATCATTATGGCTTTGCAGGAATCAGGCGAGATGTATCTTGAAACGATACTTATACTTTCCGAGAAAATTGGCAAGGTAAGAGCTATAGACGTCGGCGAATACATGGGCTTTTCAAAACCCAGCGTAAGCCGCGCCATGAGTATACTGAAAAGCGGCGGCTTTGTCACGGTCGACAGCGAGGGTCACCTTTTGCTTACCGAGGCAGGCAGCGAAGTTGCAAACAAGATCTACGAACGCCACAAGCTGCTGACAAGTCTGCTTATAGACCTTGGCGTTAGCGAGAAGACCGCAGCTGAAGATGCCTGCAAAATAGAACATGACATCAGCGACGAAACATTTCAGGCAATAAAAAAACACGTCGGCAAGCAAAATTAGCCTGCCGACGGAGTTATGTAATACATATCAGAGATTTTCGCCAAGGTCGAACGCCTTTTTCAGATATTCTTCCATAAGCGCTTCCCTCTCCTGCTCAGAGAGCTTGTCTGAAGCCAGCTTATCGAACACGTTTATCTCGGTCTGTTCGGCGTTTGTGAATATCTTAGAGTTTATCATCGTAGCTTTGAGCGCATTGATGTGCGCGCTGCCCTGCTCGGTAGTCTTGTCGTCCGCCATGGTAACGAGGCAGCTTGCCTTTTTCAGCTTATCCATCTGAGCGTCAGTGCCGTATGCAAAATCTTTAGTCATAACGCGCTGGAACCAACCCACGAGCATTGCAGGCGATGCCGACCAGAACATCGGGAAGATAAATACAACAGCGTCGCTCGTCTGTATCTTTATCTGCTCTTTTGCAATATCGCCGCTCATGCGGTATGTTTCGCGGTCGCCCATGCTGTCAAAAAGATACTCGCTCTCTGTCATCGCAGGGTGAAAGCCCATGTCATACAGGTCAGAGATCTCATAGTCGTGACCGCCCTTTGCAAGGCCCTTTATAAAGGCATCTTTCAGCTTGCAGGTAAAGCTTTTGTTCGAGGGGTGGCAGTAAACAATCAATACGTTCATTTGGAATGTCCTCCTTAATATTTGTCAGATATTTTTTACGTTTCTTATGTAGTTTCGGCAGATGTTTCCGGCTCGGTATCTTCGCTGCTTTCATTTGTATCGGTAACATCGGTGACTTCGGGCTGAGAAGTTTCGCTGCTTTCTTCCGTTTCGCTGCTGTCGTCTGTAATTTCGGGTATTTCTTCAATACCTATTATAGCAAGATATTTATCGGCGTTTTCTGGAACAGCGGTTTGCAAAGTTGCATCTAGCACAGAAAGCTCCGTGCCGCCTATAGCTGAAGTTATGGCATCAGTCAGCTCATTCGGCTTGAAGCGTATGCTTGCATCATCGCCGTAAAACGCCCAGAAGTTGAGAAAATTCAGCGATATTTCGCGCTTTTGCTCATCGCTTGCCGCAGCCCAGCCGTCAGCGTACATTTCGTCAAGTTCATAAAGGTCTTTCATGGCAAAATCGCCGTCTATAGTGTACTTTTCGCCGTCATCATCGGCGGTGTAGCCCTTGTCAAGTATGTCGGCAAAAAAGCCCTCCGATTTATCGTCGCTCTTTTTGTTATCAACTTTTGAGGAATTTTTGCTGACATTGCCTATCTCTATCTTAGGCCCGCAGGCTGTAAAACACAGGCACGCGGCGGCAGATAAAACCAAGGCTGCTATAGCTTTTCTTTTCATGCAACATTCCTCCTCTTGATAGTCTACAAGAATACTACTTATATTGTAACTCTTTTTGTGCAGTTTGTCAATAGATTTTTGATGAAATATTATGACAAAATTATTGACCGATGAATGACAATAAACACTAAAAAGGAAGTAGATAAAAATGTCACGCATAATACAAAAGCTGCGCGATAGAAAAATTATTGATACATTGATATTTTACTGCGCTCCCATGGCGCTTGCAATGCTGTGTATATGCTATGCTATCGCATATATAAACGATGCCTGCGATTCAAAGGGTCTGCACCTGACAAAATCTCTGAGAGCATTTCTTATTGTATGCGCCGCTCTGATAATTTTCAGCATAGCAACGGCAATAACAGGCATGGTAAAAAAGAAAAGACCTCACTCGCGCGGCTATCTGCTGGGCTTAACGCTTGCGTTTTGCAGCTATATTTTTACCGAAGTCTGCACCGGCGCATTTCCTTTTAAAGACGATATTATAATGCTTATTGCCGCGCCGCTTTTTGTGTATGCTTTCTACCTCTTGGGAAGCATAATATTCAAAAATCCAAAGATATATTTCATAGTAATTACCGTGATATTCCACCTTTACGGGCTGGCGCAGTTCTATCTGTATGAGTTCCGAGGCTCGCCGCTGAGGGTGTCAGACCTGAGCAGCATAAAGTCGGCTACCATTGCAAAAGATTACTCGTTTTTTGAGCCGCTCGCGGTAGCGCTGCTTTGCCTTACTCTGCTCAGCCTCGGTATGTGCATAACGCTTACGGCATTTACGAAAATAACGCCTTTTCGCCTTAAAATAAGGCTTTGCACTCTGCCCGTGCTTGCGGCGTTTGTTATAATGTTCGGCGGCTTTGGCATGAGTATGTACAGATACGGCGTTGAAAACCGCGTTATCAGGCTGAACTTTTCGGGCGGAGAAGACCTGAACTCTTTTCAGGTAACAGGCAATGCGTTGATGTTCTATCTCGATATGCTCAACAGCCGCTCTGCAAAGCCATCGGGTTATTCAGACGAAAAGGCTTTGGAGATACTCTCGCGCTATGAAACATCTGACGAAACCCCGCAGAGAACGCCTACCGTAATAGCAATAATGGACGAATCATTTGCTGATTTTTCGCTGCTCGGCGACCTTGACATTAACAAAGACTATATGCCTTTTTACCACAGCCTGACCGAAAACACTATAAAAGGCTATGTTACTGTGTCCGCATACGGCGGCTATTCGTGCAACTCCGAGTTTGAATTTCTCTCGGGCAACAGCATGGGATTTTTCCCTATGGGCAGCGCCGCTTACACGCAGTATGTAAAAACGCCGCAGGATTCTTTGGTAAATTACTTTGAAAATTACGGCTATTTTACGGAGGCTATAGCAGGCTGTGCGCCGAATCTTTGGGATATAGGCGAGGCTTACGGCTATCTGGGATTTGACAAGACTATGTATTCCGAAGCCGTTTCAAAACACAGCGAGGGCAAGATGAAAGTCGTGAACGGCAGGCTTTCGGACGAAACTATGTTCGGGGTGCTTAAAGAGGAATACGAAAGCAAGCCGAAAGACAAGCCGATGTTTGCGTTTCTGACGACAATGCAGAACCATTCGCCGTATTATGAGAACAAAGACAAGACCTGCGAAATAACGCTGAGCAGCTTTGAAAACCGCGAGGCAGAACTTTATCTCTCGGCTGCGTATGAGACCGACAAGGCAATAAAAAATTTAGTTGAGTATTTTTCGCAGGCAGATGAAGATGTTGTTATAGTATTTTTCGGCGACCACTTCCCTCACATACCCGAATTTTCCGAAAATTTGCTGGGCAAAACGCTCGGCACAATGTCTATAGAAGACAACGCTAAAATACATTCAACGCCGTTTTTCATATGGGCAAATTACGATATTGACGAGCAGACCGACATTCACATGAGCCTTAACTATCTTTCAAACAAGCTTGTTGAAGCCTGCGGTATGCCTAAGACAGACTTTCAGCTCTATCTTGACGACGTTATGAAAAAACTGCCGTCAATAAGCTCTTTCGGCTACAAAGGTGACGACGGCAAATGGTACAGAATTACCGACAGTTCGCAGTATGAAAAAGCGCTTTTGGAATACAACATCGTGCAGTATTACAGAATGTTTGAAAAATATGACAAATAGTGCAATGCTGTTTTTTGAGGTCTCACGGTAAAATTTACCGTGAGACCTTATTTTTTATGTTCTATAATTGCAAAATATACAGATACAAAAGCCGAATTTATATATATTGTACAAAATTTTTTTGGCGCACAAAAAACTATTGACAAACGGTGTATTTTACTTTATTATTTAATTTAATGCGTGCAAATGCAAATGCGGAAACATTGACCCCCAAAACTAGCAGTGGATAGCTGTAGCTATGACGCAGTAAAGCGGCGAAAGTCACGCTCTGAAACGGAACGCCTGCAAAATCATTTACATTTCGAGGAATATTCCTCAAAATTTACGGACTTGTATATCAACAGCCGATATGGCGATCGGCAGTAGGTGTATGGGTCTGTTTAGCAGTGGAGAGCCAAAAACACTGTCTGCTGCTAAAAATGAAACAGGAAAGGATTGTTGGGATATGGACAACATAGTGAGTTTGAAAAACATTGTTGTTGAATTTGAGGACGGCGACCAGATCCTCAAAAACATCAGTCTTGACATCAAGGACAAAGAGTTCGTCACTTTCCTAGGGCCATCGGGCTGCGGAAAAACGACCACTTTGCGCATTATCGCCGGTTTTCTTGAACCTACAAGCGGCGATGTTCTGTTTGAGGGACAGCGGATAAACGATGTTCCCCCGCATAAGAGAAATGTCAATACTGTATTTCAAAGGTACGCGCTTTTCCCTCATCTGAACGTGTATGAAAACATAGCGTTCGGGCTTAGGGTAAAGAAACTTCCCGAAAAGGAGATACTTCACCGCGTGGGCGAAATGCTTGAAATGGTGAACCTTAAAGGATTTGAAAAGCGCACTGTAAACCGTCTTTCGGGCGGTCAGCAGCAGAGAGTTGCAATTGCAAGAGCTTTGGTAAATCACCCGAAGGTGCTGCTGCTTGACGAGCCGCTGGGCGCGCTCGACCTGAAACTTAGAAAGGAAATGCAGGTGGAGCTGAGAAAGATACAGCAGGCGCTTGAGCTTACGTTTGTGTATGTAACGCACGACCAGGAAGAAGCGCTTACAATGTCGGACACGGTAGTTGTTATGAACAACGGCGTTATACAGCAGATAGGCTCGCCGATAGACATATACAACGAGCCTGTGAACGCATTCGTTGCCGACTTTATAGGAGAAAGCAACATTGTCAACGGCTGTATGCCCAGAGACTGCCTTGTTGAGTTTACCGGCAGACAGTTTGAATGTGTTGACAAGGGCTTTGACCCCGATGAGACCGTTGACGTTGTTATAAGACCGGAAGACGTAAAGATAATTCCCGCGGAAAGCGCCAAATTGACGGGAATAGTTGAGTCTGTAGTGTTCAAGGGGGTACACTACGAAATGGTCGTTGACGGCGTTGATCACAAGTGGATAATACATTCTACAAAGGCTGAACCTGTCGGCGCTATGATAGGCATGACCTTCGACCCGTATGACATACATATAATGAAAAAGGTACAGGAGGGATAAGGCAAATTGAAAAAACTGAAAGTATTTTCTGCGCCGTATCTCGTCTGGATGATAGTGTTCATACTTGTGCCGCTTCTTATGGTGGCATACTTCGCTTTCACGACCGACAGCGGCAAATTTACTATAAGAAACATCTCAAACGTAGGTCAGTATGCAAACATTTTTGTGCGCTCTATATGGCTTGCGCTGGTGGCAACGGTAGTATGCCTTTTGCTTGCATACCCAGTGGCATATCTTCTTTCAAGAATGGAAAAGCACAAGCAGGGCACTATGCTTTTAATAGTCATGCTGCCCATGTGGATGAACTTTCTTCTGCGCACATATGCATGGATGACACTGCTGGGAAACAACGGCGTTATAAATCACGTTCTGGGCATATTCGGCTTAGGGCCTTATAAACTTATAAACACATCTGGCGCGGTGGTGCTGGGCATGGTGTATAACTACCTGCCGTTCATGATACTTCCGCTCTATTCGGTAATGGAGAAGATAGACAAAAGCGTTATCGAGGCAGCGTCTGATCTGGGCTGCAACTCTGCTTCTATTATGTGGAGAGTTATAGTACCGCTGAGTTTGCCGGGCATAACATCGGGCATTACCATGGTGTTCGTGCCTGCAATATCAACGTTTATAATCTCTCGTATGCTGGGCGGCGGCTCTAATCTGCTTATCGGCGACCTTATAGAGATGCAGTTTTTGGGCAACGCCTATAATCCGCAGCTTGGCGCGGCTATATCACTGGTGCTTATGGTGATAATACTGGTTATCATGACCGTTATGAACCAGTTCAGCCCCGACGATCAGGTGCTTATATAAGGGAGGGTGAAATATATGAAAAAGTTTGGAAAAATATATTTCGCTCTTATACTGCTCTTTTTGTATGTTCCCATATTCGTGCTGATAGTATTTTCTTTCAACGAGACAAAGAGCAGGAGCGTGCTCAGCGGCTTTACGCTTGAGTGGTATGTAAAACTGTTCCACAACAGAATAATCATATCGTCGCTGATGAAGACCATAATTATAGCAACGCTTGCAAGTATAGTTTCAACGGTTCTGGGAACATTCGCAGCCATAGGCATAAACAGCATGAAAAAAGTGCCGAAAGCCTTTGTAATGAACGTTACGAATATGCCTATAATCAACCCCGAGATAGTAACGGGCGTATCGCTCATGCTGCTGTTCGTGTTCTTTACCGCAAGAATGAATTTTGAGTTCGGCTTTGTAACGCTGCTGATAGCGCATATAACGTTTGATGTTCCGTATGTCATACTGAACATTATGCCGAAGTTCAAGCAAATGGATCCAAATTTGTTTGAAGCAGCTCAGGATCTGGGGTGCAGCCCCATGCAGGCTTTTCGCAAAGTAATACTGCCCGAGATCATGCCGGGCGTTATAAGCGGCTTTTTGATGGCTTTCACCTACTCGCTTGACGACTTTGTAATAAGCTACTTTACCAGCGGCCCGACTACACAAACGCTGCCTATAACCATATACTCAATGACAAGGCGCAAGATCTCCCCCGAGATAAACGCGCTGTCTACCATAATATTTATTGTGGTATTCGTTATACTTATAGTGAAGAACTTTGTCGAGAACAAGGCTGCCAAAAACAATTCTTATAAGGGGGAGAAGATCTGATGAAAAGTATTTCAAAAAAGGTCTTCTCGGTGCTGGCTGCCGCCGTTTTGGGCGCATCGCTGATGACCTCGTGTTCTTCGGGTGATAC
>CANPZC010000012.1 GCA_947589355.1 uncultured Clostridia bacterium
AGCGAAAGCGTTATGTTATAATTGTCCGATACGTCGGGAGCAGACCCTTTGGTCTGCGTATCGACGAGGACATAAGAATATAATATACGCTTGCGTATATTATACCATAAAAGCGAAAGCGTTATGTTATAATTGTCCGATACGTCGGGAGCAGATCCTTTGGTCTGCGTATCGACGAGGACATAAGATTATAATATAATCATCTATGATTATATTATAACAGAAACGCTCGCTCTTTTCAAGGCTTTTGGGCAAATTTTGCATAAAAAAGAACAGCCCTCGGGCTGCTCATCTTTTGATCACTTGATCGCTTCTTTAACTTTAGCGGCTTTGCCGACTCTCTTTCTGATATAGTACAGCTTAGCGCGGCGTACTTTACCTGAACGAACGATCTCGACCTTCTCAACGACAGGCGAATGTACGGGGAATACTCTCTCGATACCACAGCCGTGAGCCACTCTGCGGACTGTAAACGTTTCGTTTATGCCGCCGTGCTTCTTGGCAATTACAGTACCCTCAAACACCTGTATTCTTGACTTGTCGCCCTCCTTGATATTAACGTGCACCTTTACGGTATCACCTACGTTAATAACGGGAGCATTTTCTTTAAGGCTTGAATTTGAAATAAGTTTTAAAGCGTCCACTTTAAATACCTCCTATTGTTTTCAGACATTCATTCGCTTTTTGTCATATCGGCGTCAAGCAAAGACCGATAAAGCCAGAGGACTGTCCGCTTTAATGTCAGCCTTTCGGCAGGCACTAACTCTCGTCGCACAGCGACGGATATTCAAATGCCTTAATATTATATCACAAACAGATGCTTTTTGCAATACCCAAAAGAACATTTTTGCAAAAAATTTATGATGACATTTTGGCAAATATGCACAAATTGCAGCTTGACCTACATACAAAGAGCCTCGGAAGCGACTATATACAGCGCTGCGGCGACAAGCGTAAAGCTTACCGCACCCATTACAAATGCTTTCAAAAGCAGCAGAGCCATTATCACAAGCGTGACTAATCTTAAAGCTGTTACAGCGGTATAAACGCCGTGAGACTGCCCTGCCAGAAGCTCTGTTAGCCTGCCGCCGTCAAGCTTTTTAAGCGGCAAGAGATTAAAAACGCACAGCATTAGATTCGCGGTGGCAAACATTGTACCCGTCGCTCCTGCGGCTGCGCAAGCAAAATAAGCAGCGGCATTTACCGCACACCCTGCCAGAAGCACCGCAGCTTGCTGCTTAGTACCCAAAAATGCAGGGGCAGCTTTTATCTTTATACCGCCGCCGTAGAAGCATATTTCGTTTACCCCTGCGCCATAATACGCCATAGCGGCAAGGTGCCCTGTTTCGTGCATGATACAGCAAAGAAGCGACACAGCGACGGCTTTGGCATCTGAAGCGGCGGCTAGGGCTATAATGGCAAAAAAGCTGAAAGACAGCGAAATATCGCACCCCTTTACGGCAAATCTCAGCACGCGAGTTTACCCAGCAGTTTTGTGAAAACTTCGGCTATCTTATCAAGCGTGAGCATTTCCCACAGGTCGCTCTGTGCGATGTCGGTCAAGGCGTTTAAAAGCCCCACGATTGACAATATCATTATTACAAGCATTGCGCCGAGAAGTATAAATTCGCGCGCGGTGATGTCGTTTTCTTCGTTTTGTTTACACATTGAAATGCCCTCCCTGACATATTCTATTCAAGAATATGCTGACAGGCAGGGTAATATGCTATTAGATGTTAGAGGTTAGAGGTAAGAGGTTAGAAAATGGATTTACAGCGTTTGTGATAAATTGAAGACTGTTGGATTTATATAAACAAGTTAAAGTAAGTAGTAATCATTATACAGTGTATGTAAACAAATTTTGTGCGTTAAATATAACATTTGCGGAGATTATAGTTAGTTAATAGTGAATAATGAAAAATGAATAGTGAATAGTACAGAAACGCCTAGAAACATTTACTATAAACTATTCTCTATTCATTATTCACTATTCACTGAGCTCTTGACGTAAGTCAAGGGCGTTTCTGGTGGAGCTAAGGGGAATCGAACCCCTGACCTGTTACATGCGAAGCAACCGCTCTACCAACTGAGCTATAACCCCATGTTCGTTCATCAGAACATATTAGATTATACCACAGTTAAATTCAATTGTCAAGCAATTTTTAAAACATTTTGCCTTTATAAGTTACACGCTGTCATTGTGCCAAACTATCGTCGGTTTCCGATGTTTGTTCCTCCTGCTTAAAGCTTTCGGGAAATGCCTCCGGCTCGTTTTCTGCCTTATTTTCGCCGTAGGTAGACATTTTTGCTGAAATTATCTTTATTTCGGAAGTGGGCTTATTGTTCTCGTCAACTTCTGTAGAAGCTATTTTTTCAATTACGTCAATTCCCTCATAGACCTGCGCGAATATAGTGAACTGCTGTGCAAAATTCGGCACGCCTCCCCTATCTAAAAAATAATCTACAAGAGCCTCATCGGCATCAAGATCTTTAAGCTCGCTGACAACATCGTCGGTAAAATCTATAGAATTGATAAAAAGCAGCCTGCTGCCGGTGGTGTTGCGCTTGTTAAAAACGCCCTTTTCTCTGCCGTAGGTACACAGCGCACCTCTGAAAGGCCAAAGGTCATACGACTTTTCGGGCTCTAACATTTCTTTGTCCGTATCGTCGGTATCTGTGCCGTCAGCAGCTTTTGCGCCGCCGAACGCATAGGCGTGCTGCTCATCTTCAACATTGAAAAAATAGGTGTCGTTGTAGTAACCATCATTTACGAGCTTTTCAAAATACTCACAAAAGTTCGGCGCTTTATCCTCAAACAAAACAGCCTTTATCGTTCCGTATGTGGTTTCAAAAACAACTACTTTTGCGCTGTCCTCGGGTATGGTATACTGAATGAAATCTATATCTTTCGCCTCTTTAAGAAGCTGATTGTCAGTGTTGATACAGGAATATGACACCATCATTATCACGATCAATACGACCATTGTCATGGAAACTCTGAAAACGGTCTTTGCATTTCTTTGCACTCTATGCCTCTGAAGCTGATCCATAGCCATGATTTATACTTCCTTTCCGTACTTTCCGTACAACAGTATAACAGTATAACAGTATAACGGTATTACTGCTTTTTTGAAATGCGTGTGCCTTGTCGGCTCTCCTCGACGATATAGCCCATTTGAGAAATTTCATCACGAAGCTTATCTGCCAGAGCAAAATCTTTAGCCGCTCTCGCTTCCTTTCGCTGCTCTACCAGCGCCATAACTTCGGGCGGTATATCTTCCTGAGCTTTGGCGGCGATGAGCTTGTTTGCTCTGTCTGTTATGCCTATAGAAAGCACCTTGTCGAAGTCTTCGATCACCGCAAGCTTTGTAGCGGTGTTGGTATCGGCTTTGAAAACATCATAAAACGCGGTTATGGCGTTTGAAGTATTTATATCGTCGCTCATAGCATCTATAAACGGCTTTTTAAGCGCCTCGAAGGCATTTTTGTCTACAGGCTGCGTATCTTTTTCCGATATAAGCTGAGCCGCTCTTGAAACCAGTTTGTCATACGCAGCCTTGGCGTTGTCAAGGTTTTCATAGCTGAAAACGAGCGACTTGCGGTAATGCGATTGCAGGCAGAAAAACCTGTAGACGAGCGGATCGTAACCCTTTTCTTCAAGAAGCGAAACAGTAAGAAACTCACCCTTAGATTTGCTCATCTTGCCGCCCTTGGTATTAAGGTGGTGTACATGGAACCAGTATTTGCACCAGTCGTGACCGAGGTATGCTTCCGACTGCGCTATCTCGTTTGTGTGGTGCGGAAACTGATTATCTATGCCGCCGCAGTGGATATCGAGGTACTCGCCGTTGTTTTTCATGCTTATGCATGAACATTCAATATGCCAACCGGGGTACCCCACGCCCCACGGAGAGTTCCATTTAAGCTCCTGATCGTCAAACTTTGATTTGGTGAACCACAGCACAAAGTCTGCTTTATTGCGCTTGTTCTCGTCTGCCTCAACGCCCTCGCGCACGCCGACTGCTAGGTCTTCTTCCGAAACATCGCCAAAAACATAATACTTTGAAAGCTTTGAAGTATCAAAATACACGTTGCCGCCTGCGGTATAGGCATAGCCTTTTTGCTCAAGAGCCTTAATTACCTTGATAAACTCACCTATATACGATGTTGCAGGCACGACTGTATCGGGTTTGCGGATATTGAGCTTTTTGCAGTCGGCAAAGAAAGCATCGGTATAAAATTTAGCTATCTCCATTACAGTTTTATGCTCTCTTTTCGCGCCTTTGAGCATCTTATCATCGCCCGTATCGCCGTCGGAAGTCAGGTGTCCCACGTCTGTTATGTTCATTACCCTGTTTACGTCATAGCCGCTGTAGCGCAGATATTTTTCAAGAACATCTTCCATAATATAGCTGCGCAGATTCCCTATATGCGCATAGTGGTATACGGTAGGACCGCAGGTATACATATTTACTTTGCCCTGCTCGTGGGAAATGAATTCTTCTTCCTTATGAGATGCAGAATTATAAAGCATTATACTGTTCATAAATACTGTCCTTTCGATGTTTATTTATCCTTATTTTGTAGCTGTTCTTCCAGCACCTTTATACGCTTGTTGAGTTTTGAAAGCTCAATAGCCACGGGATCGGGAATGTGTATCTGGTCGAGATCCTGCGTGCGCTTGCCGTCCTGTCTTACTATTTTTGCAGGCGCGCCGACCGCCGTTGAATTTGGCGGAACTTCCTCCAGAACAACTGCATTCGCGGCTATTTTTGCGTTATCGCCGACTTTGAAAGGTCCTAAGATTTTTGCGCCGCAGCCGACCATTACATTGTTGCCCAGCGTTGGGTGGCGTTTGCCGTGGTCTTTACCCGTACCTCCCAAGGTACAGCCCTGATACAAAAGGCAGTTATCGCCTATCTCGGCTGTTTCGCCTATAACTACCCCCGAGCCGTGGTCTATAAGCAAGCCTTTGCCTATCTTAGCGCCGGGGTGTATCTCTATACCCGTCAGAAGCCTTGCTATCTGCGAAATTGCCCTTGCCACAAAATACATTTTATGGACATAGAAAAAGTGTGCTATCCTGTACATCCACACGGCGTGCAGACCCGAATAGGTCGCCACTATCTCCAGTGTTGTTCTTGCGGCAGGGTCTCTGTCGCGTATAGACTGTATATCTTCGTGGATCTTATCAATTATTTTCATGTTTTCCCTCCGTCAATAAAAAATGCCCCACTGACGCATATGCGCCAGGAGGCAACTAAAGCTGCGGTCCCACTCCCGTTTTATACTCTTAGTCCTTAACGCGGACTTACGCAGACGGCTACTTTGTTTCACCGCCCGTGCCTTTGCAAAAAGCAATATCAGCCGCACTTTCACAGCTGCCCGACGGACGTTCCCACCTTACCGTCCTCTCTGTAGTCAAGGCGTTTTCTGTTACTCTGACCGAAAGCATTTAAACATATGATCTGCACTAACTATTATATGCAGTATAACACATTTCGTTAAAAAATGCAAGCGCAAATTTAATCGTTGGGGTTTATATGGTCTTTATACGCATAAACATACGTTGCGCCCGAAATTATAGTCAGCACGGCGCATATCCATATAAGAATTTCATTTATTATGAAGAAGTTGAAGTCTATTTTTGCTATACGCACCAAGAAAAGCTCTATTGCCATAATTATGCCGAAAGCCGCCATTGTACAGGCTGTTTTCAGCTTGCCCCATATGCCTGCGGGAACTACCACGCCCTCGCCTGCAACGACAAGCCGCAGACCCGAAACTACAAACTCTCTTGTAAGAATGATGAACACGGCAATGATGTCTATCCAGCCTTTAGCGGAAAAGCAAAGCAGCACCGCCATTACAAGTATCTTATCCGCTATGGGGTCTAAAAACTTGCCAAAGTTGGTGACAAGCCCGTATTTACGCGCCATTTTGCCGTCTATAAGGTCTGTTATTGCCGCCAGACCGTAAACAAGCCCTGCCCACAGGATATTGAGCGGTATGCTGTCTATCATAATAAGCGCGATAAACAGCGGCACGAGCAGCACACGCATAACGGTCAGTTTATTTGGGGTATTCATAAATACACCTCTCGTCTATTTTTGATCAGTCGTTCACAGTACCGATAAGGTCATAGTCAAGCACATCGTCAATGGTGACATTCACATACTCGCCGGGGCGGTACTTTTTGCCGCTTGCCGAACTGAAAAATATCTTGCCGTCGATCTCGGGGGCATCTGCCCTGCCTCTGCCGAAAAAGCATTCGGCATATTTGTCAAAGCCCTCGCACACGACTTCGTATGTATTGCCTATCTTCTTTTCGTTGAGCTCATAGCTTATAAGCATCTGCTCGTTCATTATCTCGTCGCAGCGCTCTTCTTTGGTCTTGAAGTCTATCTGGTCGGGCATTTTTTCGGCGGCAGTTCCCTCCTCCGCAGAGTATGTAAAGCAGCCGAGCTTATCAAAGCGCATATCTTTTACAAACCGGCAAAGCTCCTCGAACTGCTCCTGCGTTTCACCGGGAAAACCAGCAATAAGCGTTGTACGCAGCGTTATATCGGGTATTTTAGCACGAATTTTTTCAACTAAAGCGCGCAGAGATGCATTATCGCCTTTGCGGTTCATGGCTTTTAGTATATCGCCGTTGCAATGCTGCATGGGTATATCAAGATAGTTTACTATTTTGTCCTCTCTTGCCATAACATCCAAAAGCTCATCTGTAATTCTTTCGGGGTAGCAATAAAGCGTTCTTATCCAGCGTATGCCGTCTATCTTGCAAAGTTCTTCCAGAAGTTTGGCAAGTCGCGGCTCTCCGTAAAGGTCAAAGCCGTAATTTGTGGTATCCTGCGCGACTAAAATAATTTCGCTTACGCCTGCTTTTGCAAGCCATTTTGCCTCTGCGACAACGCTTTCAATGCTTCTGCTGCGAAGTTTGCCGCGTATTGACGGTATAGCGCAGTATGTACAGCAGTTGCTGCAGCCCTCGGCAATTTTAAGATATGCATAATGGTCGGTAGAAACTATTCTTCTGCCCTCTATGCACAGTTTATCTTTATCCTCAAAGGTCATAATGCCGCTCTCGCCCTGAGAGAGGCGCTTTACTACATCGCAAATATCGCTGTTTTTGCCTATGCCAACAACGGCGTTCACTTCGGGTATCTCGCTGAGTATTTCTTCTTTATAGCGCTCGGCAAGGCAGCCTGTTACTGCCACAGCCTTAATTCTGCCCTCATCTTTAAGAGTACAGAACTCTAAAATGGTATCTATCGCTTCCTGCTTGGCAGATTCGATAAATCCACAGGTGTTTACAATTACTATGTCCGCTAAAGCTGCATCAGGCACTATTTCATACCCTGCTTCTCTCAGGTCATACAACATGGTTTCGGCATCAACTAAATTTTTGGGACAGCCCAGCGACACCATACCCACTCTTACTGCCATGGCAAGCGCTCCTTTTCAATACTTTAAATGATATACTATATTATACATATTTTTTCCCAAATGTCAAGTATATTGATCGTCGTCATCTTCAAACGTATAATCTTCGAGTGCTTCTTTTACCTGCGAAAACGAATAACCGAGCCTTACAAGGGCGTTTTTTACCTTACCGAGCGACTTTTTATCGCGTATTTTATGGGCATACTTTTCTTCGACAAGCTCTTTCAGCCGCTCGACCGCCGTCTCGCGATAGGGCGCAAGAGCTACTTCTATAAACTCATTGTCGAGACCTTTAAGCCGCATTTCTCGCACGCATCTATAATAGCCAAAGCCCTTGACTTCTACCAGACGGCGCGCCATATTCACCGCGTAACGCTTATCGTTTATAACGCCTATCTCAACCAGCCTTGCCATTGTATCAAAGCACACCTGCGTGGGGTAATTCTGCTCCAGCTTTTTGAAAAGCTCGGTATACGAATAGTCTTTATAATCGAGAAGATAGAGGGCGCGCTCTTTGGCAGTTCTCAGCTTGTTGGCATACGATACCTGCTTCCACGCGCTCTCGGGCAGAGACATCGGCGCTTTAAGATGATAGTCTGTAATTATTTCAATATTCAGATAATCTTTCTCGCCGTCGTCAAACTCTACCTCGTAGGTATTGCCCTTGTACTTCTCAATTTTTGTTATGTTCATCATTCGTCTACATCAACAGGAGCAAATTCTTCAAAATCGTCGTCGGCATTTACAATAACGCTGTTTTCATCGCCTGCTGTTGCCGCCGAGCCGTTTGCAGAAGCCTTTGCAGCCGCTGCAATTGCGGAATCTTTCGCGCTCTTTTTGGTATTCATAACAAGCTCACCGCTGCGCTCGCGCACCTGCTTTTCTATCTCTTTGAAAAGCTCGGGGTTTGCAAGCAGATAGTCTTTTGAATTATCCCTGCCCTGACCGAGTTTCATGTCGTTATAGCTGAACCAAGCGCCGCCTTTCTTGACGATGCCAAGCTCAACGGCTAGGTCGAGCAGTTCGCCGTCACGGGAGATGCCCTTGCCGTAGATTATATCAAATTCACATTCTTTGAACGGCGGAGCAACTTTGTTCTTTACTACCTTGCACTTTGTTCTGTTGCCTATGACCTCAGAGCCGACCTTGAGCTGTTCCTGACGTCTGACCTCGATACGAACGGAGCTGTAGAATTTGAGCGCTCTGCCGCCGGGGGTAGTTTCGGGGTTGCCATACATAACGCCTATCTTTTCACGTATCTGGTTTATAAACACCGCAACGCAGTTTGATTTTGAAATTACCGCAGTCAGCTTTCTCATAGCCTGCGACATAAGCCTTGCAAGCTGTCCTACATGGGTATCGCCCATATCGCCGTCTATCTCGGCTTTGGTAGCCATTGCCGCCACGGAATCGACCACTATACAGTCAATTGCGCCCGAGCGGACGAGAGTTTCGGCTATCTGCAAAGCGTCTTCGCCGCTGTCGGGCTGAGATACCAAGAGGGCATCGGTATCAACGCCGAGAGCCGCCGCATACACGGGGTCAAGCGCGTGCTCTACGTCAATAAACGCCGCGTTGCCGCCAAGCTTTTGCGCCTCTGCGATTATGTGAAGCGCAACGGTGGTCTTGCCCGAGCTTTCAGGGCCGTATATCTCTACCACTCTGCCGCGGGGCACGCCGCCTATGCCAAGCGCCATATCAAGTGTGAGCGAGCCTGTTGATATTGCCGCAACATCGAGCGCCTTTGTTGAGCCGAGACGCATTACCGCGCCTTTACCATACTTTTTCTCGATCTCCGCGATAGCGCCCTGCAAAGCTTTCTGCTTTTCTTCGGCGGTATCGGGTATCTCCAACTGCTTTTTTGATTCTTTCTTTCCTGCTGCCATGTCTGTCAGTCCTTTCTGCGGAAAACCGCATGATGTTTTTACTTTTGTGATCCGTTCACATATATATTATAACACAACAAGTGTACAAAAGTACGTACTGCAAGTTTAAGGGTGATTTTTTGTACTGCAAAGCTACTCGCAACGCCAAGTGCCTGTAACTATGCGGAATTTTCCACACAGATCTTTTCTTGACCTTACGTTTTCAAAGCTGTGCTGTATCATTATGCCCGAAACTTCGTCCTCCTGACCTATGCCTATCTCAAAGCACATAACGCCGCCGTCTTTCAAAGAATTCTTCCAAAGTCTTACGATATCTCTGTAGTAGTCGCAGCCGTCAACGCCGCCGTATAACGCCTCTTTCGGCTCAAAGCCGACCTGCTTTTGCAGATGCTGCATATCATCTTCGGTAAGGTACGGAGGGTTACATACTATAAGATCAAGGTCATGGAACCGCTCTGCCGTTTGCTTTTCCGTAACGTCAGCAAGCATGGGCGTTACGCCGCTTGAATTGAGCTTAATATTTTTAAGAAGATACTCATAAGCCTTTGGCGACTTTTCAACTGCTGTAATGCGGCAGGCGATGTTTTTCTCTATCGCAATGCTGATACAGCCGCTGCCTGCGCACAAGTCTACTGCCGAGATATCGCTGCTGTTTTTAAAGGTATTCAAAACAAACTCAACGAGTGTTTCGGTATCCTGACGAGGTATAAGCACGCCCTCTCCGACATAAAACGGCAGACCGTAAAACTCCCATTTTCCAAGCAAATATTGCAGCGGATAGCCGTCTGAATACCTTTCTGTAATATCTTGTATACGCGCGACATTTTCATCGCTTATCGGCGCGCCGTTTTTGATAAAGTTTCTTTCCTGCAAAACATCTGAAAAAATACATCTTACGTCAAAATCTGCGCTGTCGAAGCCTTTTTCTTCAAGCGTTTTTACGCATTTTTCATAAAGTTCTCTGCGGTCTACCATCTGTCCTCCTCGGTATCTTCGGGAATTACTGCTTTAAGCGCGGCAATGGCGCACTCTATCTGCTTTTCATCGGGTTCTTTGGTGGTAATTCTTTGCAGCCACAGACCCGGCGCCGAAAATGCCTTTGTGAACCAGTTGTCATAGCGCCCTGCAAGCCGTATAAATTCATACCCTATACCCACTATTATGGGCAGAAGCGCAAGTTTGAAGCACATTCTCAAAAGAATATTATCCCACGGCAGGTGCAGGAGCGAAAAGATTATTATACTGATAAGCAGAATAAGGAACATAAAGCTGGTGCCGCACCTTGGGTGAAAGCGTATATGCTTTTTTACATTTTCGGGGTTCAGTTCCTCGCCTGCCTCATAGCAAGCTATGGTTTTATGCTCTGCGCCGTGGTAACGGTACATGATCTTCATATCGGGCATAAGGCTTGTAAGCCACATAAAAAGCACAAATATCGCTATTTTTATAACGCCCTCGATCATTGTTTTTACAACTGAATTGACTTTGACAAATTTTGAAAGCAGTTTTGTGAGCCCTGACGGCAGGAACACAAACAGCAGCACTGCCAGCGCGATGCCAAACACCATGCCGACTACCGAGACCGCTGCGCCTAGCTTGTCGCCGAGCTTTTCATCGAGCCATTTTTCAAACTTCGACTGCGGCTCTTCCTCCAGTCCCTGCATTGATTTGTCGGCAGACTTTGAAAGGCATTTATAGCCCTCGGTAAAGGTTATTGCAAAGTTGAATATACCGCGAAGAAACGGCACTTTTCTATACCAAGGCATATTCTTGCCGTTGTTTATATCCCACACTTCAAGATCTATCTCTCCGCCGGGAAGCCTGCACGCCATTGCCGACTTATACAGACCGCGCATCATAACGCCCTCGATAAGCGCCTGACCGCCTATTTTTGACTTGAACTTACAGCCGTTTTCAGCTGTCTTTTCCGTCTTGCTGCTCATATATGGTATTCCTTTCGTCGTCGTTGTTGGTGATAAGCTCAACATTTATGGTTTCTGTTTTATCCTTTTTGCCCTGATTTGTGGGCTCGATAGCAGGCAGGGTTATTACCACGGTAGTACCCACGCCAAGCTCGCTTTTAACTGTAAGCGTACCCGAATGCATTCTGATTATCTCATCTGCAACCGCAAGACCTATGCCCGAACCGCGCCTTGTCTGCTCGGCTTTGAAAAATTTTGTTTTTACTTTAGGCAGGTCTTCTTCCGAAATGCCTATTCCCGTATCTGAAACGGAAATAACTATATCCCCGTCCTCCTCATAAGCTTCTACAGATATGGTATCGCCTGCATCTGAATATTTTACGGCGTTATCAACGATATTTATAAACACCTGTTTCAGCCTGTTTCTGTCGCCGTATACGAACGGCAGCATTTCGGGCTCGTAGTATTCAAGCGTCATGCCCAGTTTTTTGGCTCTTTCTTTATAGATAAGCACGGTCTCGCCAAGTTCGGCAAGAATATCAATGGTAGCTTTATTCAGCAGCAGTCTGCCGTCCTGAATACGTGAAAAGTCAAGCAGCTCTTCGACCATATCAGAAAGCCTTTCGGTCTCGCCGATTATAACTTTCATACCCTTTTCAATGGTCTCCTTGTCGTCGCTCATATCAAGAAGCGTTTCGCTCCAGCCTTTTATGGCGGTAAGCGGCGTTCGCAGCTCATGCGATACCGAAGATATAAACTCATTTTTCATAGCTTCTGTATTAGAAAGCTCGTTCGCCATATAGTTTATACTGTCGTAAAGCTCGCCGAGTTCGTCGTCGCGGTCTTTGACAAGCCGCTGAGAAAAATCGCCCGTTGCTATCTTCCTTGCAAACATATTCACGTCGCGGACGGGATTTACTATAGAACGCACGAAGAACCTGCCCGTAAAAATCATAAGCGCAACTATTGCGGCAAGCACGAGCGTTATTACAAATATGAAAAGCATTATCTGCCTGTCCACTTTTTCTATAGAGACCATCATTCTGATAGCCTGAAACTCGCTGCCGAGCGGCGGTATCATGCAGGTATACGCCATGACTTTTTCGCCCGAGGGCAGCTTTGTATTTACCAGCGCCGAGCCGCTTTCCGAAGACCTTGCCATATCAAAGTCTGACATATCGGGCTGACCCTGCGGTGAAAATCCCGAAGATGTAAGCGCTATCTGGTCGTCGTGGTCTATAGCCATAAGTTCTATCTGGTTCTTATGCTCGTAGTTTTCAATGATGCCGCGTATCTCGGAGTTATAGTTGGTAGTGCCGTCGCTGGCATAACGCTCTATGGCGCTTGTTATTATGCTCATCTGATTCATTACATACTGCTGGGCGGAGTTGTAATAATAGTACCTTATAAGCACAGCGGCAATTACATCTATTATAAGGAGTATAACAATTACAACGCCTAGGTTGTTTACTGCCCAGCGCGTGGTTATGCTGTTCTTTCTTCTGACCTTAGCCACTGTTACACTCCCCTTTCATATGTTCAGTAAGTAATGTTAATTTCCGGGCGCGCTCCACTTATAGCCGTAACCCCATATTGTAAGTATATACTGCGGATTTGAGGGTTCTTTCTCTATCTTCATACGTATACGGCGGATATTTACGTCAACTATCTTATCGTCGCCGTAGTATGAATCGCCCCATATATGGTTAAGTATGCTTGTACGGTCGAGAGCGGTATTCTGGTTTTTGAAGAAATACTCCATTATCTGATACTCTACCTGAGTGAGGTCTATCTGCTGACCGTCGCGGTAGACTGTTCTGCTTTTAAGGTTGAGAGTAAACGGGCCTGAAACTATTGTAGAATTGCTCTCGGGCTTTGAATGGGAAATATTTACTCTGCGGCAAACGGCATCTACCCTTGCGACAAGCTCGGATATTGAGAACGGCTTTGTAATATAGTCGTCGGCGCCTATCATCAGAGAGGACACCTTATCTATCTCCTGCGATTTTGCCGAAAGCATGATTATTCCCATAGTTTCGCTTTTTTCGCGCAGCATTTTGCACACCTGTATGCCGTCTATGCCGGGCATCATTATATCCAGCAATGCAACGTCAAACGTACCGGGGGCGGCATCGTATGCTTTTATAGCATCTTCACCGTTATTCACGCTGACGACATCATAGCCGCTCCGTTTCAGGTTCAGCACGACAAATTCCCTTATAGAGTCTTCGTCTTCACACACAAGGATCTTTCTCATAAATATCTCTCCTATCCTATAAATTTATCGTTTTGTTATTCCGTTACGAGATCACATAAAATCTGCTTTTTATTTTTGAAAGGTCAACGTCTTCCATACTGCCCGAAAATCTTACAAGGTAATCTATCTGACCTACCGAGGTTATCCTGTTATAGCCTCTTTTTTCATACTCCTCGGCATCGTCGCGCGAGCTTATTGTGATACGCATAAATTCCCGCGTTGTTTCCTCTAAAGAAGTATCAAACACATAAAACACCGCTTCACCCGTTATAGCATCACGCTTTACAGTAACGGTGCTTTGCCATTCTTCGGGAAAATCAAGCATATAACCGTTAGAAATGGAATAGTAGCCGACATACTTGGGGTAAAGTTCATAATAATCTCTGTAGGCGTTCCATGTTGTAAGGTACATCTGCTCTTCGGGGGCTGAAAGCTCATACCCCGGCATAGGCACAACGGTAGGTATCTCTACAATGCCGTCGTTATCCATATCTGTAGAATAATATCCGTCGGGACGGACAGTAAGGTCGGCAAGGTCGCTGCCCATTCTGGCAACGGGATTTTGCAGTGAATCATACTTATAATAAAGAAATTCTGTCTGCAATCGGCTCTCGTCATAGCGGCAGTCTATAAACAACGCTTTGTTATACTCTGTAAGTTTGCCTTTAACATATGAAGCCACTGACTGGAATCTCTCCGACATATTGATCATGTTGGTCTTGACTATCTGACCTTCGGACATACTTAGCAGTGATGCGGTGGCAAGACCGTTATCGCCGCCCGACTGGACTGTGATTATCTCATTATATCCGTCGTTATCTATATCGAGCGTTTCCATTACGCTGTAGCTGTCCTGTGCCGCAAGTGTCAGCTCACCCTGCGAATAGTTATACACTTCCATTACCTTTTCATTTATTGAAAGCGTTGAATATCCGACTATCACGCTTATATTGCCGCTGCCGTCCAGTTTTGAAACTATTATCCTGTCAACATCTGTGCCTGCGCCTGCTCTGTCGGAAACTGCATGCCACTCGCCTTTTTCGTTTTTATCGAGCACGCACAGCCTTACGCCTGTATCTGTGGGATCTGTATTGCCGACATTAGGCAGTGTATTGTTAAACTCATAGAAAACTATTGCCTCTTCGGTAGGTTCGTCGTCTATATTCGCTACCATATACGCGCTGCGGTTACTGCCGCTTCTGGGGTATTTAAGCGCTATATTGTTGCCTGTACTTTTCATCAGAGCATCATATATTCCCTCCTGCTCTTTGGAAAGTTTTGGAGCTTGCAGCAGGGTATCTACCGAAAAAGAGCCGAACGAACAGCCGCTGAAAGTAAAAGAAGCGCACAAAACACAAGCCGTCAATAGTTTTTTCAGCTTCATATCCGACACCCCTTTCAGCAAAACGACAAAATAACCGAATGTAAAAATATACACTCGGTTATATTATAACATATTTCAATAAATTTTTAAAGGGCTTTGAGCAAAAAATTTATCTTTCATTTATAGGAACATATTTACGTTTATGCAGCACCGACTTATAGGCAGGTCTGATTATCTTCTTGCCGGTAACTATTTCCTCAAACCTGTGCGCCGACCAGCCTGCCATACGCGATACGGCAAACAGCGGTGTAAAGAGATCCTGCGGTATTTTGAGCATTCTATACACAAGACCCGAATACATATCGACATTTGCGCACATCACCTTATCCACGCCCCTTATCTCCTTGAAAAGCTGGGGCGTGAGTTTTTCGATATTGTGCAGCAGTCTGAACTCCGCCTCAAATTCTGTATTCTTTGCGAGCTTTTCGGCGCTTTCGCGAAGTATTACAGCTCTGGGGTCGGAAAGGGTATATACCGCATGACCCATACCATATATAAGACCTGTGCCGTCGCCAGCTTCTTTACGCATTATCTTGCGCAGAAAATCGGCAACTTCGCCCTCGTCGTCCCAGTTATGAACATTTTGCTTGATAATATCCTGCATCTCGGTAACTTTGGCATTTGCGCCGCCGTGTCGGTAGCCTTTAAGTGAACCTATAGCGGCAGAATACGCCGCATACGGGTCTGTACCCGAAGATGTAAGCACGCGGCAGGCAAACGTAGAGTTATTGCCTCCGCCGTGCTCGGCGTGCAGCATTAGCATTATATCAAGAAGTTTTGCTTCTTCGTCTGTGAAAACTCTGTCGGGGCGAATGGTAGACAAAATGGATTCTGCGGTAGACTGCGACTTTATAAGCGGGTGCATATGCATACTTTCGTTATTGAAGTATCTGTTCTTTACCTGCCATGCAGACACCATTATTGTAGGCATTTTTGCGATTATTGAAACAGCGGTCGCCATTTCATAGTCGGGCGAGGTGCTTTCGGGGTTATCGTCATAAGAATACAGCGAAAGAACGCTTCGACCCATTTGATTCATGATATTTCTCGAGGGATTTTTAAGTATCATATCTTCAAAGAAAGAATCGGGCAGTTCCCTGTTGGCGGCAAGCAGCGATTTGAACACCTCAAGCTCGTGCTGAGAAGGCAGATCGCCCATAAGCAGAAGATACACTATCTCCTCATAGCCGAATCTGTTTTCTTTAACAACATTGCTGACCAAATCACGTATATTATAGCCTCTGTAGATAAGTTCGCCCTCGATAGGTGATTTTTCGCCCTCATTTACCACATATCCGTGAACGTTACAGATATTTGTAAGACCTGCTACAACACCTGTACCGTCGGCGTTACGCAGACCTTTTTTAACTATGTAATTATCGAAAAGCTCGGGCTTTATCGTATTGTTTTCAATAAACTTCTTACAGAGAAGTTCGCGTGCGTTAGTATTCATTTTCAGACCTCTCTTCGCTAAAAAATCAAATTATAAATGTATTATAACACAAAAACGGGCGGCTTGTCAACCGCAAAAGCTTATTTTACCGCACATTACGGCAATAAAACAGCAGTCTGTACAAAATACAGACTGCCGAAAGCTTACATTATCTTACTATATCGTCAACTATATCTGTTGCGCCGTCAACGGTATCTTTTGCTGCATCGCCGACATCGCTTGCAACATCGCCGACTGTAGAACCGATGTCATCTGCCACCGTGTCGCTGTCGTCCTTCTTTGAAGAACTATCGCTTTTGCTTGAACTGTCGGTCTTTGAAGCAGTTGACGAAGTGGTTGTAGCAGCGGCTGACGAGTTATCGTTTGAAGATACCTTATCGCCGTTGCTGTTGGTATCTCTGCCGGAGCAGCCTGCAAGCATAAAGCACGCAAGCACTGCCGCGGCAGCTGCACTCAATATTCTTTTCAACATATAATTTCTATCCTTTCGATATATGCATATATTTGTCAGGGGAACATATGTCTGACAGCTTTATTGTAACCGCTGCGGCTGATATTATTCATCACCATTTTCTGGGTGATTTTTCAAAATGCGCTATCAGCTTTGATACAGCCGCCAGTACATAAAAGCGTATAACAAAAAGAAGCGCGGGCAGCTGGAAGATATTGCCCCACACAGAATACGGCGTGCGAGTATCGGAAAGTTCTGCGTTTGCGGTTATGAAAGACCCCTGCTTGCCATACTGTGCGGCGGTGACAAATCCGTTTCTGTCTATCAGCGCTGAAATGCCGCAATTGCCGCTTCGCAAAAGGCTTCTGTCATACTCGGCTGCTCTTAAAATGCTATGGCGGAAATGCACCTCTCTGGCGAAACTTTTTTTGAACCAAGAATCGTTCGTTGACATGAGTATCATGCTGCCGCCGTCGGCTATTTGCGTTGACAACAGCGAAGAATAGATACTTTCAATACATATGGAAGCGGCGTATTTTCTGCCGCCTAAAGATATGCAATCGGAAGTTTCAGAGGGTGTCAGCGAGCTAAAGCCGCTCGGTTTGAAAAACGGCGTATACTCGCCAAGCGGCACAAGCACCTGTTTGAGATGCACGCTTTCCGAACACCTAAGCGGAGCAAGGCAGTTATAACGCTTGCCGCCGCTTTCGTATATGCACCCCGTGACGATATATGGCGGAGATTTTGGCAGCATATTCGCTATATTTTCATTAAGAACGCATGGAAAAGCCGTTTCAGGCAAAAGTACAAGCTCGGCAGAATTTTCGGGTATCTGAGATATAAGCGCGGAATACTCCTCCGCTGCCTGCATGGCTGACTGTGAATTTTTCTTCATACCCTCCTGCGAACCCTGCACCGCGGCTACAGGTATTGTCTGACCGCTTGTTTTGCCAAGCATATACCAAGCGCCGCAAGCGGTAACTACCGAAAAGCCAAGAGCTGCTGCTGCCGAAATAGCGAGCGTTCTTTTTACGTTTTCACGATACAAAGCCTCCAGTAGGCAGGCTGTCAAGCCGTTTATCAAGAGCAGTAAAAACGCTGTAAAGCCGCCGCCGAAAAGCGCTGCGCTTTGCAAAAGCACCGGCTGAAAACTCAGCGCGTTTTCAAGCCTTGCCCAAGGGAAAGACAGATACGGAACTATCTCCATAAAATACTGACCGAGTGAAAAGCAGGCAGAAAAAGCAACTATTTTTACGGCTCTGCTTTTGAACGGCGTTTTAATTGACGGATAGACCGCGGCGAGCATAATGGCGCTTTGCAAAAGGGCTATCAAGGCAACGACTATCACGCATATCATTAGCATTATCAGAAACGGCAGTTTAAGATAGTCATAAAGCGAGAGCAAGAAGCTGCACATTATGCCGTGATAGACAGTCATACCGAAAAAGAAGCATTTTACGGCGTTTTTCACGTTTTGATAAAAAATACAGAAATACAGCGGCACTATACAGAAAAATGCAAGATACCAGCTTTGCGTAGTCTGCGAAAGGGCTGTTAAAACGCCAGAAACTGCCGCCAGCAGCATATATTTCAGACTTTGCCTATCGTGAGTTTTCAAGGGTAATTTTTTCATGAGATTATTTTACCCCACGGCGCCAAAATAATACAAAAATACCCGTTCAGACAATGCTCAAACGGGTATAGTTTATAAAATTATTCGCTCTTTTCGTCAGATGCGGCATCTTCGGCGGTGTCGTCATCAACGCTTAACTCGCCATTCATGAGCTTTTCAAAGTTTATGCCGTCAATCTTTTCGTACTTCATAAGATATTTGGCTATGGTATGGAGCTTATCCATATGCTCTGTCAACAGCTTTTCGCACTTGCTCATAGCATCTTCAACAATGGTGCGTATCTCCTCGTCGATCTCGCCTGCTACCCTGTCTGAATAGTCGGGCGTACTGCCGTAATCTCTGCCGAGGAACACCTCATGCTCGCCTCTGCCGTATACCACGGGGCCGAGCTTATCGCTGAAGCCGTATCTTGTTACCATATTTCTCGCGGTGGCGGTGGCTCTTTCAAGGTCGTTTGAAGCGCCTGTTGAAATATCGTCAAGCACAAGTTTTTCTGCAACTCTGCCGCCGAGCAGCACGATGATAGTTTCAAACATCTCATTGCGGCTGACATACGCTTTATCCTTTTCTGGCAGCGACATTGTAAAGCCGCCTGCCTGACCCCTCGGTATAATGGTAACATGATGCACCTTATCCTGTGTGGGCAGGAAGTAATGACAAAGCGCGTGACCGCCCTCGTGATAAGCGGTGAGGCGTTTTTCTTCGGGCGTTACGACCCTTGACTTCTTTTCGGGGCCTGCAATTACCTTGATAGCAGCTTCTTCCAGCTCTTTGCGTGTGATAGCTTTTTTATTCTCACGCGCGGCGAGCAGGCTTGCTTCGTTTACAAGGTTTTCAAGGTCTGCACCGGTAAAGCCGGAGGTAGACTGTGCGATAACTTTCAGATCGACATCGGGAGCGAGAGGACGGTTTCTTGTATGAACTTTCAGTATCTCTTCTCTGCCCTTTACGTCGGGGTAATTTACAAATATCTGCCTGTCAAAACGACCCGGACGAAGCAGCGCGGGATCGAGTATATCACGTCTGTTCGTGCCTGCCATAACTATGATGTTATCTTTTGTAGCAAAGCCGTCCATTTCGACAAGTATCTGGTTGAGGGTCTGCTCTCTTTCATCGTGACCACCGCCAAGACCTGTGCCTCTTTGTCTGCCGACTGCGTCTATCTCATCTATAAAAATGATAGACGGAGCGTTCTTTTTTGCCTGATCGAACAGATCTCTTACTCTTGAAGCGCCGACGCCGACGAACATTTCAACGAAGTCTGAACCCGAGATCGAGAAGAACGGCACGTCAGCCTCGCCTGCGACTGCCTTTGCCATAAGAGTTTTACCTGTACCCGGAGGCCCCATGAGCAGCACGCCCTTGGGTATTCTTGCGCCTATCTCCTGATACTTCTTGGGATTTTTAAGGAAATCAACAATTTCAACTAGCTCTTCCTTTTCTTCCTCAGCGCCTGCAACGTCATCGAACGTGACTTTATGATCGGCATCTATATGCTGACGGGCATTTGTTTTGCTGAAGCCGTTAAGACCGCCTCTGCCTGCGGTAGATTTGAGAACTATCACAAAGAATGCGATCATAACGCCGAGCATTATAAGCGTTGGTATAAGGTTGAGCCAGAATGTGTTATCCTTGATAGGCTCTAAGTTGAAGACAAGCTTGCTGTCAGGGTGAGCCTGATTATATTTCTGCCTGTAATTGCTGCCTTCCTCACCCAAAACTTCATTTACAAAAAGCGAAACGTTGGGCACTTCGTAGGTATACTCCTCGTCCTTGCCGTCCAGCTTATAGGTAAGCTCGCCGCTGCCGAGGTCAAGCTCATATTCGGATACGCGCATATCGTCAAAATACGTCATTATCTCTGAATAAGGCTTTTCTTCTCCGCCGCCGCTTAAGTTGCTGAGAAGATATATCAGACCGAAAAGTATCGCTCCGGATATAAGCAGATATATCCAAAGGCTTTTAAATCCGCTGTTCTTGTTCAATATACCACTCCTTGATCGTTATGAATTACTAATATAGGGTATCACGTTATTGTGACAGTTTTGTGTTAATCTTTATTTCAAGTATGTTTTTAGTGCTGTCGGTGCATTTTACGCGGCCGGCACAGCCAAAGCCCTCTATAAATATTATGCCCTCGCTGTCGCACAAAAACAGCACCTTTGAGCGCTCTTGCATGGGTACAGCTGCATTGAAAAGCGTTTTTACAGATGATGTAAAATCTCTGCCGCTAAGCTTTATCTTATCGCCGCTGCGCCTGTTGCGCACAAACACGCTACCTTTTATTTTATCATAATCTATTTGATAATTTGTAAACTTTTTGTGAACATTATCGTTTTCTTTCAAATATTCTTCGACAATGTATTTTTTGCAGAGCAAGCCTTTATCAAAAAAATGCATATATTCGCCTATAACGAGCTGCGACTGAAATTCCGGAGCCGCATCTGCCTGCTTATAAAATTTTAATATGCCGTGTGAACTTTCGGCGTAAACATCATGCGGCAGGGTTATTTTGCCGCCATTTTTACAGATATTTACAACGTCTGCAATACGTTCAAAGCTGCTTTCTCCGCAGGCATCTTTAATTATCTGCGACAAAGCGTTTTCCAGAATAAACTCATCGCACGCAAGCAAAGCATCTGTCTTATAGCTATTATTGGATAATTTTGCGCTGTTTATTGCACCCTCTGTCAAATTCCATATATAGCCGCCGGTTTCTCTTAAAACTTTTACGGTTGACAAGTAACTTTTCATTATGCCGCTGTTTATTCTTTCAAGCTGCGGCAGGACATTGAGCCTTATAATATTGCGCGAACAGTCGTCAACAAAATTTGTACTGTCATTTACATATTTTTCGCCCAGAGATACAAGAAATTCTTCTATTTCCGCTCTGGTGCAGTCAATAAGCGGTCTTACATATCTGCCGCGAACGGGCGGTATGCCGCTGAGACCTTTCACACCCGCGCCGCGCGTTAAGTTGAGAAGCGTGGTTTCAAGACAATCTGAAAGAGTATGAGCGGTGGCAATTTTTTCACACAAAAACCTATCGGCAGCCTGCTCAAAGGCATCATACCGCAGTTTGCGCGCACCAAGCTCTGTTGAAAGCTTATTTTCCTCGCAGTATTTTTTTACATTCGGCGAATAAACGAGCAGTTCAAAGCCGTGACGCACACAAAACTCTTTGCAAAACTCTCTGTCACGGTCGCTTTCCTCGCCGCGAAGCCCATGGTCTACATGAACACAGCAGACCGCAAAGCCAAGCTTTTTCAGGCAAAGCGCAAGAGAAACACTGTCGGCGCCGCCCGAAAGCCCTACAAGCACTTTTTCGCCTGCGCAGAGCATTTCATAGGCATTTATGGTTTGCCGTACTTTATCAAGCATTTTATCACACATATATGTTACGCGTCCTCGTCGCGGTGGTATTCAAGGTCACGAAACAGCGTATACTCGCCAACGAATGCAAGCTTTACCGTACCCGTTTCGCCGTGGCGGTTTTTAGCTATTATACATTCGCTGGTAGACTGGTCGGAGAGCTCTTTATTATAATAACCCTCGCGGTACAAAAACAGTATAACGTCGGCATCCTGTTCTATAGAGCCGGACTCACGAAGATCGGCAAGCTGAGGGTGTTTATCGGTACGGCTCTCAACGCTTCTGTTTAGCTGAGAAAGCAGTATTATCGGTATTTTAAGCTCTTTCGCCATAAGTTTGAGCTGCCTTGTTATCTCGGAAATTTCCAGCACTCTGTTGTTATAATTGTTGGGCGATGACATAAGCTGCAAATAGTCTATTATCACAAGTCCGCAGTTTGGTATCCTGCGCACCTTTGCTTTCATCTGCGACACGGTTATTCCGGCAGTTTCGTCAAAATAAAGCGGCATTGAGGAAAGCTCGTCTGCGCCCCTCGCGAGGCTTTTCCAGTCCTCGGGTTTTATATCGCCGCTTCTGAGGGAATAGCCGTTTACAAGCGATTCGGAAGACAACATTCTTGTAACTAATTGCTCGTTGCCCATTTCAAGAGAAAAATAGCACACGCTTTTGGCATTCTCGCCTCGGCACACATTAGCGGCAACGTTGAGCGCAAACGCCGATTTGCCCATACCTGGTCTTGCGGCAACTATTATAAGGTCGGTATCGTTAAGACCTATCATTATCGAATCGAGCTTGCCAAAGCCTGTTTTCATGCCTGCGCCGTCGCCGCTGTCCTTTTTGCTCAGTTTAACTATCCTGTCAAAAACAGGCACGATAAGCGAATCTATTCTTGACATACCGTCGCTGAGCTTGCCCTGACGGATATTGTATATCTTCTGTTCGGCATTATCAAGCAGTACATCGGGTTCGGCAGCTCCGTCATAAGAAGCTGTGAGTATCTCCTCGGCGGCTTTTATAAGCATTCTGCGCTGATGCATACCATCGATTATATCGCAGTAGCTTTTTATATTCTCCTCAGATACCGAGGGAACGCTTTCCATTATACCGGTAAGATAAGACTTTGCCGACGTTTCGCTCTGGAACACGCCTGCATTTACTGCCTCGTTTATCAAAACTACATAGTCTATCTCTTTTCCGACGACAAACAGCCTTACTATTATGCCAAACAGCTTTTTATGGTTTTCCTGATAAAAAGAATCAGGCTTTATCCTGCCTATTACGGTAGGTATCAGGTCAGATTCGAGAAGCATTGCTCCCAACACCGTTTGTTCGGCATCTAATGAATACGGCAGTTCTCTGCCCTCGTAAGCGCTTAACGGATCCATTACTTTTTAGCCCCTTTTTCGTCTGCCTCAACTGCTTTAACGATCATTTTGAAAGATACGCCCTGCGAAAGCTTTATCTCGGCTGTAAAATCACCGTAGCTTTTTATATCTGCCATATTTATCCTTTTCTTTTCTATCTCTATGCCGTACTGCTTTTTGATAGCCTCGGAAACGTTTCCCGAAGTTATCGCGCCGAAGAATTTGCCGTTTGCACCTGCCGCTGCGGCTATCTCAACGCTTTTGCCGTCAAGCTTTTCTTTGAGCTTTATGTTCTCGGCTTTTTCAACATCGAGCTTATGCTGCTGCGATGCCTTTTTGCTGTTGAGTTCACCTAAGTTTTTAGCGTTAGCCTCGGCTGCCAGACCCTTTGCAAGCAGGTAGTTCCTTGCATAGCCGTCTGCAACATTTACGGTATCGCCTGCCTTGCCGCTGCCTTTTACGTCTTTAAGAAGTATAACTTTCATATATCACACTATCCTCTCATTTATATTTTTTTATTTATTGTTTGCCGATGATTTTTCTATGTAGTCATCTATTGCCAGAAGGAGCATATGTTTTGCATCTCTCAAAGTGGTATTCAGCTGAACGCCTGCCATTGTCTGGTGTCCGCCGCCGCCCAGGGCTTCCATTACCAGCTGAACGTTAAAGCCGCCGAGACTTCTTGCGGATATCTGCACCTTGCCGCTGTCTTCATACATAACGAACGAGGCTTTTACGTCGTTTATACCGAGAAGTTCATCGGCTGCCTGAGGCGCTGCGATACGCATAGTAGGCGATGTTGCTCTTGCGGTGGCAACGGCACATTCGTTATATATCTCGGCGTTGGTGATAAGCATAGATTTTTGCTGGAACGTTTCGATAGAGCTTGCAAACAGATTCTTTACCGAAACAGTATCGGCACCTATTCTTCTAAGATATGCGGCTGCTTCAAATGTACGAACGCCTGTACGCATTACAAAATTCTTGGTATCCAGCATTATTCCTGCCAGAAGCGCTTCTGCCTCATAGGCGGCAAGTTTACACTCGTTGCCGAAATACTGCGCCAGCTCCGCAACCATTTCAGAAGCGGAAGAAGCCATGGGCTCATGGAAGAATATTACCGAATTTTCTATAGCTTTTACCATACGTCTGTGGTGGTCTATAACGACTGTTTTAGGGCACAGCCGCAAAAGCTCGGGGCTGTCGACAAAATCTGGGTTATGGGTATCTACAACGACAAGCAAAGTAGTATCGTCAACGTTATCGACCGCATACGCAGGAGAAATAAAGTATTCCTCGCTCTGTTTGCTTCTTATATAGCCTATAAGCGGCGCGGCAAGGTTTCTCTGGTGGTCAACTGCAACAAATGCAGGCGTGCCGAGCTTTCTTATAACCGCGCACAGACCCACCGCAGAACCTATGGCATCTAAGTCTGCCATGCTGTGACCCATAATGAAAACTTTGCTGCTTTCTTTAACAAGGTCTTTAAGGGCGTTGGCTATGATACGCGTTCTTACCTTTGTTTGCTTTTCTACGCCCTTTGAAACGCCGCCGTAAAACTCAAAGCCGTCGCCTGTTTTTACTGCCGCCTGATCGCCGCCTCTGCCGAAGCACATATCAAGACCCTGCTTGGCAAATTCTTCGTTCTCTGCAAGCGTCTTGCCCTCGTTGCCTACACCTATCGACAATGTAACGGTAGTTCTTTCGCCTATGGTTATCTCTCTTGCCTTATCGAGGATAGGAAATCTGCCCTCTATCATCTTTTTTAGGTATCTGTATTCTAACACTACCAAAAATCTTGAAGATGAAAGCTTTCTTACAACGCCTGTGGTGGAATCGAAAAATGTTTCCATAAGCTGCTCGAGCTGTGCTGAGATACGCGCTTTCTCGCTCTCGCGGCTGTCCTGCATAAGGTCGTCATAGCTGTCAACTGCAACGAGCATCACGGCAGGTCTTGACTGGAAATATTCCTCCGTCATATCGTGCAGTTCCGTTATATCCTCAAAATAGACGAGTGAAAACTCCGAGTCTGTCATTTTGTTGGTAACGGCCTTTACACGGTAGTATCTGTCGTTGACCTTTATTTTATCGCCCTGCTCGGAATAGAGCTTATCAAAGTCAAAGTCGGCAAGGTCGCCGATATACATTTTATATGCATGCAGCTCGTCCAGAACATAGTCATCAAAATCGCGGTTCATCCAGACTATCTGCTTTGATTCATCTATAATAGCCATCGGCGCAGGGAAATTGAGCAGTGATTCTTTCTCCGTCTGCGTTATATCATTCACACGCTGCAAAATAAACTTTTTTAGCACGGAATTTGAAAGCGCCCACATAACTCCGACCGAAACTGCGCCCACGACCGATACTATAAGCAGTATCAGCCCGAACTGCGGAGAGTCGGACGACTTATACATATTCCACGATGCAAGCACGGCGGTCAGCGATACGACCGTAAGTATCAGATACTGCACTGTATGGTTTCTTTTCATATCAGATCTTGCCTTTCTGAAAACTGTGATTTTATTGTACAATATTTGGCGAGAAAAGTCAACGGGATCTAATTGCTAAAACAAGCCTTTCGGCGTAATATATTAGAAACGGCTAAAGCCGCAAAATGCATTTTGAACGGAGAGAATTTTTCATATGAGATTTGAACGCATAGGTCAAGGTGTCTTGGGTGTAAAGATAATACTTGACAGCGATGAAAGCGAGCTTTTATATCAAAGGCTTTCAAAAAAAGGCTCGGCAGAGGGGCGAATGCTTATTGCGTACCTGCTGGCAGCCGCGCAGAAAGAATGTTCGGTGAGCTTTTCGGGCGGCGAACTTAATGTTGAGATACTTGATTCGCCCGACGGCGCTGTGATATACATTTCCGAGATAAAGCCGTATTACTATCTTTCAAGTCGGCGCGGTCTTCGCGTAAAGAACAAGATAACACGGCAGCTTATCTGCAAAATAAACGATGTTATGAAACTGCGAAAATTTATAAAGCAGATACGCGCCTTTTGTAAAGAGGGCATATACTCCGATATGTACGCAGGCGAGAACGGTTACATCATAGCGTTTTACGGCGATATGCCGCCCGCCCCCTACCCTGTTTTATACGAGCTTGGAGTGGAGCACTGCCTGAGCTTTACGCCGCCCTCGGAGGAGTACGAAAAAATATTAGAAAGAAACGCCGTTCCTACCCTTGCAGAGCTTTTATCAGAGCGATCTTGTCAGCCATATCATCGGCGGCAAAAAGATAGCTTCCCGAAACAATGACGTTTGCGCCTGCATCTACGGTAAGTTTAGCGGTATCGGCGTTTATTCCGCCGTCTACCTGAATATCAAGCGGCACGCCCATGCTGTCTGCCATGCTGCGCAATTCACGTATTTTATCAAGGCACTGCGGCATAAAGGCTTGTCCGCCAAAGCCGGGTTCTACGGTCATTACAAGTATCATATCAACAAGACCGATATATTTCAGCACATCTTTTGCAGGGGTATGCGGTTTTATTGCTATGCCTGCTTTTGCGCCGCACTTTTTTATAAGCGCCACTGTTTCTTCGATGTTACAGCCGCATTCTAAATGGAAAGTTATGACATCTGCGCCAAACTGCACAAATCTTTCTATATAATCCTGCGGTCGGCATATCATAAGATGCACATCGAGCGGCAGTTTGCTGACCTTTTTCACCGCCTGCAATATCGGTATGCCGAAGCTTATATTATTCACGAAAACGCCGTCCATAACGTCAAAATGCAGCATATCTGCGCCGCAGACAAACGCCCTTTCGACTTCGTGCGCAAGGTGGAGATAGTCGCAGCTGAGCAACGACGGACTTACTTTTATCTTCATATTCATCACCACTTATCAAACCAAACAGCCCGAGGCAAAATATGCAACGGGCTGCGATCTATATAAACAGCCATTGCTTTAAGCATATTGCGGCTGACAGTTCATTTTATGCCCGATTACGACAAACTGTTACAGCCGTTTTGCCGCACCTTATTACTTGACAACGGCGCGTCACTATGCTAAAATTATCTTATAAAAATTATGCACGTTTTAAAGGGGTATAGTATTTAAGAACCCAGTCAATAGCAAGCTGTGCCCACTGTGCGGCTACAGGCTGATAATGACCCTCCCAGCCGTAAGATGCGGTATTGAAATCGCAAAGGCCCAAGCCGTGACCGCCTTTTTCATAGATATGGCACTCATACTCAACGCCGTGGCGGATAAGAGCATCGACATAAAGCAGAGTATTCTGCACGGGCACGCAGCCGTCATCGGAGCAATGCCAAACGAAAGCTTTTGGGGTATTTTCGGTAACGCGCTTTTCAAGGCAAACTAAGTCGCGTATGGTTTCGTCCTTATCCTCGCCGAGGAGATTGAGTATTGAACCCTCATGCGTAAACTCTCCCGAAGTTATCACGGGGTAGCCGAGTATCTGACCTGCCGGCTTTATATCCTGCGGCTGACAGCTAAGCGGCTCATACAGAATTTTTTCGTTCCAGAAGACTGAAACGCTTGCGGCAAGGTGACCGCCTGCGGAAAAGCCGCAAATATAGACAAGCCCGGGGTCTACATCGTACTTTTCGGCGTTGTCTTTTACATATTTTACCGCTGCTGCGGCTTCAAGTGCGGCTGTGGGGAATTTCTTTTTAACGCAGGAATAGCGCAAGACAAAGGCACAAATGCCTGCGCCCAGAAACCGCAGAGCTATGAATTCCGCTTCTCTTTCGGAGCAGAAATCATAGCCGCCGCCGGGGCATATGACTATTGCAGGGCGCTTTTTAGGCCCTGTTTCCTCGGTAACGTTGTAAGCATAGCAGGTAAGCGTTGCTTTGCAGCCCTCAGAGGACAAGCCTGCTTTTGCATAATCTACCAAAATATCGGTTTTTTCATATATCATAACAACACGCTCCTTTATAAACATAACACACATATGTACATTATATCATAAAAGCGTAAGCGTTATGATATAATTGTCCGATACGTCGGGAGCAGACCTTTTTGGTCTGCGTATCGACGAGGACATAAACATATAATGAAATCATTTATGATTACATTATATCATATGACGACAGGAATTTCAATCCATAAAAAATAAAAAATAAATTATTTTCGTGAGGTGTAAAAACTATGGCGCTTGATGAACTCAGAAAACAGATAGACGAGCTGGATGTTGAGCTTCAGCGGCTTTTTGAGCGAAGAATGGCGCTTTGTGACGAGGTGGCGCTGGAGAAGAAAAGCACTAATGCCTCGGTATTGCAAAGCGGCAGAGAGGAAGATATACTGAAACGCGCGGCTGAGAGGAGCGAGGGCTTTGCCGACAGCAGCGTTGAATTTTTCAAGGACATAATGGCGATAAGCAGGGGCAGGCAGAACAAGTTGCTGGCAAGTGATATTACTTTACACCAAGGCGGCGAGGTGAATGTTATAATTCCCTGCGGCGGCGCTTCCTCGCGAATGGGATTTGACAAGCTGTTGTATGAGCTTGAGGGCAAAACAGTTATAAGCCGCGTTATAAGGGCATTTGCATATATAGATAAAGTAAGCAGGATAATAATACCCGTATGCAAAGAGCAGCGAGAAAGTATTGAAAAAGCTGTAAAGTCAGAGAACTTTACAGTTGAAATAGTATTTGCAGAGGGCGGTAAAACGCGGCAGCAGAGTGTAAAAAATGCTGCGAAACTGCTCTCAGATAAGTGCGAGTGGATATGCATACACGACGGGGCGAGACCGCTTATAGGCAGAGAGGTCATAAAAAGATGTCTTGAAGATGCAAAAGAGACGGGTGCGGCGGTGGTATGCGTACCGGTAAAAGACACGATAAAAGAGGCAAAAGACGGTCTATGCATATGCACACCCGACCGCACGGTGCTTTTTGCGGCGCAGACACCGCAGGTAATTGCAAAGGCTATTTACGAACGCGCTATAGAGAGAGCTGAGCAGCTTGGCGCTGAATACACCGACGATGTATCTCTTTGCGAAGCGATAGGCATACGCCCGAAGATAACGCTTGGCGACTATGCGAACATAAAGCTGACCACGCCCGAAGACATTGAGATAGCGAAGCAGTACATAAAAGGCAGGTGCGGCAAATGAGGATAGGTCACGGATATGACGTACACAGGCTGGCGCAGGGCAGGAAATTTATTCTCGGTGGTGTTCAGATACCGCATGAAACGGGGCTGCTGGGGCATTCTGATGCGGACGTTCTGGTACACGCGATAATGGACAGCATACTGGGGGCGTGTGCGCTGGGCGACATAGGAAAGCTGTTTCCCGACAGTGACGAAAAATACCGCGGCGCTGACAGTCTGGAACTTCTGAGAGAAGTAATTCGGCTTGTAAATGAAAATGGCTTTACAGTAATAAACATTGACAGCACTGTCGCAGCGCAGTCACCGAAGCTATCGCCTTACATAATGCAGATGAGGCAAAACATAGCCGCTGCCGCAGGGATAGACGTTTCGCGTGTTTCTGTAAAGGCTACCACCGAAGAGGGCTTGGGCTTCACGGGAGAAAAGCTGGGTGTTTCTGCAACAGCGATATGCCTTGTTGACGAGGCGGCAGATTTGTAAAAAATGCTTGAAAATTGTCAAAAATCGCTTGACATTTGCACATTTTCGTGATACAATCAAATATATGAACACATAAACTTTTTCGGATAGTCCGAAATTATATATTAAGGAGGAAATCAAAATGGGCAAATTTGTTATCAAAAAGACTGCTACGGGCACAAAGTTCGACCTGAAGGCAGGCAACGGCGAAGTTATCGCAACAAGCGAAGTTTACGCTTCCGAGGCGGCGTGCAAAAACGGCATTGAGAGCGTTCGCAAGTGCTGCGACGGCGGCGTTGAGGATCAGACTGTTGAGTGTTATGAAACTCTGAAACACCCGAAGTTTGAAGTTTATCTTGACAAGAAGGGCGAATACAGATTCAGGCTGAAAGCGCGCAACGGTGAGATAATCGCTACGGGCGAGGGCTACAAGACTAAGGCTAGCTGCCTTAACGGCATTGAGAGCATAAAGAAGAATGCTCCCGAAGCTGCGGTGGTTGAGGAATAATTACAATTACATAGCATAAAAAACGGCGGATAGCGCGCAAAGGCGTTATCCGCTGTATTTTTATATTAAAGATGAAACTTTCAATTCATGTCAAGAAAGGAAAAGTTTTCGATTGACCCTTTTTCAAAAGGGTCATCAGGGTCGAGGGGTGAAACCCCCGTCGCCGTCCGCAGACGGCGAAATCCCCTTACAGCGTGCGCTCCGCAAAGGGGTGTAGCGGTCGTAAACGACCGCGTGGGAAGAATTATTTCGCTTTTAGTTTTTGGGGCGAAATAATTCTTAGGGCGTTCCCGTTTGGAACGCTACGCCCATGCAAGAGAGGGCGTTCCCTATGATAAGACCCGACTATTATTCCTGCGCGCGCTTGCGTGCGCAATAGGTTTGTTAAAAATTAGTATTGTAGAGGTATAATTCTCGTTAAAAAACAGGTTATATTACTTTTTACTGATAGCCTTTGCAAGTTTCTGCGGGGCATCAATATTAACTTCATGACCTGCGCCGGAAATAACGGCATATTCGGCATTTTTAAGCTTTTGTGCAAGTGTTTGGGCTGCTCTTTTGTTAGCCTTATCACGCTCGCCGCAAAGAACTTTTACGCAGCAGGTCACTTTGTCAAGACCGCCGGAAAGATCTATATCAGCCATTGAATTTGTAAGCGATATAAAATCTTGTTTTGCAAAGCCGATGCTTTCAAACTTGCTTGCAGGCAAAAATGTAAAAAGTACGTTTTGAACTTTCAGCAAAAATTTAGGCATATCGTATTGAGGCGCAATAAGTATAAGCGAATTTACCTTTTGCGGAAAGTCTATAGCAAAGTTGAGAGCCAGCACCGCCCCAAGCGAAAGACCGCACAGATCCAGCTTATCAGAGAAGCCAAGGCAATATTCGCAGAAAGCGGCATACATCTTGCAGTAGAGACAACTGCCCTGCACGAAAAAATCGCTTAACTCGGGGCACACCGTTTCTATATCATCAGGCAGAAACGAAATTGTCTTATCCCAACTCGAAGCGTTCTGCCCCATTCCATGCAGAAAAATATATCTCACTATATTATTTCAGCTTGCTTTCACGGTAGATGATGTCTTCCCTCTTAGGGCCGTTGGAAACCATGGTTATGGGGAAACCTATTTTTTCCTCGATAAACTCGATATACTTTCGGCAGTTTTCGGGGAGTTCATCATAGTTTCTTATTCCGCGGACGTCGCACTTCCAGCCGTCAAGCACCTCTAGCACGGGTTTTGCTCTTTCCAGAAGTCCTGTGGTCGGGAAATCCTGCGTTACCTTGCCATCTATCTCATAGCCTGTGCAGACGGGTATTTTATCGAGATAGCCGAGGGCATCTATAACTGTGAAAGCAACATCGGTAGTGCCCTGCAAACGGCAGCCGTACCGAGAAGCAACGCAGTCGAACCAGCCTACTCTGCGGGGTCTGCCTGTGGTAGCGCCATACTCGCCGCCGTCACCGCCGCGTCTGCGAAGTTCTTCTGCTTCTTCATCAAATATCTCGGAAACGAATGCGCCTGCGCCGACTGCCGAAGAATAAGCCTTTACAACGGTAACTATCTGCTTTATCTCATACGGGGGAACGCCTGCGCCTATTGCGCCATATGCGGCAAGAGTTGACGATGACGTTACCATAGGATATATGCCGTGGTCAGGGTCTTTGAGAGAACCAAGCTGACCCTCGAGCAGCACTGTCTTACCCTCTTTGAGGGCATTCCACAGATAGAGCGAAGTATCGCACACAAACGGCTCTATCTTCTTTTTATATTCCATAAGGGTATCGAAAAGTTCATCTACCGAAAGCAGCGGCTTATGATAGAGATTTTCAAGCAGCACATTTTTGGTCGCCACAACCCTTTCAAGCTTTTCTCTGAGCGCATCTTCGTCAAAAAGCTCCTGCACCTGAAAGCCTATTTTCGCATATTTATCAGAATAAAACGGGGCTATGCCGCTCTTTGTAGAGCCAAAGCTCTTGCCTGCAAGGCGTTCTTCCTCATAGGCATCAAACAGCACATGATAAGGCATTACTATCTGCGCTCTGTCGGAAACGAGCAGCTTGGGAGCAGGCACGCCGCGCTCTACGACGGAGTTATACTCGTTTACAAGTTTGTTTACATCGAGAGCCACGCCGTTGCCTATAATGCTGGTAGTATGGTCATAAAACACGCCCGACGGCAGGGTATGCAGGGCGAATTTGCCATAGTGGTTGACTATTGTATGACCTGCGTTCGCGCCGCCCTGAAACCTTACGACTATATCAGACTGCTGCGCTAACATATCGGTTATTTTGCCTTTGCCCTCATCGCCCCAGTTAGCGCCTACTATTGCCTTTACCATGATATTTTCCCCTTTCGGTACCTAAACTTTATTGTGTTAAAAGAATTTTGACCTTTCTAATTATATCATATTAAATAACATAAGTAAAATATATATAATTTATAGAAAGCATAAGTGCAAATTATGCAAAATGCTTTGTAATATCGATCTAAAATTCTTCGATCTCATCATACATGGCAGTTACAGCGCCGCTATGGTCGTTAACATGATAATGACCGAAATACCATTGTTTGTATGACAATTTTTCCTCTATAGAATCAAGCCATTTCTCTGTTGATTTATCCACCTGCGACTGATCGATGGTCGGCAAAAACGCCCATGTCGGCTCAAATTTCAACGGTGCGGTATGAGTTAAAACGGTATCGACCTGCCAGCCGTGCTTTTCAAGCCTGTATTCAACATACTTTTTTATTGCTTCATCGGGCTGCTCGGTCTCAAACCACGGCAGACCGTTTCTTATACGATAATTCTTGTCAACGCTGTATGCGCCGCCTATTACAACAACGCTTCGTCCGTCAAGATCATAAATTTCGCCGTCGCTTGCAAAAATCAGGTTCGGAAATTCATGCTCGACATATACAAGACCGCCGTGCCACTGCATTTCCTCATAGCCGCTGACTTCATAAGGGCGTTCCTCGTGGTTTCCGTGAATACAGAAAAGAGTTACAGGCAGCTGCGATAGCGTAAGTTTAAGGGCGGTATCGCGTTCATTAAGGTGAAAATTTATCCCGGCATCGCCGAGAATTATAATAATGTCATCTTTCTGCGTATCATGTTCCGCGCAGAATTCAAAAATGCGTTCAAAATCTCCGTGGGTATCGCCTGTTATATATATCATGTTCTTACCTCTCTTTCATACTTATATTGTACCATAAAATAGCGCACTTGTAAAGTACATAAAAATGTACTTAAAAAAACAGTTGCAATTATTTCGCATATGTTATATAATTATAATAGTATATCATTATATTAAAAATGTCAGGAGGGAGCAATGTGGTTCCGTTTCTTATCGTCGCGGCGATAGTTATTGTTACTGTTATCGTTGAAAACAGCCGACTGACGGTCTCTAAATACCGCGTGACGTGCAGAAGTCTGCCGAGAGAGTTTCGCGGTTTCCGCATATTGCAGCTTTCTGACCTGCATGGCAGACGTTTCGGCAAAGACCACGAAAAACTGCTTGACAAAATAAGACCCCTCCACCCGGACATAATATTCATAACGGGCGACCTTATAGACCGCAAAGAACGCAGGGCAAAGCAAAAGACCGAGCTTGTAGGCAAGCTTTTGAAAATTGCGCCTGTTTACATATCGCTGGGAAATCATGAAGTTGACAGCAGAAGCAAGGCGCAGCCTATACTTGACGAAATGGCGCGAATGGGCGCGCATGTTCTTATAAACGGCAAGGAGCGTTTATACCGCGGCTACAGCGAAATAGACATATACGGCTTGGCGCTGCCATCTTATTTTTACAGGAACGACGACGGAAGCTATGACAATCTGCCGCCTGTTACGCGCGCGGAAGTTGAGGAGCTTTGCGGCAAGAATGATGAGAACGTATTCAGCATACTTCTGGCGCACTCCCCTATCCCGTTTGAGGAATATGAAAAATGGGGGGCGGATCTTATCTTTTCGGGGCATATGCACGGCGGCATAATACGCATACCGTTTACCGAAAAGGGGCTGCTTTCGCCCGAACGTGTGTTTTTCCCTCAATTTACATACGGCATATACAGAAAATTCGGCGCATACATGATAGTATCACGGGGGCTTGGAAAATTCAGGCTTTTCAACCCTGCCGAGATAGTTCTTGTAAGCCTGAAATAACGGAAAGGAGCTTTGAGAAATGCTTGCGGTAAATGAACGGCTACCCTATCTTCGCGGCAAGACCTCGAAGCTTTCTTCACGCCCGGGCTGCTACATCATGAAAAACGAGGGCGGAAAGATAATCTACATCGGCAAGGCTAAAAACTTAAAAAACAGGGTATCCAGCTATTTTCGCAAAGACGCGGATCACCTGCCGAAAGTGGCGAAAATGGTATCTAATGTATATGACTACGACTTTATTATAACCGACAGCGAATTTGAAGCGTTGGTGCTTGAATGTTCTCTGATAAAGCAATACAAGCCGAAGTACAACATACTTCTGAAAGACGACAAAGGCTACAGCTACATCAAGATAACGCAGGGGGATTTTCCGCGGTTGCAGTGCGCTTTGCAAAAGTATGACGACGGGGCGAGGTACATCGGGCCTTACACAAGTTCATACGCTGTAAAGCAGGCTGTGAACGAGGCGAACAGGGTATTCAGGCTGCCCGACTGCCACAAAAAGTTCCCCGAAGATTTCGGCAAAGGCAGACCATGCCTTAACTTTCACATAAACAAGTGCATGGGCGTTTGCCGCGGCTGCATAAGTAAAGAAGAATACGCAGGCATAATAGACAGCGCAATTGACCTTATTGTGAACGGCTCGGAAGCCTCGGTGGAGCAGATGACGGAAGATATGCTGAAAGCTGCGGAAAACCTTGAATTTGAAAAGGCGGCGCGGCTGCGTGACATGATAAACGCGCTTAGCAAAACCACGATGGAGCAGAAGATAATCGATGAAGACAGAAAAGACTGCGATGTTATTGCAGCGGCGGTAATGAACGAAAACGCCTGCATAAGCGTTGTTATGTACCGAGGCGGCAGGCTTTTTGACAAGGCGAGCTTTTTTATGAAAGAGCAGGACAACACCGCCGAGATGCGCGAAGAATTTATAATGCAGTATTATTCGGTGCGCGACTATGTGCCGAAGAACATTTTTGTTGATATGGAGCTTGAAGATGCTGATAATATAACCGAGTTTCTGAAAATGCGGTGTTCTCATGCGGTGAGCATTGCCTGCCCAAAACGCGGCGAAACGCTGAAACTTGTGGAGCTCTCGCGCAGCAATGCTTCGGAATATCTATCTATAAATGTAGGGCGCACGGGCAGAGAGATAGTGGCTTTGGACGAGCTTGCAAAGGCTTTGGATCTGCCAAGACCGCCTAGGCTTATTGAATGTTACGACATATCAAACTTAGGAAACACGAATGTTGTTGCAGGAATGGTGGTTTTTGAAAACGGACGACCGAACAAGAAGCTATACCGCAAATTTGCTGTAAAAGACGTTATTGGGCAGGACGACTACGCCTGCATGAGAGAGGTAGTAAAACGCAGGTTTGAGCATTACAAAAACGGTGATGAGGCGTTTACTTTCAAGCCCGACCTTATACTTCTTGACGGCGGAACGGGTCACGTGAACACCATTGCGCCGCTGCTGAAAGAAATGGAGATAGACATTCCGCTGTACGGTCTTGTAAAAGACAGCAAGCACCGCACAAGGGCGATTGCTACGGGCGGCTCGGAGATATCTCTTTCACAAAGAAGCGCAGGATTTCATCTTATAACAGAAATTCAAGACGAAGTTCACAGGTTCGCGATAACTTTTCAGAGGAGCAAGCGCAAGGCTGCTTACGGGCTGCGGCTTACGGAAGTTAAGGGCATAGGAGAAGCAAAGGCGAAGCTTATACTGAAAAACTTCAAGACGAAAGAGGCGCTTAAAGCGGCGACTGTGGAGCAGCTTATGCAGGCGGCAAAGGTGAATGAAGAGACCGCAATACAGCTTAAAGAAATTATCGGAGAGATGTAATATGGATATAAGCGAAGTTTACGAATATCTCGGCAGATACGGAAAATCGGGAAAGCCGGTGGAGAACCTGAGCCGCATAAAATGTCTGCTGAAAGAGCTTGGCGACCCACAGGAGGAGCTGAAATTCATACACGTTGCAGGCACGAACGGCAAAGGTTCGGTGTGTGAGATGCTGACCGAGATGCTGTACGCGCACGGAGTAAAGGTGGGTACGTTCACCTCGCCTTTTGTGCTTGAATACGCTGACAGGATACGCATAAACAAAAAGAACATACCCGAGCATTATCTGACAAGGCACACGGAAAAAGTAAAGGCTGCCGCAGAGAAAACGCCATACAAAGCGGATTATTCGCAGTTTGAGATAACCATGTGCATAGCTCTTGAGCATTTTAAAGAGTGCGGCTGCGATGTAGTCGTATGGGAGACGGGTATGGGCGGTCTGAACGACTGCACGAATGTTATAAAACAGCCGCTGGTATCTGTTATATGCTCGGTATCTTACGACCACACGGCAATTCTCGGTGAAACGCTGGAAGAGATAGCGGCGCAGAAAGCAGGCATTATAAAGCCGGGCTGCCCTGTGGTGCTGTCACCGGAAAATGACGAAAAGGTGGTTGACGTTGTAAAGCGGACTGCGATATGCAGGCACAGCGATGTTATCATACCGAACATGAAAAATGTGCAGATCTTTTCAGACACGCTTGAGGGGTGCAACTTTACATACCGCGGCAGACATTATTCTACCGCCATGTGCGGAATACACCAGGTGCGCAACGCTGTTACGGCGATCGAGGCCATACGCTGCTGCTGTGAGACTATACGCGTTGAGGAAAGCGACATAGCGCAGGGCATTTCTTCGGCTGTTATACCTGCGAGAGGGCAGATAATTTCAAAAGAGCCGCTTGTGATACTTGACGGCGGTCACAACCCTGACGGGTTTTGCGCGCTGGCAAAGCTTTTAGAAAGCAAGACAAGCTCTCCGCGAGCGGTGATGACAGGCATACTTAAAGACAAAAAAGCGGCTCAGTCTATAAAACAACTGCTGCCGCTGTGCGATATATTTATTACTGTGGATTCCTTTCACCCAAATGCCATAGACAGCAAGACCTTGGCGGACAGCATTAACGCTATGGGAGGCAGGGCATACGCTGTGGGAAACGTTGACGAGGGACTGAAAAGACTTTCGGAATTTGCAAAAAGCTATGGGGTATCGGTGATATGCGGTTCGCTGTACCTCGCATCGGAGGTATTAAACAAGCTTGGAACGAAGCTGTAAGAGCAGTTTCTTTTCACGGCGCGATACCTGCACTTGTGTCATATCAAGCTCGGACGCTGTCTGCGTCTGAGTTTTGTTTTTTACATAGCGAAGATACAAAAGCTTTTGATCTTTAGGCTCTAACTCTTTCATAGCCTGCCGCAGGGCTATAGACAGGATTATTTTCTCGTCGGGCGCTTCAACGGGAATATCTATCTCACTGCCGCTCTCGGAGGCGCTTTCATCTGCCGAGGCCGTAAGGCTAACGGGAGGCTGGGAAACGTTCAGAGCCTCTACCACCTTTTCTGTATCCGCTCCCGAAAGAGAGGATAGCTCTTCAATAGTGGGTTCTCTGCCGTTTTCTTTGGCAAACTGCTCACGCAGGCGCGAAAGCCGCAGAGACAGTTCTTTCAGACTTCTGCTTACCTTTACCGCGCCGCCGTCACGGAAAAGACGTTTTATCTCTCCCATAATAACAGGCACGGCATAGGTGGAAAATTTGTAACCCAGCTCGGGGTCAAAGGCGTTTATAGCTTTCATAAGACCTATACAACCTGCGCTGCAAAGGTCTTCATACTCGATATTTCTTCCCCTGAAACGGTTGGCGCACAGGTGGACGAGCCCCATATTCTCCTGCGCGAACCTATGCTTTTCTTCTGTTTTCATCAGATGCCTTTCTTGTAGTCAGCTTTTTGCGCATGGTAACGCTTGTACCCTTGCCCGGCTTGCTTTTTACCGACAGGCTGTCCATAAAGCTTTCCATTATTGTAAAGCCGAGACCTGCTCTGTCCCCCTCGGGCGCGGAGGTATAAAGCGGTGTCATGGCGGCTTCGATATCTTCAATGCCGCAGCCTTTATCGGTTATTTTTATGTATACCTCGTTATCTGCAAGCAGACGGGCGGTCAGGCTTACGATACCGAGGGTATTTTTGTAGCCGTGCACGATACAGTTGGTGACAGCCTCTGAAACGGCGGTCTTTATATCGGAAAGCTCGTCTATCTGGGGGTCAAGCTGCGAAACAAAGCCCGACACTGCCATTCTGGCAAAGCTTTCGTTTTCTGAGCGGCTGGGAAAAGAGAGCTTCACCTCATTTAATATCCTGTCTGATCTTTTCATCTGTCGTCTCCCCTTTCATATCGTTAAGCCCCGAAAAATACTTGCCCCTTATATCGCCGTTTATAAATGTAGCAAGTTTATTCATACCCGAAATATGCATCACCCTGCTTATTGACGGCGAACAGTTGGCTATATACAAAGTGCCGCCGTACTCATGCAGCATACGATATCTGCCCATGACAAGACCTATACCCGAGCTGTCCATAAAAGTAACGCCCGAAAAATCCATATAAAGCTCCGAGGGGCATTTGGAGTCTATCGCCATGTCGATGTTCATTCTGGCGCACGAGGCGTTATGGTGATCGAGTTCGCCGTGAAGTTCAACTAAGCATCTGTTATTGTTGTTATATATAACGACGTTCATAATACCTTTCCTTTCTGCTTGTACATTTCGCTCTTATAAAATAATAACAGCCCTGACAAGAGAAATTTGTCAAAGGCTGTTTTCCAAGGCGGATTTTTTAGATCCATAAAATGCTATTCTTCGATCTGTTTTCCCAAAAACATTGCAGTTGCCTGCGCCAAAGTGTGCTGTGCCTGTGTTGCGGTGGTGTTTCCGTCGGTGGCGACATATGCTACAGCCCCCGTAACATCGCCCGAAGCGACTATAGGAAAAACCGCGAGAGCTTTTTGGTCTATGCCCTCTATAGGCTGAACGGGCGTGGAATTGTCTTTATCGGCAACAAAGCCGCGGCGGCTTTCCATTATCTCTTCAAGAGCGGGAGTTACGCGGCGTTCGTTGTATTCGCGCCTTGCTACCCCTGCGACTGCCACAACGTGGTCTCTGTCAAATATAACGGCAGGCGCTCCGCCCAGTTTATACATAACTTCCGCTGCCTGAGCGGCATTTTCGGAAAGCTCGTTTATCGGCGAATACTTTCTGAAAATGACCTCGCCGTCGTTGCTGGTATATATCTCCAGCGGCGCGCCGTCTTTTATACGCATGGTGCGGCGTATCTCTTTGGGTATGACTACTCTGCCGAGGTCGTCTATTCTTCTTACTATTCCTGTTGCTTTCATATTATTCCTCCATAAATTGTTTGTTTTTCATTTTGCAGGTCCTCTTTTGTGAAGATATTGTTTGCAGTCGGTTTTCAATTATGCATAGTATGTCTGAAAAATGTCAGATAAAATACAATAGTGGTATAATAGCCGTTTATAAGAAATATTTTGAAAATTTTCTTAGAACATTGACTTATCGGGCGATATGTGTTATAATGATTGAGTACAATCATTGAACGACAGACAGAAATTTATCGGGCATGACAGATAGATATTGCCGAAAGATAAGAGCATATGAAACGGGGGACAAAGAAAATGAAATTAAAAAAGCTTTTGCCTATATGCTGCGCGGTCGTAACTGCTTTTTCGATAAGCATGAGCGTGGCACGACAGGCGACTGTAGATGTAAGCGCTGCGGAACGCAAGGTAAAGAGCATCTACGACGGTGACACTTACACTATTGACAAAAAATTTGATGACTACACCATACAAAACGGCACTGACGTTTCGGTATGGCAAGGCAACATCAACTGGAAAGGTCTTAAAAAGGACGGAACACAGTTCGCTTTTATAAGACTTGGTTACAGAGGTACGTCGGCTTCGGGCGGCATTTACATTGACGATAAGTTTGAAACTAACATAAAGAATGCAACAGCGGCAGGCGTGCCTGTCGGCGTATACTTTTACTCGCAGGCGATAACCGAGGCTGAGGCAAAAGCTGAGGCTGAATACTGCATTTCAAAACTAAAGAATTACAAGATAGAATTGCCGATAGTTATGGACTTTGAGTACAGCTGGGTAAACGGCGGTCTTGGCGGCAGGCTTTACGATGCGCATCTTTCAAAAGACAAGGCTACAAAAGTAATAAACTCTTTTCTTGACACCTGCACGAATGCAGGCTATGAGGGTATGCTTTACGCAAACATGAACACGCTTAACGAAAGCATGAACGCAGAACAGATAGCAAACAAGCATCAGATATGGCTGGCACACTACACTTCAAAGACAAGCTACGGTGGTACATATCAATACTGGCAGTACAGCTCGACAGGAAGCAGCAAAAATGTTGAGAGCGACGATCTTGACTGCGATTTCAGGTTCGTTCCCAACAAAGTAACTGCGATCTCGTTTGAAGAGAAAAGTATAGAATTAGATATCGGCGCAACTGCGGGATACTCGGTAAACGAAACGCCGAAATACAATTTTGACACGATAACGGTCACTTCGTCAGACCCGTCGGTGGCGTGCGTAGTTAACGGCAAGATATACGGTGTGAGCCGCGGCACTGCGACCATAACAGCAAGATCTAAGGGAAATAAGACTGCTGAATGCACTGTTACGGTCAAAGACCCCCTGAGCAGTTACACCGTGGCTGTAAAGGAAGGCTCGGTATACAGCGGCAATGAAATAAAGCCGCAGGTGAGCGTATCAAAAGAAATTATAGTTTCGGGCACCGCGAAAGCTGACGGCAAAATATACTCGCAGCCAACGGCAAGTTCAACTGCTGCCGCAAATGTTACAAAAGGCGAGGTTCTGAAAATATCGGGCGAGATAACGCTTTCGGCAGGAAAGTTTTATTTTGCTGAAAATGCCGGCGGCACAAAAGGATTTATTCAGGCTGATAACGTTGCTGCGGAAAACAGCACGGTAATTCTTGAAGAAGAAAAAGATTTCAAGGTGGACTACTCAAACAACATAAATGCAGGCACTGCGACGGCGACCGTTACGCCTGTGTCGGATATGCTGTCGGGCAGCGTTAGCAAAGATTTTACTATTGCCCCCTGCCCTGTCGCTTCGTGTACTGTAACGCAGCTGAACCCCCAGCAATACACGGGCAAGCCGCTTATGCCGAATGTAAAACTATATTTAGGCTCGCAGCGCCTTACACGGGGCATTGATTACACGCTTTCTTACAGTAATAATGTTGATATCGGCACAGCTAAAATAAAATTAACTGCCACGGGCAATTTCAGCGGCAGTATGGAGCTTGAATTCAAGATAGTAAAAGAGGGCGGTGAGCTTTCCGAGCCGCAGGACATAGGCGCAATTACTGTAAATGGTCTCGGCGGTTTGAAAGATCAGAAAATATCCGATGTGAGCATTACTTTTAAGGGTGTGAACGGCGAAGAATACGATGCTGTTGTAGAAGCGGACGGCAGGATAACTCTGGAGGCTCTGCCGACGGGTAAATACACTGCTACTGTTGCTCTTAAAAACTGCGCGCCGAGAGTATATGACATTGAAGTCACAAATTCAAAACCTGCCCAGCTTAACGCGCAGTTGAATCTGTATGGAGATGTTACGGGTGATGGTACTGTAGACCTTTTTGACATACTAAGGATAAATGCACACGTAAAAGAAGTGAGCTTACTTAGCGGTTATGATTTTGAAACATCTGATGTAAACAACGACGGAGAAATAAATCTTTTTGACTGCCTAGCCGTTAATGCTCACATTAAAGAAATGAAATTATTATGGTGACTTGTCGGATTTCAAACGATAAGTAATTACGAAAACAACATTTATATAGTAGGTGAAAATAATGATAAAAAAACTTTTGGCACTAACTGCCTGCGCACTGACTTTGTTTACTGTGTGCGATTCAGCTGTTACTGCTGATGCCGCCGATGATCCTTCAAGAACGGGGGCAACTATATCGGTATCGGCTGACAAGACTTCGGCATACCCCGGAGATGAGATAACATTCACGGTGAGTATAAAGGAAAACGAACTGACTTTGGGTTCGCAGTTTGATATTTTAATACCTGATGGTCTGAAATACAATGGCGCCACGATAAACGAAAGTGCTAAGAGCACTCTTGCTCTTGACGAGCACAGTGTTACTCCTAAAGACGGAAGACTTAAGTTTTTAGGATATTCTGCAAATAACGCAAGAACTGTAGCAAGCGGCGGTGTTGTGCTGTTTACGTTCAAATGCACGGCTGAAAAACTGGGCAGCTATTCTCTGACTGCAAGTAATATTTTGCTCAGCGACAAGAATATGACCGGTGTAGGCTGCGCAACTTCGGGTGCAGCTGTAAATGTTGTTGAAAGACCTGTAGCTGTAACTGGTGTAAAGGTATCGCCGACAGCTAAAACGCTGAAGACCAAGGGTGAGGCTTTTGAGCTTAAAGCGGAAGTTGCGCCTGCGAACGCTGCAAACAAGGCTGTTACATATGCAAGCAGCAATAACAATGTAGCCACCGTTAGCGCAGAGGGTACTGTGGTTGCGGTAGGCAGCGGCAAGGCAACTATTACAGTTACGACAAAAGACGGCGGCAAGACCGCTAAATGCGAAGTTACGGTGGATATTCCTCATGTGCATACGCTTAGAGAGGTAAAGGCAAAGAAAGCTACCTGCGCGGAAAAGGGCAACAACACATACTACAAATGCGACGGCTGCGGAAAGGTATTCAAAAACAAGGACGCTAAAACAGAAACGACCGTTGAAAAAGAAACGCTGCAAAGAACGGCGCATAAATTCACCAAGAAAGAAACTACCGAAAGATACTTAAAGAGCAAGGCAGACTGCCAGAGCCCTGCGGTTTACTACTACTGCTGCGAGGTTTGCGGAGCTGCTGACGAAAAGACGTTTGAATCGGGCGAGAAAGATCCGGACAATCACAAGGAGACCACGCTTGAAAAGGAAAAGAAAGCCACCGAAGAGGAAGAGGGCTACAGCGGCGACAAGGTTTGCAAAGCCTGCAAGAAAGTAGTAGAAAAAGGCAAGGTGATCGAAAAGCTCGTTCACATGAAAGATGCCAAGAAAGTTGAAGCCAAGGAAGCGACCGACAAGGAAGACGGAAACATTGAATACTACATCTGCAACAGCTGCGGCAAGCTTTACAAAGATGCCGAGGGCAATGTTGAGATAAAGCAGGCTGACACGGTAATAAAAGCAAAAGATGCCGACAGTTCATCGGAGGTAAGCAGCGAGGAGGACAGTTCAGAAATTGCGGAAAGCTCTCAGCCCGATGAAAGCATAGACAGCTCATCTGCATCAGACAGCGAAAGCAAGCTGGTTACCACCATGGCAGGCACACCCTCACGCACAGACAGCGGCAGCGGCAACACAGGACTTTTGTGGGGCATAATAATCGGCGCGATAGTGCTGGCTGTTGCGATACTGGCATTTATAATCATACTGATAATAAAAAGCAGATAACAAAAACAGGCTCTTGCTAAAGTGCAGGAGCCTGTAATTTTTTGCATATTCACATCAGCCGAGCTGAAGCATTTTATCTATACATTTACGTGAAAGTTCTATCTGCTCGCCCGTCATGATGATCTCATTTTCGTTATCGCTTTCCCCTATCGTTTTCAGTACCGAAAGCACCTCATACAGAGTGGTAAGGCGCATATTAGTACAAACGAGCCGCTGCGACAAATGATAGAACTTTTTATCGGGACATTTATACTGCAAATGAGCGATTATGCTGTTTTCGGTGCCGATGATAAACTCTTTGGCATCGCTTTTTTCTGCAAACTGCATTATCCCCGAGGTAGAGCCTATATAATCGGCATTTTCGCAGACTTCTTCCCTGCATTCGGGGTGAACGAGCAGCAAAGCATTTGGGTAGCGAATTTTTGCAATTGCGACATCTTCGATAGATGCGCCGTTATGTATGGGGCAGCAGCCGTTGTAGAGTTTTATATCCTTATCGGGACACTGCTTTTGAACATATCTGCCGAGATTGCAGTCGGGCACGAACAGTATTTTCTTTTCGGGAAGTGATGAAACTATCTTCACCGCGGAAGACGACGTTACGCAGACATCGCAAAGCTCTTTGAGCGCGGCTGTGGTATTTATGTATGCGACCACTACCCTGTCGGGCTCTTTTTCTTTCATTTGTTTAAGTGTCTCGGGAGAAAGCTGCTGCGCCATAGGGCAGCCTGCATCTACATGAGAAAGGTAAACTCTTTTGTCCGGTGACAGAATTTTTGCTGTTTCTGCCATGAAACGCACGCCGCACATAAGCACGCTTTTATTCTCTGCCCCTGCCGCCATTTTGCTCAGCGCGAACGAATCACCTACAAAATCGGCAATTTCGGTTATATCGGGCGTCTGGTAGCTGTGTGCTAAAATACAAACGTCCTTTTCCTTTTTAAGACGAAGTATCTCGTCTTGTATTTCTCTTATCATAAAAAGCACCTCCATTAAAGTTCCAACATTCTGAGTGTCTTTTCATCGTACACTACATCTTGTGCTTCCATATCCTCTTTTATCTGCCAAGCCTTGCTTGCCGAGAACACGGAGCTTACGGGGAACGGCTGACTGTTTAAGTAGCCCAGCACCACCGCGGCAGGCTGTTTGCCGGTGGCGTTGCAAAGCTTTATAACGTTGGAAAGCCTTGCAAGGTTTGCGGTACTTACAAACTGCCCCTCGATAATATTTTTTACGCTCTCCCCTTTTGCAAGTTTTGAGAAAAAGCCCTTTGCCTGCGGTGAAAATGCCATTACGGGGAAATTATGCTTTGCATACCATGTATGTTCGTGCATATCCATAGAAACAAGGGTATCGTCGCCGAGCATATCGCTGCTGAGGTGCGCGAGGCTGTAGTTTATCTGGCTTATGCGCAGCGGTTCCATGCCGTTTTCTTCGGCGAATTTGTTTGCTGCTTCGATTCTTTGTGTACGCCAGTTTGAAACGCCGATAAAATGCGCTTTGCCAGACTTTACAAAATCGTTGAGAATGGGCATAATTTCACTTACGGGTATAGTTTCATCATCGCGGTGGAGAAGAAAGATATCTACATGATCTATACCCATTACCGAAAGACTGCGGTTTATATCGTACTCTATATCCTCTCTTGTAAGGCGCGAAACGTGCATATCTTCATGGCTGGGGTGACCGCCTTTTGTGACTATCAGCATTTTATCGCGGTTGCCGCGGTGCATGAGCCACCTGCCCACAACGCCCTCGGAAGAATCTTCGCCGCCCTCTATCCAAGAGCAATATGTACGCGCGGTATCTATACAAGTGCCGCCGCAGGCTGCATATTCGTCCAGCAGTTCAAAGTAGGCAGGGTCGTTGTCGTGGCGCTCGAACGCCGCCGTACCAAAGGCAAGAGCAGGAACTTTTATCGAATATTTGTCGTTTTTTAGTGTGAATGTTATCATTTTTATCACCTGTCCTTTTATCTTTTTATTCTGCGATGTGAGTTTACTATATTATAATAACATATCTTAAACGAAATTTCTACTGTTTTTGTGCAAATTATTAAAAATTTTTTTGTATGGAAAAAATGTGCGGCAGGCTCTTGACAAACGGGGAAAAGTCGTGTATAATATCATATGTAAAGGTTTTTAGCTTTACAAGCAACGTGAAAGGGGCTGTTTTTATGGGCGATATTGCGGGTATTGACAATGAAAAGTCTGCATTTGTCAAAGATCTCGGCTTTGCTGACCTGCTTTGCGTTTACGGACAGCTTCTGACAGAAAAGCAGCGCGATGTGCTGGATCTTTATTACAACGAGGATCTATCGCTTTCAGAGATAGCCGAAAACACCGGAATTTCACGGCAGGGCGTTCGTGACAGCATAAAGCGCGGCGAAGAGGCGCTGACATACTTTGAGCAAACGCTTAAACTTTATGCCAGACAAAAGGCGTTTGACGAGATAATGGGCGCTATTCTGGAGCAGGCAAAGAGCATACGCAAGGATCTCAGCCCTATAACATACTCGTGGATAATTCAGCAAAAGGCTGATACGCTGATAAAGGACATTGAAGACGGCATGAAGATATTTGACTGATAGATAACAGGAGGTCGGTTATGGCTTTTGAAGGACTTTCGGATAAGCTGGGCGGCGTTTTCAAGCGGCTGCGTTCACGCGGACGGCTGACGGAGAGCGACGTTAAAGAGGCTATGCGCGAGGTAAAACTTGCTTTGATAGAGGCGGACGTAAGCTACAAGGTAACTAAAGACTTTGTAAACAAGGTTACGCAGAGGGCTATAGGCGAGGACGTACTGAAAAGCCTTACGCCGGCACAGCAGGTCATAAAGATAGTGAACGAGGAACTTATAGCTCTTATGGGCTCGGGCGACCCTAGGATAAACATACCGAGCAAGGGAGCTTGCATTATAATGATGGTAGGTCTGCAAGGTTCGGGCAAGACCACCCACGCGGCAAAGCTTGCCAAGCATTTCAGAGATCAGGGCAAGAGACCGCTTTTGGTGGCGTGCGATATTTACAGACCTGCGGCTATTGAGCAGCTTAAAATAATGGGCGAAAAGGCCAACGTTCCTGTTTTTGAGATGGGGCAGGCAGACCCGAGAGAGATTACAAAAAAGGCTCTTGCAAATGCTAAAGACTACGGTTATGACTTTGTTATAATAGACACCGCAGGACGTTTGCAGATTGACGAAGAACTTATGCAGGAGCTTGTTGACATAAAGGAGATAGCGCAGCCGAGCGAGATAATGCTTGTTGTTGATGCTATGACGGGTCAGGACGCTGTTAATGTGGCTTCGGCATTTGACGAAAAACTTGGCATTGACGGTGTGCTTATTTCAAAGCTTGATTCTGACACGAGGGGCGGCGCGGCGCTTTCGGTACTTTCTGTAACGGGCAAGCCGATAAAGTTTGTCGGCATGGGTGAAAAGCTCGATGAGTTTGAGGTCTTCCACCCTGACAGAATGGCTTCAAGAATACTGGGAATGGGCGATGTTCTCACCCTTATAGAAAAGGCGCAGCAGACTATTGACGAGGACGATGCAAAAAAGCTGGCAAACAAAATGCAGTCTGAGGGATTTGACCTGAATGACTTACTTTCTCAGATGAAGCAGATAAACAAACTGGGTTCAATGCGGTCGGTGCTGAATATGCTGCCGGGCGTTGGAAGCAAGCTTACCGATGCTGATGCGGAGGCGGGCGAAAAGGCTCTTAAAAAGACGGAAGCTATAATAAATTCGATGACAAAGGCAGAGAGGAAAAAGCCGTCTATAATAGATCCCAAAAGAAAAAGGCGCATCGCGGCAGGCAGCGGCACGGAAGTTTCCGACGTAAACAGGCTGCTGAAACAGTTTGAGCAGATGCAGAAGATGATGAAACAGTTCGGTATTGGCGGCAACCTGCACGGCAAAAAAGCCAAGATGAGCAGAGCCGCTCTGCTGAGGAGCTTAAACAACGGCGGCGGAGGAAACGGCGGTTTCCCGATGTAATGCAGATCTCTGCGCGGCTTGCCCGTGCGGTGATATATAAAAGGCAAATAATTTGGAGGTGAACATATATGGCAGTAAAGATAAGACTTAGAAGAATGGGCGCTAAAAAAGCTCCTTTCTACAGAGTGGTAGTTGCGGATTCAAGATACCCCAGAGACGGTCGTTTCATTGAAGAGTTGGGTTACTACGATCCTACAAAAGACCCGGTCGTTTTCAAGGTTGACGGCGAAAAGGCAAAGTCTTGGATAAGCAAGGGCGCTCAGCCTACCGACACCGTTAAGTCTCTTATGAAGAAAAACGGCATACTTTGATCTTCTTATGATCTTACAGGGAGGTAATGTTCAATGGAAAAACTTTTAAGAACGATCGTGACCGAGCTTGTAGTGAACAAGGATGCTATCGAGATAACTGTTGACGAGCCGAACGAGGAAGGCGTTGTAGTATACCATCTTCACGTTGCCTCGGAGGACATGGGAAGAGTTATCGGCAAACAGGGCAGGATCGCTAAGGCTATAAGGACTGTTATGCGCGCAAGTGCATCGAGGATCGATCAGAAAATAATGGTCGAGATCGACTAATAGACTGAGCCAAAATGTTTAAGAACTCACCTTATACCCATAATAACGGTATGAGGTGGTTTTTTATGCGCTTTTTGGCTTTCCTGAAAAAATACTCTATGCCGCTGACGGGCGCGCTGTGCGGAGTTATGAACGGTCTGTTCGGTTCGGGCGGTGGGCTTATTGCTGTTCCCTGCCTTGAAAGTGCCGGGTTTGAGGTGAAGCAGTCGCACGCTTCGGCAATTGCGCTGACTTCCGTATTCTCGGTAATAAGCTGCATAAATTACGGCTTGGCAGGAAATCTGAATATTTCCGAGGCAATAAAGTATATGCCGGGAGGGCTTGCAGGTGCTCTGGCAGGGGCAATTTTAATGAAGCGCATTGACCCCACGCTTTTGAAAAGGATATTCGGCATTGTTATGATATACTCGGGAGTGAGGATATTTTTATGAGCGGCTTTATTGTAGTAATCATAGCTTCGTTCATATCGGGGCTGACGGCTTCGCTGGGGCTTGGGGGCGGTATGGTACTGCTTGTATACCTTACGATGATATGCAGTATGCAGCAACTTGAAGCGCAAGGCATAAACCTGTTGTTTTTTCTGCCTATAGCTGCTCTTTCGCTGATTATACACACAAAATCGCACCTTGTAAGGTGGAAAGAGCTGCTGCCTGCAATGATAGCAGGGGGCATCTCGGCGGCGGTGTTTTCGTTTGCGGCAGGAAAGATAGGTTCGGGAGCGATACAAAAGGCATTCGGTGTGATACTTATCATAAGCGGCGCTGTAGAGCTTTTCAAAAAAGGCAGAAACAAAAAGGACGGGTAAACCGCCCTTTTTTAGTATTACAACATCTTGCCTCTTGCTTCTTGTTTTCTTGCTTCTATTCGTCCATTTCCCAGTTGTGGTAAACATTCTGAACGTCGTCGTTGTCTTCGAGATGCTCTAAAAGCATAGTCATCTTTTTGATAGATTCTTCGTCTGTAAGCTTGGTATAGGTAGAGGGTACCATTTCTGTTTCGGCTGAAATTACCTTATAGCCCAACCCTCTGAAAGCCTCGGCGACTGTAAGCACATCGTTAGGCTCACAGGAGGCTTCTATAACATCGTCTTCAATGGTGAAATCGGTCGCGCCTGCCTCGAAGATGTCCTCCATGACCTTTTCTTCGCTCTGGTTTTCGTATTCCATAACTATAGTACCCTGCGAGGTGAACATGAACGACACACAGCCTGTAGTACCGAGGTTTCCGCCGAACTTATCAAAATAGTGGCGTATATCCCCTGCTGTTCTGTTCTTGTTGTCGGTAAGGCATTCAACTATTACAGCCACGCCGTTAGGGCCGTAGCCCTCATACACATTGCTCTGGTAGTTGGTCTTGTCGCCGTCGCCTGCGGCTTTTTTGATAATTCTGTCTATATTATCGTTGGGAACATTATTTGCCTTTGCCTTTGCTATAAGCTCACGCAGTTTGGCATTATTGTTGGGGTCGGGGCCGCCCTCGCGCACAACAACGGCAATCTCTCTGCCTATTTTGGTGAAGACCTTGGCTCTTGCACCGTCGGTAGCTTCTTTCTTTCTGCGTATGGTCGCCCATTTTGAATGTCCTGACATAAATATCCTCCTTAATTTACACGTTGTCGGCTTCTTCGCCGTCCGAATGATTTTCTATATTCCATATATACTCAAAAATTATATCGAGCCTGTCGGTATTTCCCGTAAGATACAGATACCCGAACAGACATTCAAGCCCTGTTGCCTGCCTGTATTCAAGCGCGGTAGAATGTTTAGGCGGTGAGACGCCATTTGCGTTTTTGCCGCGTCTTGCAATATAAAGCTCGTCAGATGTGAGCATACCGTTTTCGGCAAGCAATTTTACAGCCTTTGCCTGAAACTCACAGCACGCCATTTTTACCGCTTTGCTGTGCAGCTTATTAACTGGCATATTTGCCTGCATGACTATTTTTGTCCGCAGATAGGTCTCATAAACGCTGTCGCCCAGAAATGCAAGCGTGAGCGGACTATACAGATTTGCCGTCTTATGCGGCATTTTAGGTATCATGATGCCCCTCCGTTCATGTTATCTGACATATTCAAACTCAAAGTCAAAAATGGAGACGGTATCGCCCTCTTGTATCCCCATTTGCTCAAGCTTATCTATAACGCCCGTATCTCGCAGCACCTTTTGAAAATACAGCAGAGAATCATAGCTGTCAACATTGACGGTACGCAGAATATCCCACAGCCACGGCGCTTCTACAAAATATATGCCGTCTTCCACGGTGACATTGAAATCGCGGTTGGTAACGAGCTTTTCACGCAGTTCGTCTTCGCTCAGCGGCTGGGCTTCAAACTGCTTTACGGGCGGAAGTTTATCAAGCTCCTCGCCTACTGCCTGAGCAAGTTCTCTTGTACCCATAGTAGTTGCGGCAGATATTTCATACATTTGAAGACCTTTTTCTTCGACATATTTTCTGAACCTGTCTATCTGCTCTTTAGCTGCCATATCGCACTTATTTGCTGCGACTATCTGTTTTGCGGCTGCCAGCTCCTCGCTGAAATTTGCAAGTTCTTTATTGATTATCTCAAAGTCTTCTATGGGGTCTCTGCCCTCAACACCCGAGACATCTACAACATGAACGATAAGCCTGCATCTTTCAACGTGCCTTAAAAACTCATGACCCAGCCCAACGCCGTTGCTTGCGCCCTCGATAAGACCGGGAATATCGGCAACTACATAAGATTTATCGTCGCCGAGCTTTACCACGCCGAGCACAGGGGTAAGCGTTGTGAAATGATAGTTGGCTATCTTCGGCTTAGCGGCTGAAATTACCGAAATAAGCGTTGATTTGCCTACATTCGGAAAGCCGACAAGTCCGACATCTGCTATAAGTTTAAGCTCTAAAATAACGTCATACTCATCGCCGCGGAAGCCGGGCTTTGCAAACTTGGGTATCTGCCGTGTGGCTGTAGCAAAATGCGCGTTGCCTCTGCCGCCCTTGCCGCCCTGAGCGACTACCACAGGTTCATCGCCCGACATATCGGCAAGAATCCTGCCGCTTTCACATTCTTTGATAACTGTACCTCTAGGCACTTTTATAACGAGCGGCTCGGCATTTTTGCCAAAGCGGTTGTTCCCTGCCCCGTCTGCGCCTTTATCGGCTGCAAACTTTCTTTTTGCGCGAAACTCTATCAGATTCGTCATAGAGCTGTCAACGACAAAGACTATATCTCCGCCCTTGCCGCCATCGCCGCCGTCAGGGCCGCCTGCCGCTATATATTTCTCCCTATGGAACGACACACAGCCGTCGCCGCCGTCGCCCGCTTTTATATGGATCTTCGCTTTATCTACAAACATCTTCTACCTCAAAATTTTGAAAATAAGACCTCAAGCGTAAAGCCCGAGGTCTTATGGTCATCAAAATACTTATGCCTGAGGATATACGGAAACCTGCTTCCTATCCTTACCGAACCTTTCAAACTTTACAACGCCGTTTGCTGTAGCGAACAGAGTATCGTCGCTTCCCTTGCCGACGTTAGTTCCGGGGTGGATATGTGTTCCCCTCTGACGCACCAAAATATTTCCTGCAAGAACGTACTGACCGTCCGCTCTTTTAACGCCAAGTCTCTTTGCCTGAGAGTCACGGCCGTTCTTGGTAGAACCCGAGCCCTTTTTATGGGCAAAGAACTGCATTGAGATCCTTATCATTTTAATTACACCTCCGTAATTACTAAAGCTATGGTCAGACCTTTTTAGTCTCGACCTTGATACAGCCTGCAAACTCTTTAGACAGTTCATTGATGTGCACGAGCAAACTAAGTATCAGCTTATCGCCCTGCCCCTCACTGTCGCTCAAGAGTTTCAAGAGAATATCATTTCCATTTACCTTGACTTTTGCATTCAGCTTGAACACGTCTGTCACGGCATTTACGGTCATCATGACCGCCGAGGAAACGCTTGCACATGCAATATCGCTTCCCATATCCGCAAAACCTGCATGACCCGAGATATGAAACCCCAGCATTCTGTTTTGCGCATCGTTATAAAACTTTGCCGTTATCATAAAATTACGCCTTGATAGCGTCTATTCTGACCTTTGTATACGGCTGTCTGTGACCCTGCTTGGTCTTCTCACCCTTCTTGGGCTTATAGGTGAAAACGGTGATCTTCTTGCCCTTGCCGTTCTTGATAACTGTAGCGGCAACGCTTGCACCCTCAACATAAGGAGCGCCAACGGTCATAGAACCGTCATTTCCTATTGCCATTACCTTATCAAAGCTGACTTTTTCGTCAGCCTGAGCTGAAAGCTTTTCGATAAAGAGCTCGTCGCCCTCTTTTACCTGATACTGCTTTCCACCTGTTTCGATAACTGCGTACATCAAAATGCACCTGCCTTTATTAAAGAACTCGCTGCACAGCGGCGCGGCAAACAAAGCCGTCTTAAAGCACGCTCACAAGCGGCTTTTCTATTATACAACAATCGGCATTTAATGTCAATCGATGTGGGGGCTTACAAGTGAATTGTTCACAAAAAATTTACAATTGTAATTTGCGTATGTAATAGCGTATGCGGCGGTATTTAAATATGTATACAAATCGACAGACATTGACAGGCGAAATACTATGTGTTATAATATTATCTGGAAATAACCATATATTCAGCAAGTAATTACAAGGAGGAAAACAACATGAAACTGACAAAAGTGTTTACATTACTAGGTACGGCAATTTTTACCGCGGTGTTTATGTCGTTTTCGGCATACGCTGCTGATGATATAGCTATAGATGAAACAAATTTCCCCGATGAGTCATTCAGAAGCTACATCAGCGAAAACTATGACACCGACAAAAACGGCGCTCTTTCAGCAGAAGAGATAGAAAATGCGGAAGAATTGTTTATTGAAGACAGTGTATATGATGAAGACGACAAAGTTACAACGCCGCAGCTGGACTTGACAGGCATAAATTATCTGAAAAATCTGAAGACTATAAATATTTGCAGCCGTAATGTTATAAATGCAGATATAAGCGGCATTGAAGCACTGAATTACATCGGATTTTCCGCCGGAAATGTAAGCGGACTTGTGCTTGGCGATATGTCATCTTTAGAGGGCTGTGACATATATAACTCGGATCTGACTGAAATTTCGCTGATCGACTGCCCGAATCTTGTTCAGTGCTATTTCGATGACAATCCGGATCTTACCAAAATAGAAGTAAAAAATGCCGAAAATCTGCGTATGTTAGGCTGCCGCAATGATGCTTTGGAAAGCTTGAAAGTAGAAAACTGCGCCGGGCTTATCAGCGTAGATTGCTCAAACAACAAACTTACAAAACTTGATATTACAGACTGCCCTTTGCTGAGTACGCTAAATTGCAGAGACAACATGATCGCCGAGCTTGATATATCGCAGTTTAATAATATTATTGAGGGATTGAAAAATTTTGACGGTATGCCGGGCGATGAAGCGCCGCTTACTGTTGACAGCAGCACGAAAGTTATAGGCTATGATGCGACTGAAAACAACAGTTCGGAAAGTACCCAAAGCACCCACGAAAGCACCGTGAGCAGTGAGACGCAGGAAAAGGAAAAGGAAAAGGACAGCAACTTAACGATGCTTGTTGCGGCGTTGGCGGCTATTGTGATCGCAGGAATAGCGGCAGTGGTGATAATTTTAATGGTAAAGGGCGGCAAAGAAAAGTAAAAGAGCTTCTGAAAATGAAGCTCTTTTTTAATACTATATCTCTGCAAAAGCCTGTTTTATATTGCTGACACCTATGACCTTTATGCTGAACTTTTGGGTATCTATATTTTTAAGCGACTGCGATGGCACGATACATTTTTCAAAGCCGAGCCTTTCAGCCTCAGCTATTCTCTGCTTTATATACGAAGCCGAGCGAACCTCGCCGCCGAGACCTATTTCGCCAAACGCGGTAATTTTGTCGCTTATCATTTTATCGGTAACGGAAGAATACAGCGCCATAGCTATCGGCAGGTCGGCAGAGGGATCATCGAGCCGCAGACCGCCGACTATATTTATGTATACGTCAAGACCGCCGAAAAACAGCCCGCAGCGCTTTTCAAGCACGGCAAGAATGAGGTACAGCCTGTTGTAATCAAAGCCCGAACTTGTACGCCGCGGCGCCGAAAACGCGCTTTTTGCAACGAGAGCCTGAACTTCTGCAAGAATGGGTCTTGTACCCTCGATAACGCAAGCTACGCAGTTGCCCGAGACGTTCCACGGTCTGCCTGCAAGGAGCATTTCAGAGGGATTTGCGACCTGTGAGAGACCGTCATCGTTCATTTCAAAAACGCCTATCTCGTTGGTAGAACCGAAACGGTTTTTCTCGGCTCGCAAGATCCTGTAAGACATATTCTGCTGACCCTCGAAATACAACACGGCATCGACGATATGCTCCATTACCTTTGGCCCTGCGATAGCGCCGTCTTTATTGACATGACCGACTATGAACACGGGTATTTCCATATTTTTGGCGGTATTCATAAACAGGTTCGTACACTCGCGCACCTGTGAGATACTTCCCTGAGAAGAGTTTACCCCTGATATTGACATAGTTTGGATAGAATCAATAATTGCGACATCGGGCTTTTCTTTTTCAATAGTGGCGCAGATGGCTTCGGCATCGTTTTTTGCAAGTATACCGAGAGAAACATCTTTAACGCCGAGGCGGTCGGCACGGAGTTTTATCTGCCGCGCGGATTCCTCGCCCGAAACATACAGAACGGTCTTATTCTTACCGAGGTGCTTGCATATCTGCAAAAGCAGTGTGGACTTGCCTATTCCGGGCTCACCGCCCAAAAGAACCAGACTGCCCTTTACAAGCCCTCCGCCCAAAACTCTGTCAAGCTCCGTAAGACCTGTGGAATAACGCGTTTCGTGGTAGTCGCTATCGATACGGTCTAAAGATAAAATACTGTCGCTTGAATAAACTGCGGTGTTTCTGCTCTTTGAAGAAGCCGCTTTTACGGGCGCTGCCTCGCTTTCTTCAAATGTGTTCCACTGACCGCACTCGGGGCATTTGCCGTTCCACTTTGCGCTCTCGTAGCCGCATTCTCTGCAAATATAAACGCTTCTCACCTTTGCCATAATGACCGCCTGCCTTTTACATTCCTTTATATTTACGCCTGATAATTTTCATTTATAAAATCAACAATACCCATTGCAATTGTAAACGCGACCTGCTTCTGATACTGCTCGTTTTGCAGCTTTTCGCTTTCCTCGGGATTTGAAAGAAAGCCGCACTCGGACATTATCATGGGGCAGTTTGAATAATAGAGCAAGAACAGCTCATCGCCTACCTGCTTGGTTTCGCGTGTGTTTTCGGGCTGGATATTTGTGACGAATTTTTCCTGCATTATCTGTGCGAATCGCGCGCTCAAAGGGTCTGAATTTGAATAGAACATCTGCGCGCCACAAAACTTTGGGTCGGTGAACTGGTTCTGATGAATAGACACCGCGACGGCTTTTTCATACGAATTTATGATAGCAAGCCGATTATCCATATCAGATTTTTTCTGGTTGCCCACGCCCTCAACGCCGCTGTCATGGATGGAAATATCCCTGTCGCGCGTCATAACTACCTGATATCCCAGCGAGGACAGAATATCGCGGACTTCGGTGGCTATCGTCAGGTTTATGCCCTTTTCCGGCACGCCGTTCACCGCAACGCAGCCGCCGTCCATACCGCCGTGACCCGGGTCAAGAATGACTACGGGCAGGTCATCGGCGCTGCTTTCGGCATCACTTCTGACAGATTTATTGCCGCCCGATATCAGTGAAAACGCGACGACTACAAGCGCCACTACGGCTGTTAAGACTGCAAACTGTCTGAGCTTTCTGTAAAGTTTTTTCATATCTCTCATATCTCCGACGTTTTTCATACACATTCTCCATTCACAAACATTAGCTAATAATTTTTATGTGAATGTCTGCGGAAATATGCAACTTGTCAGTGGTAGTCTTAAATTTATTTCAGTACGCAGCTAATGATGCTATTAACGAAAATCAGCCGACAGATAGTCGGCATAATATTTAGTGAATAATGAAAAGTGAATAGTGAATAACGAATAGTACAGAAACGCCTTCCTTACGGACAACTATTATCTATAAACTATTCACCACACTTTACGACTGCATGGCAGCCGTAAAGTGCAGAAGAAGCCTCTTTGAGGCTTCTTCCCATTCACTATTAACTGAGCCTTTAACACTAGTTAAAGGCGTTCCTGGTGGACCATCGGGGACTCGAACCCTGGACCTGCCGGTTATGAGCCGGACGCTCTGACCAACTGAGCTAATGGTCCAAACAAAAGACTGCACATGGTCTCGTGCAGTCAAGTGGTGACCCGTACCAGAATCGAACTGGTGATGCCAGCGTGAGAGGCTGGAGTCTTAACCTCTTGACCAACGGGCCAAAATGGTGCACCATCACGGACTCGAACCGTGGACCCACTGATTAAGAGTCAGTTGCTCTACCAACTGAGCTAATGGTGCATATGTCGGCGATACCGATTTTCCCAAGCGGTCGCCCGCAGAGTATCGTAGGCGAGGATGAGCTTAACTTCTGTGTT
>CANPZC010000013.1 GCA_947589355.1 uncultured Clostridia bacterium
GACGGAAAAGAAAGCGATTTTATTATGACGGCAACATTTCAGACTTTCCTGTCGATGGGATATATAGGAAGACTGCATCAGACGTTGGAAATACCCGACCACCTGATAATCGGCATTATGAGCTATCAAATAAACTTTGACGATGACCCCGACGAAAAAACAATTGCGGCGAGAGTAGAAAAGCTGAAAGATATTTTTCACAATGAAAATATTTACGGTACCCGAGAATACATCAATAATGTAACGGGCGTTTCCGACACAGTGAAAAGCGTGAGAGATCTTGTACTGCTGATATCTTTGATAGTGATCATTCTTATCGCGATATTGATGGAGCGTTCGTTCATTTCAAAAGAAAAAGCCGAGATCGCTCTGATGAAAGCTATCGGGTTTAAAAACGGCGCAATTATGGCTCAGCACACGGGAAGATTTTTGATTGCTGTCATTTTAGCGCAGATAATTGCCGCCGCACTTTGCGTGCCTCTGCTGAAGCTGCTTATCGATCCTGTTTTCTCTTCACTTGGTGCAACGGCAGGTATCGAGTATCAATTTAACGCGCTCGAGCAGTTTGTTGTTTATCCGCTTATCATAACTGCGACAGTCATCATCAGTACGTTTTTGACTTCAATTTACACAAGGACGATCAAAGCGTCCGATACGGCAAATATCGAATAAATGGGAGGACATATTATGAATACCGTACTTGAAGTAAAAGACCTTTGCAAAACATATATCGTCAACAAACGGCAGAACAATGTGCTGCGAAACGTGAGTTTTTTCGTAAACGAGGGCGAAATGATAGGAATAATGGGGCCGTCGGGTTCGGGAAAATCCACACTGCTCTACACCGTTTCGGGAATGGATAAAATGACCGCAGGAGAGGTACTGTTCAGAGGAAAAAATTTATCCGACAGCCCAGAAAATGAGCTTGCAAAAATGCGTCTTGAGGATATGGGGTTTATTTTTCAGCAGATGTACATGATGAAAAATCTCTCCGTGCTGGACAATATAATTCTGCCTGCGGTGAAGTCCTCAAAAAAGAAAGAGAGCAACAAAGCAATTGAACAGCGTGGGCGTGAGCTTATGAAGCGGCTTGGCATTGCGGAAATTGCCGACAATGATATAAATGAAGTATCAGGCGGACAACTCCAGCGTGCGTGTATCTGCCGAAGCATGATAAACGATCCGAAGATAATTTTTGCGGACGAACCAACGGGTTCTCTCAACCGAACATCTTCGGAAGAAGTTATGGAGGAGCTTGAAAAACTCAATGCAAACGGCACAACAATGATGATAGTTACCCACGACGTCAAGGTCGCTGCAAGATGCACAAGAGTGCTGTTCATAGTTGACGGAAACATAAAAGGGGAGTATAATACAGACAGTGAAAAAAGTATGCGTGACAGAGAGCGCAGCTTGAATAACTGGCTTATGGAAATGGGATGGTAAAATGGTCGATATTCTTCTTGTTGAAGATAATGAAGAAATATGCAGTCTGCTTGCCGATTTTCTGCGCAAAGAAAATTACACGGTGAGTATTGCAAAAACCGCTGAAAAAGCTTTGTCCTTGTATGAAAAATACGGGGCAAGGCTTGTCCTGCTTGATATAAATTTACCGGATATTGACGGCTTTTCTGTATGTGAAAAACTGCGCAGAAATGACAATGTTCCTATTATAATTATAACCGCAAGAACGGACAGGGACGACAAGCTCAGCGGCATTTTGCTTGGTGCTGATGATTATATTGAAAAGCCGTTTGACATTGAAATTCTGCTTGCAAAAATAAAGGGTATTTTCAAGCGCAGACTTGCTCGAGACATGATCTCTGACGGCAATATAATACTTAATATTTCGGACGGAACGGTTACAAAAAACGGCATACAGACAGATCTTTCAGCAAAGGAATTTGAACTTCTGCAAATTCTTATGCAGAATAAGGGGCAGACTCTCAGCAAGGAGTTTCTGTTCAATCGTGTGTGGGGGATAGACAGCGAGTCGGAAATGCAAACTTTGACCGTACACATAAAATATCTGCGTGAGAAGATCGAGGACGACCCACAGAAGCCCGAAAAGATAATTACTGTCTGGGGAAAAGGTTATAGGTGGTCGTGATGAAAAGTTATGATAAGATAATTGCATTGTTCGTGCTTGCTTTTGCCGTAATTACGGGCGCGGCTAATATTTTTCTGCATATGAACAACACAAATAATACAGGGCTTTTCAAGGTAGAAGTCAACCGTGTAGTGCAGGAGCTTGAAAACGGGAACGAGGTCGCTCTTGACAATTATCAGACGATAGCAGGCGTATCCGACGATCAAAATGACAGACTTTTTAATTCGGAAGATATTTATGTTATTCGTGAAGTAAACGGCAGGTTGTACCGCATTGAATACAAAGAAGATATTCAGAGCAGCGGCATTTTATTTCATGCGAATATTATTTTGGTATTGATATTTTTGACCACGTTCGGCATTTTACTGTATATCAGGCAGGCGATCATCAAACCCTTTCACAAAATAAGCGAAATTCCGTATATGCTTGCCAAGGGCAATTTAAACTTACCGCTGAAAGAAACAAAAAGCCGTTATTTCGGGAAATTCATCTGGGGACTTGATATGCTGCGTGAGGAGCTGGAACGTTCGCGGCAGCAGGAATTTGAGCGTGCCAAACGTGAGAAAACCGCCATGCTGTCCATTTCGCACGACATCAAAACACCGCTTGCGGCAATAAAATTATATGCAAAAGCGATCGCCGACAATTTGTATTCAGATGAGGAAAAACAACGCGCTTCTGCGGAAAACATAAGTATCAAAGCAGACGAAATAGAACGTTATGTCAGAGAATTGACGAGCAAATTAAACAGCGATTTTATGGTGTTTCATACGGAGCCTGAAGAGGTCTATCTTTCTTCCGTGCTTGACAGGATAAAAGCGTATTATTCCGAAAAGCTGCGATCGCTCGGTACAGATCTTGTTATAGAAAATTACACGAATTGTCTGCTTTTTTGCGATCCCGAACGTATAGAAGAAGTCCTGCAAAATATCATGGAAAATGCTATAAAATACGGCGATGGAAAAACGATACGCATAGATATTTCCGAGGAAGAGGACTGCATTCTGATAACCGTATCCAACAGCGGCTGTACACTGCCAAGCACTGAACTTTCTCATATTTTTGATAGTTTTTGGAGAGGCTCTAATGTAGGGAACCAAGGCGGCAACGGATTAGGGCTTTATATCTGCCGCCGCTTGATGAACGAAATGAACGGTGACATTTTTGCGCAAATCCGTAATGATACAATGCGCGTGACTGTTGTCTGTCATAAATTCTCGTGATAATTTAAATCATCTTGCAATCCGGCGGCAATTATGGTACAATATAATTTAACGCATTAAATTGTTTAAATATGAGGTGATTATTATGAATATTGCTATCGTTGATGATGAACCTGTTTTCTTGAAACAACTTCATAACAGATTAAGAGAAATAAAGATACCCGATTGTGTAATACATGAATTTACAAGCGGAAGAGAACTATTGAGCAGCTACGTCAAGGGAATGTATGAGGTTATTATACTTGATGTTGAAATGCCCGATCTGAATGGGTTGCAGACTGCGGAAAGGATCAGACATATAGATGATTCTGTCATTATTTCTTTTCTGACGAATTATGCAGAATTTGCTGTTCAGGGCTATGATGTAGGCGCTTTCCGATACATTCTGAAAAGCCAGCCGGACTATATGTACAACAAGCAGCTGAACTCTATTATTGATGAGTGTCAACAGAGATTCAGAACTTTTACTTTCAGCAATAAAAACCTGTCATTCAAGTTCAGACTGACTGATATTCTTTATTTTGAGGGTCACAGAAGAAAGGTATCGCTTTTCACAATAAACGGAGAATTAGAGTATAGCGGCGATTTTTCGGCTGTGTGCGGAGAACTGTTAAAATATAATTTTGCCGTTATAAACCGTGGGATACTTGTAAATCTCGAACATATACAAAACATAACAAAGTATGATGTTGTCTTGACGAACGGCAAAAAGATCCCTATAGGAAAAACGTATAAAGATGACGTAGTTTCTAAATATCTTAATTATGCAGCAGGGAGATAGCCGACATGGACATACTAATTGAAAACATCATCGAGATAGTCAACGTATCTATAGAACTGCTGCTGGTGTTCCTGTTCTTTTCTCTGCTTAGCAAACGAAAAGTCGGCAAAATAGTTACTACAGTTGTATATCTTATTTCTGTGGCAAGTCTGTCGGCTATAATTTTGTTGACCGATAATGTTTTAGTCAACCTTTTATCAACTATTATTATAGTCTGCCTGATATCCGTTATCTGTTTTGATGATACCGTCAGCCATAAAGTATTCTGGAATGTCTTGTTTTTGTTGATAATATCGGTTTCAGAACCTATTGTTATAGGAATACTTTGTATTGCGAATATGGGTGCGCCGCAAGACTTCTTAGAGCCCGGTTTAGGTCGTTATCTTGGAATGGTGGGCACTAATATAATCTATCTGTGGCTTATAGGTCTGCTGCACCGCATTATAAATAAAAGACTTCGTGAATTGCCGATAAAGTATTGGATACTGATAATAGCTATTCCTATCATAAGTATTTTTCTTTTGCAGACAATACTTGACGGATTTGTCGGCAGCAGCAACTACAGTTACGTTTCTTTAGGCGTTTCTCTTTCCGGTATAATATTTATAAATATTGCTATGTTCAATTTTTTTGAAAGCTATGAAGATAAGATAAAAATAAATTATCTGGAAACCATGAAACAGCAAGAGCAGGAAAATTACAAACTGCTGACTCTGACATATAACCAGGTAAGAGAGTTTAAACACGATATAGAAAATCAATTTTTAGTTTTGAGCGATATGTTGGAAAACAATGATATTGCCTCTGCTAAAGAGTATATCGTCAAGCTGGATTCATTTGTAAAGTATGCGAACAGACTTTGCTATACAGGCAATAATGCTGTCGATTCTATAGTAAATATCAAAGGTTCTCTCGCCCGGTCATACGGCATAGAGTTTATTTGCAAAGTCAATATCATAACCGGTATCAAAGCCGACGAATTAGAACTTTGCCGTATAATAGGAAACGGTCTTGACAATGCAATAGAGGGCTGCCAAAGGGTATCTGATCCTAAAAAACATATTATGATAAGTATAACAGAGGATAGAGAGAAGCTGTTTATAGTAATTACTAACACTTCGGAGAAAGTAGATACTTCATCGTTGTTATCAAGTAAAAAAGACAGCGGACTTCACGGCGTAGGAATAAGCAGTATAAGGTCATCGGTCGACAGACTTGGGGGATTGGTAAAATTCGATCATGAGGACGGAGTATTTGAACTTAATGTAATGATCCCTAATTGTTGATTAGCTTAACAAAATGCGCTTTCAGTACAGGAAAGCGACATTTCGGTACACTTTGCGGCACTTTTGTGTAAAGCCTATTGAAAATATTTCCGATGTGTGCTATAATTTTTGCAGGAGGTAATTCAGAAATGATTTCCAAACTTGCGAAAAACATAGCACACTTTTTTGTAATTCAAAATATAACAGATGGATCGAAAGAGGTTATATATGCTTATGGCATGGAACTGTTGGTATGGTGACATTATATGAGAAAAATAAAAATATTGGTGCTTGCTGCATCATTGACTTTGCTTTTGGTAGGCTGCGGCGCGATCAGAGTAAATGTAAAGAAAGAAGTAAATAAGACGGTAGAAGAATTGTTTGGCTATTTGAGCAAAGACGACACAGAGAGTATAAAAAATATGTTCTGTACTATCGTTTCGGAAAGCGATGACTTTGATGAAGAACTTTCAAAGGCTGTCGAGTTTTTTGAAGGTGAAGTTACTTCATATGACATTACAGCCATAGGAAGTGATGAGAAAACCGAACGCGGCAAAACAATGCAGCTTCATGTTTCGCCTTATATCTGGGACATTGAAACATCTGCCGGAAAAAGTTATAAGATCAGATATTATGCATATATCGTAAATTCAGATAATGCACAATACGTTGGTATATCTGAAATTGATATAGAATGTGCCGACGGCGATACTTTCAAATTAGGAGATTTCTATTTGGCTAACCCTGACGAAAAGCGTGCGGCAATCGGAATGGGTGTTTTGGAAGAGGAAACTTCGGAGGAAAGTTAAATGAAAAAGCGTATAATTTCAATACTGCTGGCGGCGGTGATGGGAACTGTAGCAGTGGGCTGTGTTTGTTTTATTATCAGGCAAAAAAATTCCGAAGATCTTAATGTATCGGTTACTGTAAATGAAATAAACGAAAACAGTTATGCGGCTTACACTAAAAATACTATAGTGCTTCAAGACGAAAACGGCAGTTATTATCAAGTAAAAGATGACGGTCTATACCTGTTTTCGGAGGAGCACTCATCGTTTGAAGATAAAGTTATAGATAGGGGCGGCGTGATACTTGCTCAATATGGCGGCGGCTTATTTGCACTGTCTGACGGGCAGGCTGTTTATTTATATGATACGTTATACCATTTCATAAGCCAAAAGCAGGCCGAGGGGAAGATAGAAAACATTTTCATAACAAACGGCAGCTTATATGTAAAAAGCGTATATGAAGATATGAGTACAGCCGTTTTGCAATATAATGTACCCAACCTGACAATCAAGCAGAAATCTGATGCGGCGCGATCTTCCGAATATACCTATACTGAAAGCGATAACTGCCAGACTATTCTCGGCAGTGAAAATAATATTTTGGCGATTTGTAAAAACGGTTCGTTCATGTTTGGGTCAGCGCCTTTATTTGTGTATGAAAATTGTGTTTATCAGATAAGGCGTGATGATAACGCTGACGGCGAAACAATTGAAATAACAGGCGGCGGCAAAACAGAACGCTTTGATATGCCGCAAAGTAAAGAGCCTGCAAGGAATATCATGCTATGCGGTGATTTGTTGTTAATACTTGGTGTGCGATCGGGGAGAGGGGACGAGTCGTATTCTTCTGATCTGAACACACATCAATATGACGTTCTGACTGTGTATGATATGAAAACTAAAGAGGCTAAGAATTTTAAGACCCAAAAAGGTGAGAAAATCATCTATGCGGACGAGGACAATATAATTACACACTATAAAAACAGCTGCATTACTTATTCGATCGTTGACTTCAAAAAAGTAAAAGAGAAAACGATGGATAAGCTCAAAAGCGGCGGAAGCTATGTTTTCACGGTATGCGGAGAGTATATTTGGTTATTTGATGAGGGCTCGGGAGAGCTTGTTGAAAAAATTCCTGTCGGTGAGTAGTTTTATAACAATTAAGGTGAAAAATAAATTATCTTATTGAAGTTGTGCTGATATAAGAGAGGCATACGGAAGATAAGGCGTTTTCGAGAATGGCGGCTTATCTTCAGAAATTTTTCCAAAGAGTATTGACAAACAAAAAATTTAGTGGTACAATAAAATTATGAAGAAAGCAAAGGCGCTTCTCCCTTAATGGGGGCGGCGCTTTTTATTTTGCAAAATTTCTGACAGGAGTGAGTAAAATGGTACAGCTAAAACAGGGGCAATTTATGCAGGCAGTGGGCAATGCCGCTGAGATAAACGAGCTTCTGCGGAGATATGGGGTGAAGTTCGGCATATACAAAAATGGCGTCTTTAATGAGCAGTTTTTTCCGTTTGACCCCATTCCGCGAGTGATAACGGCAGAGGATTTTTGCAGCATAGAAAAAGGTCTTGTGCAGCGCGTGAACGCCCTGAATGAATTTCTTTACGACATCTACCACGAAAAGAAGATCGTGCGCGACGGCATTGTGCCCGAAGATTTCATCTACATCTCAAAAGGCTACCTTGCGCAGTGCGAGGGCATAACGCCGAAAAATCGCATATACAGCCACATTTCCGGTATTGACCTCGTTCAGGCAAAAGACGGAGAATGGTACATTCTTGAAGATAACCTGCGCATACCCTCGGGCGCATCTTATCCGCTTATCGCAAGGGAACTTACGCGGATCGCAGCGCCAAACGCTTTTGAAGAAAACAACATAGTTGACAACCGCGGTTATGCCGAGCTTTTGAAAGAGACGATGGAAAACGCAAACTGCGGCGGCATAAGGGCTATACTTACGCCCGGGCGTTACAATGCGGCGTATTTTGAACATTCTTATCTTGCAGAGCTGACGGGTTCAGTGCTGGTGCAGAACGACGAGCTTTTTGTTGAGGACAACATTTTGTACCACCGAACATATTCGGGTGGCAAAACAAGAATAGGCGTTCTTTACCGCCGTATCTCGGACGAATACTTAGATCCGCTGACATTTTTGCCGCATTCGCTTATCGGTATACCGAATCTTATGGAGGCTTACCGCAGCGGCAATGTAGGCATTGTGAACGCGCCCGGTAACGGCGTTGCTGATGATAAGGGCATATATTATTTCGTGCCGAAGATGATAAAATACTATCTCGGCGAAGAGCCTATACTTAAAAACGCCCCGACATATCTGCCGTTTTATGAAGACGATATGAAGTATGTCATGGAGCATCTTGAAACGCTGGTTATAAAAGATGTTGCCGAGGCAGGCGGCTATGGTGTTGTGTTCGGCAGTGACCTTAGCAAAGAGAAACTGGAGGAATTTCGCAAAACTATAATAGCAGAGCCGCGGCGTTTTATAGCGCAGGAAGTTATTGATTTTCTTGATCTGCCGATAGTTGAGGGAGAAGATACCGTTATGCGCAAGGCTGATCTGAGAGCATTCGTGCTTTCGGGCGAAAAAACAAAAGTGTGGGCTTCGGGTCTTACGCGGTTTTCGCGAAACCCCGATTCGTTCGTAGTAAACTCATCACAAGGAGGAGGCTTTAAAGACACATGGGTACTATCTCGTTAGAACACAGCGACCGCCTTTACTGGCTGGGACGCTATACAGAAAGATTTTTCACAACGCTTAAAGCGCTTGGCAGGGTGTATGACAGTATGCTTGAAGAAAAGAGCGGATATCAGGATTATCTGGCTTGTTTCGCGCTTGAAGATACTTATTCTGACAGCAAGGAATTTATACGCAGTTTTCTGTTTGATGATTCAAACCCCAACTCTGCGGCGTTCAGTTTAGAGCGCGCTTACGACAACGGCATAGTCCTGCGCGAGGAGATATCGACCGATTCGCTGTCGTTTCTGCAAATGGCGAAAGATACTCTGAAAAGGGCAGAGCAGAGCAGCAATGTGCGTATGTCGCTTTTGCCGCTTGAAGATATACTGTACAGTTTTTGGGGCTGCATAAACGAGCATATCTATGATGATGAGATAAGAAACATAATCTATATCGGCAAGACTATTGAGCGGCTTGATATGTACATAAGGCTGAAATACCCGTTTGATGCGGTAGAAAAAGAGTTTGTAAGGCTTTGCAAAAACCTCAACCGCGTGCCGAAGGGTACACCATACCGCTACAGTACAAAATATCTCTCGGAGCTTGTAGAGATACTTGGCAGCGAGAGCGACTATGAAAAAGGCGGCGTGAAAGCCACACAGGCATTGTGCTGCTTGTTTGAAACATCGGAGGCGGCAGTATGAAACAGGTGAATTTTTACTATTGTGCAAAACTTACTTTTGACGACTATGTTCACAACCACAGCTTTGCTCTGCGCGTTATACCGCCCGAGACCGAAACGCAGCGGCTATTGTCGTGCAGCCTGAACATCACGCCGTATGTTTCAACGCAGCAAACGGTCGATGCTTTCGGCAACAACGTCACGTCAGGCTATCTTAAAGGCGACCACCGTTTTCTTGATTTTGAGATAAAGGGTGCGGCGCAGGTCGATCACACAAAACACCGCACAGACTATATGCCGTGCTATCTGTATCAGTCGCAGTATACAAAGCCCGATGATGCTCTGAAAGAGTTCTACACAGAAATAAAACGCGAATGCACGGGCACTGTAGCCGACAGGGCAGAGTATCTTTGCGCGGCGCTGGCAAATACCGTTGTGTATGAAAAAGGTCATACAGGTACAGACACAACAGCGGCGCAGGCGTTTTTGCTGAAAAGGGGAGTATGCCAGGATTTTTCGCATATTCTTATCTCTCTTTTGCGTATGGACGGGATCGCGGCCAGGTATATAGCAGGGCTTGCTTTCTGCGACGGCGAAACACATTCGTGGGTAGAATTCTGGACAGGTGACCACTGGGAGGGCATTGACCCTGCAAACAACTGCCTTGTGAACGACGACTATATTGTCATCTCGCAGGGACGTGATTTCCGTGACTGTGCTATTGACAGAGGCGTTATGTTCGGCAGCTATACAAAGCAGCTGCAGCTTGTCCGCAGCATACTCTCATAAGATATGAAAGGAATGATACCGATGGTCAGAACAATTGCAAGCATACCTCTTGCGGTGCATGAACATCTGATGATACAAAAAAGACGCATACAAAACGGGCACAGCAAAACGCGCCTTAGTTTGGTAACGGGCACTCACGGCGATGAGCTGGAGGGGCAGTATCTCGCTTACATGGTGGGCAGTTTTATTGACGAGCATATAGAGCAGTTTGACGGTATTCTAGATATTTACCCTGCGCTGAACCCTATGGGAATTGATTCTATTACGCGCGGTATACCTATGTTTGACCTTGACATGAACAGGGTGTTTCCGGGCACGAAAGACGGCACTACCGTTGAGGTGATATGTTCTTCTATTATAGATGATATAGCAGGCTCAGACGTTTGCGTTGACGTTCATTCTAGCAATATTTTTCTTAAAGAAATACCGCAGATACGCGTGAGCGTGCCCACTGCCGAAACGCTTATGCCGTATGCAAAAATGCTCAACGTTGACTTCGTGTGGGTGCATGAGTCTGCGACCGTGCTTGAATCTACCCTCGCGCATACCTTGAACAGCAGAGGCACAAAAACGCTCGTTGTTGAAATGGGCGTTGGTATGCGTATTACAAAAGAATACTGCCGCCAGCTTTTTGACGGCATACTAAACCTTATGAAAGAGCTTGGAATGTGGAAAGGCGAGACCGCTGCAGTGCGAGAACCCGTGCTTTCTATAGGCAGAGAGGTAGGCTTTGTAAACAGCGACGAGGCAGGAATTTTTGTTCCCTGTGCCGATTTTGGCGATAACGTAAAGCGCGGCGACCATATAGGTGATGTGCTAGACCCTCTCACTTCGCAAGTGGTAGAAAAAGTTCAGGCTGTGTGCGACGGCATGATATTTACTCTGCGCGAATACCCCGTGGTTTACGGCGGTTCGCTGCTTGCGAGAATATTGCAGCCGAAAAAGGAGGGCGAATAACATGAAGAAGAAAACGCTTTTTTCACTTCGTTCGCCCTACCGTGAACAGCTTGAAGTTATAGGCTACCGTTTTGGCAGCGGCAGAAAGGCTTTGGCGATAGTCGGCGCAATGCGCGGCAATGAAGTTCAGCAGATGTATGTCTGTTCGCGAATGGTGCAGGCTCTTAAAAAGCTTGAAAGCGAGGGTAAGATAGCCGAGGACTGCGAAATAATGGTGATACCCTGCATAAACTATTATTCGATGAACATCGGCAAGCGCTTCTGGGCGATGGATAACACCGACATAAACAGAATGTTCCCCGGCTACAATCTGGGCGAGACCACCCAGCGCATCGCGGACGGCGTGTTCAGCCAGCTTCAGGGTTACGAGTACGGCATACAGCTTGCAAGCTTTTATCAGCCGGGAATTTTTCTGCCCCATGTAAAACTTATGGACACAGGCTTTACTGATGCAAATATCATGAAAGACTTCGGGCTTCAGTTCGGCATAATACGCAAGCCGCGCCCGTATGACACTACAACGCTCAACTACAACTGGCAGGTGTGGGAAACAAAGGCTTTCTCTGTGTACGCCAACGCGACAGATGAAATTGACGTAAAAGCCGCCGATGAAGCCGTGAACGCAATACTTCGGTTTATGGATACGCGCGGAATAGTTTCTGCAAAAACGCCGCCGGGGTATGTAACGCTTATCCTCAATGAGGGCAACACCGAGCAGATACAGTCCGAGTCGGCAGGAATGTTTTTCAGGCAAGCGCAGATAGGCAAGACCGTAGAGCGCGGCGAAGTCCTCGGCAGGATATACGACCCGTTTGACGGCGAGCTTGTCAGCGAGGTGCGCACACCCGTTTCGGGCACGGTGTATTTTGCATACAACAGCCCTCTGATAAACGCCAAAACCGTCTGCTTCAAAATTATTAAGTGATACAGCGAAATTTATTATACAGATAATAATTATAAAAGCATCGCTTTTACGATGCTTTTTTGTATTTGCTATTTCGCAGAAATTATGATATAATGAAATCATAAATGATCTCATTATAATTTTATGTCCTCGTCGATACGCAGACCAATGTGTCTGCTCCCGACGTATCGGACAATTATATCATAACGCTTACGCTTTTATGATATAATATATTTTGTAGAAAACACACAAGGAGAAAAAATAATGGTCTACAAATTCAATGAAAAAGTGCCTGCAAAAGCACTGGCAGATCTTCGCGCATCTGTCGGCTGGAGCAGAATGGAAAGCGAGTATAACAGCCCGTTGATTTTGTCGTATTACCACATTGCAGTTTATGAAGATGAAAAACTTATCGCGTATATCGACAGCGTATCGAACGGCGTAACAGATGCCTATATACAAGACCTTATGGTCAGTCCAGAGCACCAAGGCAAGGGAATAGGCACCGTACTTATGAATAAAATGATAGAATATCTGAAAGAAAAGCACATCTATATGATCTCGGTCGTGTATGACGAAAGTCTTAAACCGTTTTATCAGCGCTTCGGCTTTTATAATATGCTGTGCGGTCAAATGGAAACGTATTAGAAACCGTACATCGTCAGCTGCCTGTCAAGCCAGCTTTGCTGTTTTGCCTGATGTATAATTTCGCCGTCTTTCAAATGCCCCACCAGCAGCGGCGAATACGGATCGTGCCTGAGCATATTCCGCCGCACATTTTCGTGGTCGTAATTCGCGTAACAGTATCTGCAAAGGTGTCCGCAGGTGTCGTATGCGCCTATATCAGTGCCGAGTATACAAGAGCACTGCTCCCTCTGCGGCTTGCGCTTAGGCACGATAATCCGGCTGCCTATCGCGGCTTCAAAAGTCTCCTTCGTCATGCAGCCGCAGCAGTCCACACCGTATGGCGCAAGCTCTGTACCCTCTGCACATGCCTTTATAGTAATGCCGTACCGCCTGCCTATTTCAGCGAATTTCTTACCTATTTTAATGCGCTCGCTTTGAGAAACCTCTCTTGCCTGCGGAAAATTTCTCTTCACCTTTTCGTAAAGGTCAATAAAGCTTATCACGCAAACTTTTGTCGCTCCCGAAAGCGTTTTGCACATCTGCTCAAAGATAGCAATATGCCGCTCCATGGTGTATGTATTGTCAATAAATATCGGGTCATACCGCCAACTGGCGCAGTCAATTCCCACCGCCTCGGAGAGCGCAATAAAGTCCTGCATTACCTTTTCTTTCGGCGGAACGTTCGGCTCAACGTCTTTTCCGTAAGGCGTTATCGTCACGAACCAGTATTGATGAAATTTTTTCAGTTCGTCAAGGTACTTCAGCATAGGCTCGGGGTTTTTGGTGCAAAAGGCAATGCAGTCAACCACGTCGGGCGAAAGCTCATAGCGCGTTACCTGAGTGGGGTCGTAAGGGTTGCGCACCAGCACAAAGCCTGCACGTATCCTGTTCATAAACCACTGCGAGTAAAACGCGGGAATGTCCGTGCGCATACCGGTGTTTATTATCATCACTATCACTGCCTTTCGTGCATATTTTAACATACTTTTACGGAAAAATCAATACGTGCAAAATGCTTTCAAGGCATATATATTTATTAAAATAAAGTATTTGATATATTAAAAATTTTATGTTATAATATAATCATAGATGATTATATTATAATCTTATGTCCTCGTCGATACGCAGACTAAAGAGTCTGCTCCCGACGTATCGGACAATTATAACATAACGCTTTCGCTTTTATGTTATAATATAAGTGTAGATATTAAATATCAGGAGGCGAACAACGTGAAATATGTAACTCTGGGAAATTCGCAGCTTAAAGTTTCGCGTATCTGTATGGGCTGTATGGGCTTTGGCAACGCTGTCACGGGTCAGCACAGCTGGACTTTGAACGAGGAGCAGACGCGCGAGATAATAAAGCACGGACTAGAACTCGGCATTAACTTTTATGATACTGCGATAGCCTATCAAAACGGCACGAGCGAGCAGTTTGTGGGCAAGGCACTGCGAGATTTTGCAAAGCGCAACGACTATGTGATAGCCACCAAGTTCACTCCGCGCACGCAGCAGGAGATAGACGAAAATGTAAGCGGTCAGCAGCATATTGCAAATTTACTCGACCAAAGCCTGAAAAACCTCGGCATGGACTATGTAGATCTGTATATATATCATATGTGGGACTATCACACACCCATGGAGGAGATAATGGAGGGTCTGCACAGTGCCGTGAAAGCAGGAAAAGCGCGTTATATCGGCATTTCTAACTGCTTTGCATGGCAGCTGGCAAAGGCGAATTTTTATGCCCGAGAGAATAACCTGACCGAATTTGTGTCGGTGCAAGGGCATTATAATCTCATCTTCCGTGAGGAGGAGCGCGAGATGTCGCCTTTCTGTAAAGATCAGAATATCGCCATGACCCCATACAGCGCGCTTGCAGGAGGCAGACTTTCAAAACATCGTGGCGAAACTTCAAAACGCCTTGCAGAGGATTCCTACGCGAAATTCAAATACGATGCAACAGCCGAAGCAGACGGGAAAATAATTCGCCGTGTTGAAGAGCTTGCTGATAAACGTGGCGTTTCAATGACGGAAATTTCTCTTGCATGGCTGCTTACAAAAGTCACTGCACCCGTGGTAGGCGCAACAAAGTTTTCACACATTGACGGTGCGGTAAAAGCGGTTGATCTGGTTCTTTCGCAAGAAGAAATTGATTATCTTGAAGAGCTTTATGTGCCGCACGCTCTGGTCGGCGTTATGGCACAGAACGGCAAACAAAAAGCAGGAAATGTAGTGTAAATCGCTTCACTGCGATATGAGGAGGAATGTATAACGGAAATATACGCTATGTCATTTGGACATAAATATTGGGAAGAAACTATTACTTTTGCAGCAAACTGCTCATGGCGAGCAGGACCATATCTGTCTCAAAAAATGGCAAACAATGAATTCAAAGAATGGGAAAAAGTGTTTTGCGTCGTTGAAAATGAAAAAGTGGTGGGCTATTGTACTTTTGTAGAGAAAGATGAGCTTTCGCCGCAATATGATTTCACGCCGTTTATAGGTTTTGTTTTTGTTGATGAGCAACATCGCGGCAAAAGAATTTCGCAATTATTGATAGACAGCGCGGCTTCTTACGCGCGCGAAATAGGGTATCAAAAAATATATATTATGAGCGGTGAAATTGGATTATATGAAAAATACGGTTTTATAAAGCTCGGAGATTACGAAACGATATACGGTACAACCGATCAGCTATTTGTCAAGTCATTAAATACTTAAAATAAGGAGGATATACCATGGAAAAAATCACACAAACGGCCGGCAGAGATCAGCTGGGCAGCTTTGCGCCCGATTTTGCACATTTCAATGACGATGTGCTTTTCGGTGAAAACTGGAACAATCAGGACATCGACCTGAAAACAAGATGTATCATAACGGTGGTCGCACTGATGAGCTCGGGCATTACGGATACGTCGCTTGTGTATCATCTTGAAAACGCAAAAGCGCACGGCGTTACGCGCGCCGAAATAGCCGCGATAGTTACCCATGTCGGCTTCTATGTAGGCTGGCCGAAAGCTTGGGCGGTGTTCCGCATGGCAAAAGACGTCTGGAAAGATGACGAACTTACCGAAAAGGACAAGTATCAGAACACTATCCTTTTCCCGATAGGCGCGCCGAACGACGGCTTTGCAAAGTTTTTTATCGGTCAAAGCTATTTAGCACCCATTTCAAAAGAGCAGGTCGGCATTTTCAACGTGACTTTCGAGCCCAAATGCCGAAACAACTGGCATATACACCACGCCGATAAAGGCGGCGGACAGATACTCATCTGCATTGGCGGCAGAGGATACTATCAGGAGTGGGGCAGGGAAGCGGTCGAAATGAATGTCGGCGACTGTATCAACATTCCTGCCGGTGTAAAGCATTGGCACGGCGCCGCGCCCGACAGCTGGTTCTCTCACCTTGCAATTGAAGTGCCGGGCGAGAATACCTCAAACGAGTGGCTCGAACCCGTTGACGATTCGCAGTACGGCATTTTGAAGTAATCAAAAAACGTGGGAGTTTAAACTCTCACGTTTTTGTGTGTTATTCGCAGTTTTCCCACCAGCGGTCGTGGTAATTTTCCTGTTCGCTCAGAAGCATAGTTTCACCTATTTTCGGCGTAACAATTTCAATACCGTTTGCCTCACACGCCGCCGTCAAACGCTGCGGTGGGTCGTCCCAACCGTGGTCAGATAGCACAAACGCGCCCCAGTGTATCGGCATCACAACTTCCGCGCCCAGCGTTTCAGCCGCCAACTCGCTCTCCTCGGGCAGCATATGCCAGTAGTGCCAGTTGATGTTGTACTGTCCGCAGTCGGGCAAAAACAGGTCAAAATCGCCGAACCGCTTGTGTATCTCCTCAAAATGTCCGCCGTATCCTGTGTCACCGCTGTCGTAGATCTGATGATACTCATCTTTCAGCACCCACGAGCAGAACAGAGTAGTCTGCTGGTTGTCAAGCGCCCTGCCTGACTTGTGATTCGACGGCGTGCAGAAAACCTGCAAACCGCCAAGGTCAAAACTTTCCCACCACGCAAGCTCCGTCACCTTGTCGTCATCGTCTATCCAGCGTTTTATGTGCTTTTCAATGCCCAGCGGCACTATGTAATGCGCGGTCTTGCTTTCCAGCTGCTTTATCGTAGCCATGTCAAGGTGGTCGTAATGGTCGTGCGTTATCAGCACCGCATCTATCTGCGGCAGATCATCAATGCTTATCGGCGGCTGCGTGTACCGCTTCGGCCCTACCCACTGCACAGGCGATGACCTCTCGCTGAAAACAGGGTCAACCAGTATGTTTTTGCCGCCCATTTGTATGAGTAAGCTGGAATGCCCCAGCCAAGTTACTGCAACATCTCTGGGCTGCGCTTTTGTAAGATCGGGCGTTTCTGTCGGCAGGTTTTCTTTTGGTACGGTTTCTTTTTTAGATACCCTGTTGTCCGCCGATACGCCGTCTATCACCCACTGCGACGGGTAAATAAAATGCTCGCCGTCATAGTAACCCTCCGCGCGTTTTAAGTAATTCTCGCGATCGGCTTTTGTAGGTCTGCCGCCGAAAGAGGGGAATGCTCTCATAAAAATAAGCGCAAATATTATCAGCAAAATTATAAATATCAGTATGCACAGCAGCACTGTAATTACTTTGTGCTGTTTTAAAAATAACATCATGCTAAACGCCTCTGTATGTAAATGTACTTTAATTTAATTATACACAATTATTTTTTGAATGTCAATACAGCAAAGCCTCCCTGCAATATGCAAGGAGGTTTTGTCTACTTTAAAAATGTTTCGTTTGGCATTATGCAGCCCATACAAATGCGTGTTATCTCGTCAACAGGTGTCTCGCAGCCGCTTTGTATCCATTCTTTCACAACTGCAATAAGTCCGCCAAGGTAAAAATGTATAACATATGGCTTCACGCTTTTGTCAATGCTGAATTTGTCCATAGCAGGCGAGAATACCTCGTCAAAAAGCCTCATAAAAGTGCTGCTTGTGTTGAACGTAACGGGGTTTAGCAAGATGACCTTGAAAAGTCGCTTGTTTTCGCGAACAAATTCTAAAAACGGCTTCAGATACTGCGGCGAAATAAAAATAAGATCCTCTGTGTTTTCAGATGCCAGCCGCTTTTTTACGTCGGCAAGCTCAGCAGTGTATTTGTCAAAGCATTTTTTGTTGGTGTACTCGGTGCATTCGCTGAGAAGATCTGCAATTGTCTCGTAGTGCAGATAAAACGTCGAGCGGTTGACGCCTGCCTTTTCGCATATCTCTTTTACTGTAATGTATTCAAGGTCTTTCTTTTCAAGACATTCAATAAGCGCCTCGTCCATTTTGGCGGCAGTGCTGAAATATTTGCTGTTTGACTTGTTCAACGTCAGTCACACCTTTGTGAATTATTCTTCGCCTGCTATCTCGCTCGCAAGGCGTATTATGTCACCTGCGTATTTGTCTTTGCCCGACTGCAAAATGCGCTTGTAGAGCGGATAATTTACCGAAGCGCCAACAAAGCCCACAATGCCAACAGCTATACCAAGCGCCATAAATACAGCCGTGCCCGAGCCTAAAACGCCCATGCAAAGGCACATTCCCACTCCTGCAATCAGTGCGCAAATTATGCCGAATGTGTAGGCAAATATCTGCGCAGGCATTTTTGCCGCCCTGTCAAGTTTTTTCAGCTGTACTACCTTCGTAGTGCTTTTCTTTGAATATTCGTTCACAATAGCCTGAGCATAAATTTTATCAGTGTTCATGTCTGATACCTCCTTTTGTGATTATATTGTACCACATTCAGAAAGTATTCTGAACAACACAAACACTGATTTTTGTTGAGAAAAATATCAGCTGCGGTTAAAAATCTCATTCATCGCCGCAAGCACCGCCGAAGTTTCCAGCGGCTTTGAAAGATGTGCGTTCATGCCTGCCTGTCTGCTCTTTTCTTCGTCCTCTGCAAATGCGTTGGCAGTCATAGCAAAGATCGGCACTTTCGCCGCATCAGGGCGCTCCATAGCACGAATACGCCTTGTAGCCTCAAATCCGTCCAGCCGCGGCATCTGTATATCCATAAGAATAAGGTCATAGTGCCACATCTCGCTGGCTGCAAACATATCAACAGCCACCTGTCCGTCCTCGGCTTCTTCGATGATCGCGCCCGTTTCAGCTCCAAGCAGTTCAACGGCAATCTCGCGGTTGAGCTCGTTGTCCTCCGCAAGAAGTATGTGCTTTCCGCTAAAGTCATAGGTCTTTTCGTCAGAAGTATTGCTGCCGGCAGACTTGTCGGTTTTCCAGTCTATCATCTGTGAATTTTCGGTAACGGAGAATGGAAGCTCTATAACAAATTCCGAGCCTACGCCGTATTCGCTGCTTACCGAAACACTGCCGCCCATAAGCTCTGTAAACCTCTTAACTATCGAAAGTCCAAGACCCGTACCGCCGAATTTGTGCGTTATCTCGGCGTTTTCCTGCTCAAACGCCTCAAATATCTTGTCAAGGTTTTCTTCCTTGATGCCCATGCCCGTGTCTTTTACCGAGAAGCTCAGAACCGCCGTGTCACCCTCGTGGCTTACCTCGCTTACACCCAGAGTTATCTTGCCGCCATCGGGCGTGAACTTAAACGCATTTGAAAGAAGATTTGTCAGTATCTGATTGAGCCTGAGCGAATCTCCACTGATAAACTTGTCTATATTTCCTGTAAGTTGTATCTCAAAGTCAATGCTCTTTTCCTCTGCCTGAACACTGTAAATGTTCTCGATATTCTCAAGAAACAGCCGCAGGTCGAAAAGCTCGTTTTTAAGCTGTATCTTGCCGCTTTCTATTTTCGACATATCCAGTACATCGTTTATCAGCAGCATAAGGTGCTTTGATGACATCGCGACTTTTTTAAGGCAGTCGTCAACCTTTTCGGGATCGTTCTTGTTCTGGTGCGCTATCTCTGTCATGCCTATTATGCCGTTCATCGGCGTGCGTATCTCGTGGCTCATGCGGCTCAAAAATTCGCTCTTTGCATAGCTTGCCTGCTCGGCTGCTTCACGTGCCGCCTCTAATTGCCGCGAGTGCGCCCGAAGATTTATCAGGTATATAAGCAAAATAAGCAGTATCATAAACATAACAGTCGCCATCATCGTGATAGCGTTGCGGTTAAGGCGGCTGCTTAAGGTTTCGGTCATCTTGTCTACCATCTCATACGGCACTTCCATAAGCATATACCACTGTGTGCCCTCTATAGGTGCATAGTACATACACATATGCACGTCTACCGCCTTGAATATCGCCATACCCGATTTTCCGCTAGCAATGTCGTTTTCGATCTGCTCTATAGAGTACCCCTTGTCAAACGTCGCGTATTCTCTGAATTTTGAGATAATGTTGCTTCCCTTAGGCAGCTCCGAGAAAAACGTGTTGTAAACTACAAAACTGCCGTCTTTCGTAACAATGCTAGCATTCGTCTGTCCGTCCTCACTGCGCAAAAACAGGTGCTGACCTATTGAATCCGCGGAAAAGCCCGCAATTATCGCAATGATTTTCGTGCCGTCAAATTCAATAGGCATTATCTGCGTGCCTAAAACTATCATGTTGTTTTCAAGAAAAGTCTCGTTGTAAGAAACAAGTTCGTCCTCGCCGTCTAAAAGCTGCGCCAAAAAACTCAGCTTCGATGCCGCAGGGCGCTTGCCCTCCTCGCTGTAATAAAATCCGTCCTCGTCCACAAATGCCATGAACTCAAAGTCGTTGTTTTGCTCAGCGCTGCCTATGAACCTTTCCAGCGCATCTAAACTTTCCGTGTCCTCGCCGGTCACGCTCTCAGCAACAGACTTCAGACTGCTGTAGCGCATGGAAAGTCCCGACTTGAAGTTTGCCTGCGTAAGATTCGTCATCTCTCGCAGATAAATGGTATTCATGTTTTTAGTAAAATCAGACGTTATATCGGCGGCCGCGACTATAAGCCGGTATACCAGAAAGCATACCGCCACTACCGCCGCTATCATTACGATAAAAAACCGCCAGTGCGAGACCTTTTTACCATGACTTTTACTCATCTTAGTTCACCGATGTGATCCTTCCTTCGAGTTTTGACGTTATCGCCGCGTCGTTGTGCTTTATCATGTATTCCTCCAGCGTGCTGTGTAAAGTGTATTCCGTTTCGCGGACAAGCTTTACATTTTCGGGCTTCGGCGTGCCGTCGCTGTAAACGTTCAGCATTGTAAAACCGTCACCGTTGTTGTCCTCGTAACCGCTTTTGCCTGCCATGTAGTCTGTAACGGCAATAGTGTATACCGCGTTTTCGTCAAGCGGCTTTCCGTCAGCCAGCGTTACGTCAACAAGCTGTGCAGGTGTGCTCTCTGTCGCAGGCGTGAATGAGTATTTCAACCCCGAAACATTCAGAAATCTTCCGCCGGGTATGTTGCTTTCCTGTATCATCATAGAAAGGCTGTTTTCAAGCATACTGCGTATAACTTCCGCGTTAACTTCCAGAACTATAATATGGTTGTCATACGGGCATACGTAATCAAGGTCGTAGCTGTAAACATCGCCCTTGTATAAGCTGCCGCGTATAGAACCGCCGTTCACGACCGCAATATCGGTGTCGGTCATCTCTCTCACCGCATCAGCGATAAGGTTTCCTATCTCGGTCTCCTGCGTGCGAACATTGTAATTTTCAACCATCATGTCGTGATCTATAGTGCCAATAAGCGTAACGTCCTGTTCATCGCCGCTGCTCATGTAGCTGTCTATCTTTTCAAACGCATCAGCTATTTCTTTTTGTGCGCACAGAACAGTGTTGCATTGAGTGCCAAAATATCTCATAAAATCGCTGGAAATAGATATGTTGTAGTTGTATCCCTCGTTAATACAATCCTTTATTCCGTCGGGAACTATTTCGGAAGTCGGCGTGTAGTCTGTAAGATATGAATATCCCGCACCGTTGTCAAGCATAAATGCGTCCTGTCCCTCGGGCGATGAAAGCAGCGTAAGTATTTTGCGGCAGGCTTCAAGCTTTTCCTCGCTGCCTTTTTCGGTAAGCGCCTTGTTTATGCCAAGATAAGCAGTCGGCGTTGAAACAGTCCAAGCAGGGTTGCCCTCGCTGCTGAGCATCGGCAGCATATCAAATTCGTAGCTGCTGTCTTTGCGTATGTCGTTAAGCATGGTAACGCTGTCAAACGCCACAAGCATCTGACCGCTGCTCATCTTCTGAAGCACAGGCGCACAGTTTGAAACGGAAGTAAACGGCGTGGGATTTAAGTACCCCTTGTCAATAAGTTCAAGCGGCAGGTCAAGGCACGATTCCAGAGTGCCGGTAAATGTTGCCCCGCCGTTTTTGATACCGTCAAGCCACTTTATGCCCTCTGAAAGCCCGAAAAAGTCGGGGATTTTGGTCGCAAATGCAAAAGTCGCAGTCGTAAGCGGCGTGCCGTCAACGGTAAAAACAAAACCGTTTTCGTCAACACCGATGTTCTCAGCTTTTGCCTTTTCAAGCATCTTTACAAGTTCTTCCTGTGTCGTGGGTATCTCCAGCCCGTTTTCTTTTACAAGCGTTTCATTGTAAATATAGCCGTAATACTGCGCAGGCAGCGGTATAAACAAATTTCTGCCGTCCCTTGAAGTCTTGTGCATAATGCCCGACTCATAAGAAGAAATAAAACTTTCCGCGCTAAGGTCTGCGAGGTAATTCAGTATGTCACCCGTCGCCAGCGAAGAAGTAACAATATCCGTGCCGTGACCGTTTCTCAGGCGGCGCTCCGATTCACCGTCAATAGTGCTTATAGCGTTTTTCTCTACTTGTAGATCTATTTCGGGGTAAGTGGTCTCCACCAAGCTCTCAAAATTCGGCAAAAGGCTCGTAAACATCATGCTGACAACAATTTTTTCACCCTCTGCCCTTGAAGACGAGCTCGTCTCGGCTTTTTTTGAAGAGCAGCCGGAAAGGCATAACGGTGCAAGTATCAGACAAAGTAATTTTTTATAATTCATTTAACTTTTCTCCTTGTTAAAGTGATAAAATATCGTTAAGACATACTATATATATTGTAAAATATTTCGTCCGCTTTGTCAATCCCCGAAAGAGCAAAATCCGTCATTTATTTACAAACTTTTTTAAATTAGGGCATCACCGCCTTGAAAGTGCGCAAAAAATCAGCCGCAGGCAGCACGCCAACGGCTGAAATTATTAAGCTATCAGGGCAGGGAAGTTACAAAGCAGTTTCAACCACCTTAAACCTTGCCGCAGTCTGAGGAGAGGTGGCATCGGTCTCATCGCTGTTATATTTGCTTTCAAAAGAATTTTCATCAACTATTTCTCCGTTCGCGTTGTCAAAACGCCACTCATAGCCCTCGGTCTGAAGTTCAGCAAGTTCATCAAATAGTGTATTTCCGTCACCAAGCCAGTATAGCGTGCCTGTTTCCCCGTTAGCTTTAGTGTATTCTATGCTTACCTTTATGATATAAAGATCAGTTTCGCTGTCAATTGTCTGACCTGCGGCGACCATATTTGCAGGGTCATCAGCACTAAGAGAAAATCCGGCAATTCCTATGCAATAATCGCAGCACTGTTCAGCTAAAAGCTTAAGATCTTCATCTGTAAGTGTATCTCCTGCTTTTACATAAATAGAAGGTCCATAATCATTCCAACCGCCATTAGCATATCCATGTGTATTGACCATAATACCACAGTATACATCTGTATCAGCTTGCACTGTAGCTTGCTGTAGATAAAACTCTTCATAGTAATTATATTCATTCAAATGTACCCATGTATAGCCATCAGGTATTTCAGGAGGATCAGAAACACCACGACCGTCCAACACACTTACTTCTTCCAATATACTTCCGTCAACATCATGGAAAGTAACCTTATGTACTGTCCACGCAGGAACTATGTATATTCTCACACATGAACAATAAACACCGTTGTACTCATAATCATATACAATATCGCTGAATTTTGTATCAGCTGTTATTTCCGGCAGACTGTCAATATCAAGTGGGTTATCTAAGTCATGTAAAGACGTTTCTGTATTGTCATAAACCACCTTACCGGCATTATATTTGTGATTTCTAAGCACTGAATCTATCCAAACAGCCATTTCACTTTGTAATTCTTCGGCAGTCATATCATAGTCAAGTGTACCGTCTTCAGACATAAACAGTCCGAAATTTGCCGGATCATTATTGCCGCCGTCTGAATAACCATCAACAAAATCAACAGTTATACTAACTTTCATATGCGTATATACCACCGTAATGGTAACGTCATCTTCAACAATATCATTCGCAGTAATATCCGCTCCGTCAACAGTCCACTTGCCGTTATACCATGGCTTTTCAGGTATTTCTACATCGGCAAGCGCCTCGCTGAGCGGCGTTCCGTATTCAGCCGTTATCGGGTCGGGCATTGTCAGTGTTTTATCGTCACATTCAAACTTTATCTCGTAAGTGTTTATCACATATTCAAATTTAACGGTAATGTCGCTTTCAACTTCGTAACCCTCGGGTATCTCCTCGCCGTCAATAGTCCACTTGCCCGTGTAGCCCGTCTTTTCGGGCATCTGTGGCAGGGTCAGAGGCGAGCCGTATTCAACAGTCTCAGCCTCGGGAGGAACAGCTTCATCACTTTCATATGTAACAGTGAACTGCATTATCGTGTAAACCGCAGTTATCGTCACATCTTCTGTAACAGTGTATTCGCCCGAAACAACCGTGCCGTCCTCTAACGTCCATTCGCCCGTGTAACCTGTCTTTGTCGGTACATCAGGCAGAGTTATTTCAGCGCCGTATTCAGCGGTTATATCATCAGGCATGGTAACGCCGCTTGCCTCGGTTTCAAACTTAACTGTGTATTCATTTATAGTATATACCGCCGTCACCGTCACATCATCTGTAACAGTATACTTACCCGAAACAACCTTGCCGCCGATCTGCCACTCGCCCGTGTAACCTGTCTTATCAGGCACTTCCGGCAGAGTTATAGCCGTGCCGTATTCAGCAGTAATATCATCAGGCATGGTAACGCCGCTTGTCTCAGAAGTGAACGTTACAGTATATTCGTTTATCGTGTATACCGCAGTAACCGTCACATCATCTGTAACAGTATACTTACCCGAAACAGCCTTGCCGCCTATCTGCCACTCGCCTGTGTAACCCGTCTTTGTCGGCACATCAGGCAGAGTTATTTCAGCGCCATATTCAGCAGTTATATCATCAGGCATAGTAACGCTGCTTGCCTCGGTTTCAAAAGTTACAGTATACTTATTTGCAGTGTATACCGCCAAAACGGTAACATCGTCCATTACCACATATTCAGCCGAAATTTCTTCGCCGTCAATTGTCCATTTTCCCGTGTGACCTGCAACTGTCGGCACTGCGGGCAGCGCGCCTATGCTTTCGCCGACCTCAACTTCTTTCTGCTCAACTATATTTCCGCTGCGGTCAGCAAACAGAACCGTTGCAACTTCAGGCTCGGGCTCGACAGTTGTAGTTGTAGTTGTGGTGGTCGTTGTGGTGGTAGTAGTCGTTGTCGTTTCCGATGAAGTCTCCGTCGTTGTCACAGTTTCGGGCGGCGCGGTGGTCACAGACGGCACAGTGGTCTCGCTTTGCGGCGGTGCAGCTTCCTGCGGAACTGTAGTTTCCTGCGGTACAGTAACAGGCGGCTCGGTAGTGACCGCAGGCAATTGTGTCACAACCGATGATTCGGGCGCAGTAGTTTCCTCAAAAGCCGTAGTCGTTTCGGGGGTAGTCTCTGAAATATCCGAAGTCTCCGTGCTGCTTTCAGTTTCGCTCGTTTCTGTTGGAACTGTAGTCTCCGCAGGCGTTTCGGTCGTCGTTTCAGTCGCTTCTTCGCCCCTTAGTATCTTTTCTATCTCGGCATCAAGTTTCAAAAGTCCGCTGTCGTCAGAGGCAAGGGCAGTCTGCTTCACAAGGTCGGGCATAAGGCTGTAGTCCGTCTTGTAAGGCGCAGGGTCGGTGTCTTTGCACTCAACAAAACCGCCGTCGTTGGTGCGGTATACAAAATATGCGTTGCCGTCAACATCTGGCGTGTTTTCGCTGCTTTCGTTCTGGTCTATAACAATGGTTACCTTGTAGCCCTCCTGAACGTACACCTCATCGCCCTTTTTGTCACCGTTTTCGTCGTAAAGCCATACAGCCACTTTTCCGTGAACAACTTCCAGATCGGTCATGTAGCTGCCGCTGTCAAGCTCTTCGGTCTGTACATAAAAACTCGTGCCCCTCACCGCCATAGTAGCTTTCGGGGTGTTTACTTCGTATGTCGAGTTTTCCGAGAGCGGCTCTGTTATCTCGTTAAGTATCTCGCCTTTTTTCAGCTCTATTACAGTCTTGCTGTCCTTGGCGGTGCTTTCCGCAACAAGCTGCACTTCGCTGTTGTGATCTATAAGAATGTACTTATCCCCGTCAAGAGAAATGCGCATAATGCTGTCCGAGCCCGTGGTAACAATATCGCCGTTTTGCAGATTCATTCCGCTGTATGCTTCCAGCGTGCCCGAATTGCCCCTGTCAACAGTGTTGTACTGTCCCTGCGTTTCAAATACTTTTACAACTCTGTATGATTCCTCTTTATTATTCAGGATCATAACAGTACCTACAGCACCCGCGGCAACTACCGCCGCAGATGCCGCAGCAATTATTATTTTCGCTTTCAATGTCAGCGCAGCAAATGTTTTCATAAAATGTGCCTCCGTGCAGTGGTATCAGCCAAGCAGCCCTTTGCTTTCTAAAAATTTAACGGATCTTCGCTGTTTATCTATTCCCGTAACTTCAATTAGTATCGTGCTTTTGTGAAAATACTTTTCATAGTATCCTGCAAACTTGTTCCAGTCTATCTTTCCGTCACCAATAGCCAGATGCAGGTCGTTTTCAAGGTCGTTGTCGTTTATGTGCATATGTTTTATGTATGGCGCTAAAGCTTTCACCCATTCGTCAATATCCGTGCCCCTGCCGAACGACATCGCGTGTGCATAGTCAAAGCATACGCCGTAATTGTCGTATTTTTCAAGCCTCTCACTCAGCCCTTTAAGCATATAAGGCGAGCGGTCGAACATATTTTCAATATAAATGTTCATGTCTGGGTTTCCTTTCAGTATGCCGCCAAAGTATTCCTCGTTGCAGTCCGTCCAGTTTTTTATATATGCATCAGCCGTCAGCGCAGGCTCGTAATTTGTGTGAAAAACTACAGCTTTTGCGCCAGCCTTTCGCGCCGTTTCAATGCTCTGCCTTATGCGCTTGTCGGCTATCTCGCGAATCAGGCTGTCTTCACTGAATACCAGAACGTCGAAAAAGTCGCCGTGGCTGGTGCAGTATTTCGGCAAAGTATACTTTTTGTATTCTTCTATAGTATGTTGCAGCTGCATATCGTCATCTAGCATTTTGGGTGAAAAATAGTCGTTGTATTCAAACCCCAGACTATATTTTTCCGCCAGAGCCAAATGCTCCTCAATATTTGCAAGCTCGGGAATTATAAGAAATCTGCTCATGTGTCCGCTCCATTTGTCTTTATATTTGTAAGAGAATATACGAATACACCCTTTGATTTGCCTTTCAGCGGTATCTCGCCTATAGGCTCAACTTCAATGCGGTCTTTCACCTGCTCATAAACGCTTTCGCTTATAAGCACCTGACCGCGCTTTACGTTCGCTTCAAGCCGTGCCGCAGTGTTTACCGTGTCGCCGATAGCCGTGTAATCCATTCTGAAATCGCAGCCGATGTTGCCAACGACCGCATTTCCGCAGTTTACACCCACGCCAAAGCTTACCGAAAACAAAACCGCAATGTGCCTGTTCTCTCCGCCGAGTTTTATCTGATAGCCGCCTTTTTTGAACATCTCCTCAACTACCTGCGGAGCAACATATTTTTTGAAAGCAGCGGTTATCTTTCGCTTTTCAATGGTCTCAATAGCATAGCGCCTTATCAGATTGAAAAGGAACGCAACAGGTATAAATACCGTGCAGTAAGCCAGCGGTATAGTGCTGCCATGCGCATTGAGAATAACGCCGCATATACCGTAACCAACCAGCGCAGCTATAGCAATAGGCAGGCTGAACCTTACTTTCAGCTTCTTTGAAAGTATGAAAACAAAGTCGCCGCAGCCGCGCTTATGAGAGCCGCTGCAAGCCTTGAAACGGGTAGCTGTTCAACGCTTTCAATGCTGAAGTGGTCAATGTAACCCTTGCCGTCCTTATCAGTCTTGTAAGCGCTTGTGTAGTTTATGTAAGAGCCTGCCACAACGTTTCCGTTCGTCTCGCACGCCGCACGCAAAGTCTCGTCGCTCGCATTGTCTCTGTTTCCGAAAAACTCTATACCGCCAAGCAGACCGGCAGAAACAGAGTTATAGCTTAACACATTTAATATTTAATATAGTACAGCAGTCCTGAATGGGGCTGCTTTTTTTGCGCCATAAAATACTGATTTTTGTATAATATTTACAAAATTCAGCTGCTATTTTGTGCAAACCTACAAATTATAAAATTTTTCAAATTCCGTGTAACATTTTGTGTGTAACCTGTGTACTTATTAGTGAAAACTTAAATTCCGACTAAAATCGGGATAAAAGCTTTTCGCAAATTCTCGGTATTCTGCCGGGAAGAAATTAAAAAATCAAAAAGGAGCGAATTAAAATGAAAAGAACATTAAACCTTATCCTCGCCGCCGCCATGAGTATGGCATTATTCAGCGGCTGCAACGACAAAAACGTCAGCAAATACATACCTGACGGCAGCAGCATCACCGAGAGCACAGTAGACAACAGCGTTTCCGACAGCAACAGCGGCGCACCAAACACCGGTATACCCCAAAAAGAGACCGAAGCTCTTGATACGGTCGTTAATGGTTACAAATACGACTTTATCAGCAATATGTTCGACCCATATATTATAACAGATAAGTATATCTATTTTGACCGCGTATTAACTGCGGACGGCGCAGGCGGTCACTTTTCTCAGGACTACAAAGTAGATCTTCAGACCGGAGAGATGATACCGCTTTGTAATGTTCCCGACTGCCTTCATTCATTCACTGACAAGGACTGCGAGTCGTTCATACCCTTGGCTGCTATAGGTGATAAATGCTATGCCCGTAAACGCACGGGAATAAATGAATCCAACAAAATAATTGACGAAAGCGGCAATGTAGTTTTTGAAAACAAGTTTGCTTCAGATTTTGCTCTGAAATACGCTGAGCAGCGAATGGACGAGTACCGCAGCAGGAGAGATTATGATGAAGATGAAGTAAAATATAACATAGGCTTTTTGGCTGATGAAAAAAACTTGTATATAACAGGGTATAATTACATCTACACATATAATATCGAGACCAAGCAGACCACCGAGCCGCTGATAATTGATGAGGAATTCCCGTGCAGTTTGCTGGGAGCTGATATGGACAATAAAAGGGTGTATTTTTCAAACGAGGTATTTGAAGTATTCATGGCAGATATGGCAAACCAAACGGTCACTAAGGTGTATGACGGTCAGATATTTGATCTTAAAGGTTACAACGGCAAAATATATTACGCGCGCTTTTTGCCGCGTGACCCCGAAGACCCGGAGGCTCCCTACAAGGCGCAGATATTTGAATCAGACCCCGACTTTACAAATGAAAAAATGCTTATAGACGGCTGTGCAAATTTCTTTAACATAAAGGACGATAAGATATTTTACTCCGATCCGTTAAACGGTGAAGAAAATCAGCAAAGAATGCTGTATAGCTATGATATGAACACAGGCGAAAGCAAAGAGCTCTTTGCCATTGAAGGTTTAGCAAGAGTAATTACTGCGCCACATATAGACAGAATATTTGTAATGGGTCATCATACCGATAACACCGGTATATCTACTGTTTCCAACACTACTATCATATCATTCAGATCTGACGGCAGCGATATCTGGACAAATGAAGGCAAAAGCCAAGAAGCATTGTATTGACAGAATATCAAGGAGGACATTATGTACGGAATAGAACTTAAAAGAATACTTAAAAGCAAGGTGTTTATAATTCTTGCGCTGCTCACGGTCGTATACTTTGCGTTTGTGATTGTGTGGTATTTCCGCGATTTCGGGGAATATATAAAGAGCGAAAAAACCAGCGCCGACAAGGTAAATGCTTGTATACAGCAGTATGTAGATAAGTCGCAAAGCGGTGATATTGAAGAAGTCTGCAACCTGATACAGGCAGATGCCGAAAGGCTGCGCCAAGAAAGTTTTCAGAGCGGCGCAGACGTCCCCGACGGCGAGAAGAACGAGGAGTACTTTGAACTGATGAACCAATATTTATACCTCAGCTCCTGTCTTGATACTATCAACTATCAGTATAAAAGGTATCCGCAGCTTGTGTATACAACTCTTGATAAGGCTTATGCGGTCATTGAAGACCCGCAGACAAGCGAGTATAATATAAGGCTCAGCAACAAGGCGATAGAGCATTACAATGTCTATAAAGATTTCTCGCTCGTCGACACCAAGCCTATTTCATCATGGAACTCACACGAGAAAGTGAAATATGAATACTTCTATCTGATACTGTCGTTCGTGTTTGTAATACTCGCCGCAGATGTGTTCTGCGCAGAGCGCACCCTGAACCTTGAAGGCATGGTCTACACCGCAAAATACGGCAGAAAAAGGCTGTTTGTTTCAAAGCTGCTCTCGCTTCTCACCATAGCATTTGCAGCCGTGGCGCTCTTAACAGCGTCAGATATAATTCTTGCCAACTACTGCATGGGCGATCTTCTCTTTGAACCTATACAAATAATAGAATCATACAAAAGCTGCGTTTTCAACATAAACATTTTGCAGTTTATAATACTTAGCAATAGTATGCGGCTTTTGTTCCTCGTGTTTGTTATAAGTATCGCGGCAGCCGTTTCGCAGATTTCGGGCAAGGTGTTCTTCGCACTGATGTTCTCAGCCATATTGCTTGCAGCATTGACAGCGCTTTTCGTGTACTCCTCTCACTATGAAGTAGACGAAATAATAAACATGGAAACTATGGAAGTACGCCATACTTTCTATAAAGAAAGGCTTGACCTGTTCACAAAGCTGCGAGCGTTCCTGCCCGTTTGCCTCTCTCAGCCGCACGACTTCTTTGAAAAGTTTGACTATATCAACGTCGCGAACTTCCCGTTTTTAAGGCTGACTACCTGTGTTACAGTAACCGCCGCCGCAACAATATTACTTCTGCTTTTCGCGTATTTCAGATTCGGCAGTGTTTTCTCTGTTCGCCGTAAGATAAAAACCCCCAAGGCAACAGCCGCCGCAGCCGCGTAAAGTGAATAACCAGAAAAAATTAAATTATAGGAGGTAAGAAACATGAAAAAACCGGCAAGAATTTTAAGTATGGCAGTCGCAGCAGCCCTTTCGGCAAGTATGCTCACCGCCTGCCAAAGCAAGGAAAAGCAGACCTACTTTGAAGAAAACTCCAAAGGCGAGATAGTTGACAGCGCCCTTTTTGAAAAGATAGAGCAAGAGTCTCAGCCGCTTAATACTAAGGTAGAAAATTATAACTGCCACAGCGGCAGAATTTTATCAGTCTCTCCGAGCTCTTATATGACCTTTGATGACAAGTTTATGTACAATTGCTCTTCTGAGGGCACGGGCGGTCAAGGGTATCTGAAAATAGACCTGCAAAGCGGTGAGGTAATACCGCTGTGTAATGTTGCAGGCTGTACGCATGACCCGAACGATTTCCCCGACTGTATAAATAATCGCTGCTATTTTAACGGCGTTACAGCCGTTGGCGATGAGCTGTGGTATCGCGAGGGCAACAAGATCATTGCAGCAAAAGGCGATAAAGAAGAAGTTATATACGAAAACAAGTATTGCACAGAGTTTGAAGAGACCGAAAGCCCCGACAACAAGTACGCTATAGCTTATTTTACTGTAGATGACAAAAATGTATATGTTTTCGGCAATGCATATGTTTTGCAGCTTGACAGAAACACAATGCAGGTTTTAAAAGCTATTGACCTGCCGACCGAAGCTGATCTGTATGCCCCGTTCGTCTATAAAGGCAGTATATATTTTACAAATTATTTGTTTGAAGCTTTCAGGACTGATATAGAAAGCGGCGAGACCACCAAACTCGGCGACCATATCTTATGCGTGTATGTTAAAAACGATACCGTTTATTATGCCGATAACAGCGTTAGCGGAAAATTAGTGCTTTACTCTGCCGACCTTGACTTTAAAGACCCTGAAAAGCTTGTAGAAACCGCCGTTGGAAGTTTTGTGATAAATGATAATAAAATATTCTATTCAGCCCCTGACGACAGCAAAGTAATGTGCTTTGACATTGATTCAGGCGAAAGCATAATGCTGTATGACGGCATAAATACAAGCGCATATCTTGCCACCGCCGACTATATAGACAGAGTATTTATAGTAGGGGAATATGTAGATCCCGATGATACGACAGATAAATATGATGTAATAGCTTCTGTGCGCAGCGACGGCAGCGACCTTTGGGTAAAGCGCTTTGACGGCGTAACGTGGAAAAATTAAACAGGGTAAATAAACGTACATTTACCCGCACAAAAAAGTAAACCAAAAAATAAAAATAAATGGAGGGTCAAATATGGAACTTAAATTCCGGAATGTATCAAAAAGCTACGGCAAAAAAGAGGCGCTGAAAAACTTCAGCGTAACAATGAAAGAGGGCGTGTATGCGTTGCTGGGGCCGAACGGGGCAGGCAAGTCAACGCTGATGAACTGCCTGTCAGACCTCATCACACCAACAAGCGGACAAATACTGTTCGACGGCAAAGACACGCGCACCATGGGCAAGGAGTTCAGAGCGATATACGGCTTTATGCCGCAAAGTTTCGGGCTGTACGGCTCGTTCACCGCGCTTGATACTCTGAAATACTTCGCAAAACTAAAAGACGTAAAAAACGCAGATCAGAAGATCAAAGAACTTCTCGAAACGGTCAATCTTACCGATGCCGTAAAGCAGAAAGTCGGCGGCTTTTCGGGCGGTATGAAGCGCAGACTCGGCATTGCTATAGCGCTTCTCAACGACCCGAAAGTCCTCGTCCTCGATGAGCCTACAGCAGGTCTTGACCCTAAAGAGAGGATACGCTTCCGCAACCTTATAAGCGAGGTTAGCTTCAACCGTGTTGTTATCTTCGCAACGCATATCGTTTCAGACGTTGAGGCGATAGCGAATAAAGTGATACTCTTGCAGCACGGCGTGGTCATTAAAAATACCGATGTTACTTCACTTTTAGAGAGCATAAACGGCTGCGTGTGGGAAGCCAAGGTGCAAAACGTTGATGAAGTCGTTGCGCAGGACAGCTTCAAAATTTCAAACATAGCCAAGCAGTCTGACGGCGCAATGATACGCATGGTCTCCGATGAAAAGCCGTTTGATAACGCCGTGACGGTCGCACCCAATCTCGAAGACGTTTATCTCTACTACTTTGACGAGGCGGCGAACGAAAATGACTAGCCTGATATACTTTGAGTGCAAAAAAATATTCGGCAATTTCAAGTGGCTCATACTTGTCGGAATAATAATTGTGAAAGCTGTTATTACATATTCATCTTTGAATGTCAGCGCAGATTTTTCTATTGAAATTTATAAAGATTATATAAGTCAGCTTTCGCAGATGTCGCAGACCGAAGCAGAGCTTTATGTGCCTAAAGAGGCGCAGCGCATTGAAAGCATAGTCGGCGCGAAAGTGCAAATGGAGAACGACTATTCCTCGGGTGCTGTCACGCTTGATGAATACAAAGCCTACATGAAAAAGTATTACGAAGCCGATTCAAAAAGTGCAGCGTTCGCGGTCATACAAACTCGCTATGAGCAGTTTTTCAAGCTTGACCGCAGCGAGCGCGTGTGGTATTACGACCTTGAATGGCGTGCATTCGGCAATATGCTCTCGCTTGATTTCTGCCTGCTTTTCGCGCTTTTCATATTTTGCATACCCGTGTATTGCCGCGAATATTCAAGCGGTGTGCATACGCTCAATATGGTAAGCAAAAACGGCAGAGTAAAGCTGCATATAGCCAAACTTTTGGTAATAATCATGTCGTCTCTGTTGTTTGCGCTGCTTATATATTCGGTGGATTTTGCGGTAATGGGCGCAAAGTTCGGCTTTGAAAACTATGATAGACCCCTGCGCGCTATGATAGACCACGGCAGCGCTTACGACAGTATGTCAATACTTAAATTCTTTGTACTGCAATCGCTGTCAAAGGCGCTGTGGGCGGTGTGCGCGGCTTTGTCGCTGAGCGTAATTTCGGTAATAGCTAAAAACATCGTTATTTCAACGGTAATTTCCGCCGCATTTATACTAATACCCGTGGTAACAGTGCCCTCCGGCAGCAAGCTGAATAATTACTGCATAGGCGTTGGGCTCAAGGGCAGCAAGTACCATGTAAACCTGCTTACGCCGCTTGCAAATATACTTATATGGCTTGCAATAACTATAACAGTCATGCTCATACTTTACCCGATACATAAAAAGTCAGCCGTGCAGAACGTGCAGAAAAAATAACTTTGCTGTATGATAGATTTGTAATATTTTGTCATATAAATTTTATATTATTTCGCATAAGTAAGTGTTATAATATCCTAAAGTATTTGTGCAAAATTATATTGTTCAATATTTATATCACTGACAGAAAGGCGGAATTTATATGGATAACTTTACATTTTTGAGCCCCACTGAATTTATCTTCGGCAAAGATACCGAAAACGAATGCGGCAGGTATGTCAGGAAGTACGGCGGCAGCAAGGTACTGGTGCATTACGGCTCGGGCTCAGCGGAGCGCTTCGGGCTTATCGACAAGGTAAAAGCATCGCTGGATAAAGAGGGGATAGGGTATGTTTTGCTCGGCGGCGTTCAGCCAAATCCTAAAGATACTAAAGTATACGAGGGCATTGAGCTTTGCCGCAAAGAAAACGTTGACTTTATTTTAAGTGTCGGCGGCGGTTCAGTTATAGATTCCTCAAAGGCCATAGCGCTCGGCGTGCCGTATGACGGCGACTTCTGGGATTTTTACGGCACGGGAAAGCCTGTAGAAAAAGCTCTGCCCATAGGCGTAATACTCACTATCGCGGCGGCTGGCAGCGAGGGCTCGGGAGCATCTGTCATCACTAAAGAAGAGGGCAAACTCAAGCGCGACTGCGGCTCGGATCTGCTGCGTTCAAGGTTTTCAATACTTGACCCTGCGCTTACAGAAACTCTGCCTGCATACCAAACAGCCTGCGGAGCTACCGACATAATGGCGCACGTTTTTGAGAGATATTTTACCAATACCAAAGAAGTCGAGATAACCGACAGACTGTGCGAAGCTGTGCTGCTCACCATGGTGAAAGAAACTCCGCGCGTTATAGCAGATCCGCATAACTACGAGGCAAGAGCAAACATAATGTGGGCAGGCATGGTCGCGCACAACGATATTGTCGGCGTGGGCAGAAGTCAGGACTGGAACAGCCACAATATCGAGCATGAACTTTCAGGTCTTTATGATGTGGCTCACGGCGCAGGTCTTGCGGTAATAATGCCCTCGTGGATGGAATTTGTCTGCACGCATAACGTTATGAGAATGGCGCAAATGGCTGTGAGGGTGTTCGGCTGCGAAATGGATTTTGAAGACCCCGAAAAGACCGCAAGGCAGGGGATACACTGTTTCAGAAAATTCCTTGCATCTATCGGTATGCCTATAAACCTAAAGCAGCTTGGCGCAAAGGAGGAGGATATACCTTTGCTTGTTTCAAAGCTGGGTTTGGGTGGCGGCAGAACGGGCGGTTATGTTCATCTTTCAGAAGAAGATATAACCGAGATATACCACATTGCAGCCAAAGCAGAGATATGAGGTGGCGCATATGAAGATACTTTTTATAGGCGGAACGGGTACTATCAGCATGGCAATAACGCGCCTTTTGGCGAATAGGGGAGAGGAGCTTTATCTTCTTAACCGCGGAAGCAGAACGGGAGAACTGCCCAGAGGCGTTAAGGTCATAAATGTAGATGTCAATGATGAAGAAAATCTCAAAGCCGCGCTTGGCGATATGACGTTTGACAGCGTGTGCGATTTTATAGGCTTCGTGCCGCAGCAGCTCGAAAGAGATATCCGCGTGTTCAAGGGCAGAACAAAGCAGTTTATGTATATAAGCTCCGCCTCTGCCTACCATAAGCCCGTCAGGTCATATATAATAAACGAGGGTACTTCTCTTGCAAACCCGTACTGGGAATATTCGCGCAACAAGATTGCCTGCGAAGAACTTTTAATGAAAGAGTACCGCGAAAACGGTTTCCCGATTACTATTATCCGCCCCAGCCATACCTATGATGAACGTTCTGTTCCGCTGGGCGTACACGGCAAGAACGGCAGCTGGCAGGTAATAAAACGTATGATTGAGGGCAAGCCTGTTATCATTCACGGCGACGGCTCATCGCTTTGGACTATGACACACAACAGCGATTTTGCCAAAGGCTTCTGCGGTCTTATAGGCAATCCGCACGCCATAGGCGAGGCTTTTCAGATAACCAACGACGAAACGCTCACTTGGGATCAGATCTATCAGTGTATCGCAAACGCGCTCGGTGTGCAGCTCAAAGCAGTACACGTTTCTTCCGAGTTTCTGGCTTCGGTCAGCGATTATGATTTCACAGGCAGCCTTACGGGCGATAAAGCCTGCTCTGTAGTGTTCGATAATTCAAAGCTTAAAAAAGCAGTGCCCGAGTTCAAAGCCACCGTGCATTTTGAACAGGGCGTGAAAAACACTATTGACTATGTGCTTTCACACCCCGAGCTTCAGACCGAGGACAAAGAATTTGACGACTGGTGCGACAGAGTTATTTTAGCTCTTGAAAATGCTAAAAAGGAGATAATGCAAAATGGTTGACGTAACAGGGAAATGGGCGCTCGTAACGGGCGCAGCAAGAGGCATAGGCAGACTGGCAGCCGAATTTATGGCGAAGAAAGGCTGTAATATCATAGTGCAGAGCAGAAGTATTGAGGCTTCTGAAAAGACCGCAAAAGAACTCGCAGCACTGGGCGTTGAAACCTTTGCGGTCGCGGCAGAGTTTACCGATCTTTCTTCTGTAGAGAAAATGCTCAAAGCTATCGACGACAAGGGTATCGACGTTGACATAATACTCAACAACGCAGGTATGCAGGTCGCCTACAGGGCTCAGTATTACAGCACCCCTGCCGAGGACTACGAGAAAAGCTTCCTGATAAATACCATATCGCCGATGATGATATGCTACCACTTCCTGCCGAAAATGGAGGCTAAAGGCTTTGGCAGGGTGGTAAACACAACAAGCGGTATACGCCTCGAGCCCGAGCAGGCAGGCTATTCGGCAAGCAAGGCGGCGCTCGATAAGGTAACTATCGATATAGGCTCAAAGCTCAACGGCAGCAATGTTATGATAAACCTTACCGACCCCGGCTGGTGCAGAACAGACCTCGGCGGGCCTAATGCGCCTAACGACCCTAAAAGCGCGCTGCCCGGCGTGGTGGTAGGCGCATTCGTGGACGACAAAAAGTCGGGCAGATACCTTACCGCAGGTATGTTTTATGATATGACCCTCGAAGAAGCCGTAGCCAAAGCCGAAACGGTTAACAGCCCATATTAAAGCAAAGCAGCATCGCCAAGCGCGGTGCTTTTTTGTGCTTAAATATTTCTTCAAAAGCTTGTTAGTTTTTATGAATTTTTATTGACATTTTGTCGAAAGGTGTGGTATACTATTATTAAGCCCTGCCTAAGCAGGTAAAAAAATTTATTTTTGAGGTGTTTGATATGTTGAATCCTGATAAAAACGGTTACCTTTACGCCTATATTGGCAAAGTTGAAAAGGAACCAAACAACAACTTTGTGATTTTTAAATCGAAACATAAAATTTATTTGAATCCTAAGGATAAGTATGATTTAAAATGGGGTATAAGCGTAAAGTTTGCCAAGTCCAGCCAGTTTGACACTGATTATGAAAATGGAATAAGACTTAATGGAACTACTTACGATAATTGTATTGGCAATTATATCTTGCTCTTTGCTGGATCTCACATAAATAAGACTCCTGCTGAAGAAGTTAAATACATGGTAGAAGATAATTCTGTTCTATACAATTCTATACTTTTGTTATATAATTACAACAACTTGATAAATGATTGGGGCGATGAGTGGTATGACGTTGAAAATCCTGATCCCAATAAACAAAATAGAGATACTCGCGCTTTAGTAAAAGCCATTAAATCATGCCAGTGTTATAGAGACTTTCAACGCAATGAAATTATCTTTCAATGCAATGAAATTATTCAAAGAATCCAAGCGCAACGTAACTATGATGAAGATTTCATAAAAAATGTGCTTATCTGCATAGCGCAGAATTTCATCACAGTTTTTGCAGGTCAGCCCGGCACCGGCAAGACCTCTCTTTGCGATATTATTTCCGGTGTTCTCGGCCTTTATAATCCAGATCCAAAACTAAATCTTTATCGTTACAGATCCGTTTCGGTAGAGCGCGGCTGGAATTCCAAGAGCGAGCTTATCGGCTATTATAACGCGCTCAGCAATAAATTTGAAAACAGCGGCAACGGAATATACGATGCCCTGCTTACTCTTAATGCTGAGTGCAATAATGTGAATATTGATCCCTATCCGTTTTTTATCTTGCTCGATGAGGCAAACCTCAGTCCGGTTGAGCATTATTGGTCTGTCTTTATGAAAGCGGCTGATGATGATAATTTAAATCAAAGTAAGTATCGCATTGAAATACCGCTGCAAAATAGCACATCGCAGCAAAATGGTGAGGAGTCGCAAAATATCACATCGCTTAAAGTTCCCGATCAGCTGAGATTTCTGGCTACCATAAACAACGATCAGACAACCGAGCCGCTCTCTCCCAGACTGCTCGACAGAACAAGCGTTATCAAACTGCCCGAAACTGCAAATAAGCCGAACCCCAATGCAGGATATGCACCTTATTATATTTCTTGGAACCGCTTCAAGTATTTGTTCTCGCCTGTTAATGATACAGAGATCGATGACGGTATCGTAATAGTGAAAAAAGAAAATGATCAATCCGATGGCAATAATGGCAATATAAATAAGGTATCAGAGATAATGAATATTATTTATGGTATGTTCAAAGCAGCTAATATATCTATAAGCAAAAGAGTTAAAAACAGAATAGCAAGATACATAAACTCGGCTTGTTTTTTGGATATGCCTCCTGAAAAGGCAATAAATTATGCTGTCGCGCAGAATCTTCTCCCTAAGATAAACGGCTTTTATGAAGATTTTAAAATCAGTGGGGAAAATAATACAGATTCAAAGCATCTCTTTACCGAACTACAAGGATTGCTAGGAAATATAAAAAATGCAATAAAAAATAATCAGCAGATTTCTCTTGACAAATATAAGGAGGATTATTTAAAAGAGAACGTTGCTAAACAAAATGCTACAGAAGAAGCCTTTGAGGCATTTAAAAAAGCTGAAGCAAACAACGACTACATTTCGTACCTTAGCTTATAACAGATAGGAGTGCTTTTTGGTGGCTGATACACTGACATTATGTGTTTGCCTTCACGGTGAAACAACTGAATATCCAATCGAGCTTTCGGCTGAAAACGTAGAAAAGCACGATGATATAGATACAAGTAAAAAGTTTTGCAGAGAGAGCTCCTATGATTTCCGGGTTTCTGTTGATAATACAAATAACGCTGATCCCCCTGATTATATTCGTATCAGAATAAATGATACCGATTACGATTTATACCCAGACGGTAATAAGACAGCTTATGTAAAAGAAGATGTTAGGGCTTTTAACGATACACTGGGCACGGTGCATTTTGAGGTCATTTACAACGGAGTAGAATATTACTCGGAAAAGATCTACCCCGTGGTATCCAAGCGCGGCTCTCTTAACGATGAAGCAAACGCCGCCATAACGTATATTGCAGAGCATTACCCCGAACTTTTTAAAGAAGATCCGCGTATCTCTTTTATAGGCACAAAGATCGGCAGCCGCTCTATAGCCGAAAGAACGCTGAAGCGGCAAATGCTCAAAGATACGCGTAAAGTGTATGAGCGATCCTATGCGTATATGAGAAATTCCCCCTATACGCGTATCAGGAATATTGATGAGGTCGTGCCTGTAAGCAAAATGCAGTCGGTAACTCCGCGAACTGTAAAGTATATCGCATCTCATACAAACTGCCTTGTGCCTGCCCAAAAGGGCATAAAATACGGTAATCGGTATTGCCAGCCTGCCAAAGTCCTCAGCGAGCAGAAAGAACGCACTTTCGATGTGTACGAAAACCGCGTTGTAATGGGCTTTTTGAAAACTATTCTTCAAGAGATACAAAGTATGATCAGCGATACTCAAAAAGAGCTTAATGCACTGCCGAAAAATAAAGATCCCGAAAAGCTGAAAAAAGAGCTTAAAGAACTTAAAGATATTCGTTCAAAATATGTTAATACGCAGAAAAAATACGACGATATTTTCAGAATAAACGCCCGTGCTTTGCGCGCCCTGCCACAGCCCACACCTGCGCTTACTACTACAAATGCGTACCGTGCAATTTATCAAGAGATAAGAAAGTGGTTCAACGGCACATTTGATGTAACCTCGCGCGAGGCTATGATGAAATTTCTGGCAACCAGCAAGCTGTATGAGTATTATCTGCTTTGCAAAATGATCGAAAGGTTTAAATATCATCATCTATTCTTGCAAAAAAAGGGTAATTTAGTTTTTGAAACAAGCAGTAAAGTGTTTGTTCCTACAAAAGTAGTTAACTATTTTGAATATAAAGTTAATGCCGATAATAGTGAAGATTATATTAAACTATATTATCAGCCTCTGATCGAAAAACAGGACAAAGGGGATAAATTTAAAATAGGGCTTAAAGATGATAATGAAAAAAATGATCACTACAATCCCGATTATGTTATACAGGTCCAAAAGACTTTCGGCGGCATTAGAGAATATTATTATATCATTTTAGATGCAAAATACAGCACGATCGATAATATCAATTTATATCAATCAGGTGATTTGAAAGAAAAGTATATAAAATATATTTCGTGCTGCTGTAATAAAGATGATAATAGTATAAAACACGGTCATACAAAACTCGGCATGATAATTTTGTGCGGTCAGAATGATGACAGTCAGCGCATAATAGAAGAATATGAAGATAAAAAAGAAAAGTATATGCTGCTGCCTGCCGTGCCCGGTCAGGATCATATAGGCAGCACAAAGAACGATGTAGATGCCGTGATAGACCGCGTGGTAAATATTTTTCTCCCGCCTAGCGATATACTGTTTGAAGATACTTTCGGTAAATAGTCCCCTGCCTAAGAGTTTTTTTAGGCATAGTAAAAAAATATATGTTTTTTTGAAAAAGCTCTTGACAAGCAAAAAAAATAATGATATAATATTAGAGTTGCTTGACAAAGCGGCTCTGCGGGTGTAGTTCAATGGTAGAATCCCAGCCTTCCAAGCTGGTCGTGTGGGTTCGATTCCCATCACCCGCTCCATATGCGCCTTTAACTCAGCTGGATAGAGTAACTGCCTTCTAAGCAGTAAGCCGCTGGTTCGAATCCAGCAAGGCGCGCCAGCAGTTTTCTGCATTCGGGACGTTATGTCCCGTTATTTGACATAGCGTTATATTTACGGTGGGCGTAGCTTAGCTGGTTAAAGCGTCGGATTGTGGTCCCGAAGATCGTGAGTTCGAATCTCACCCCCCACCCCAGAAACACCCTTGATTTACGTCAAGGGCTCAGTGAATAGTGAAAGAGAGAATGGGAAGAAGACTCGCAGAGGCTTCTTCTGCACTTTACGGCTGCAAAGCAGTCGTAAAGTGTGGTGAATAGTTTTTAGTTAATAGTTGTCCGTAAGGAATGCGTTTCTGTACTATTCGTTATTCACTATTAACTTTTCATTTTTGTAAAGCAGTCGCACCTTTTGGGGTATTAGCGCAGTTGGTAGCGCGCCACACTGGCAGTGTGGAGGTCACGGGTTCGACTCCCGTATGCTCCACCAAATGATAATAAACCCTCGAATAATCGGGGGTTTATTATTTTGCTTACACGATTTTTACACGTTTTTGATATTGTTCAGAATTTTTACCGCCCTTTCTTCCTCTCTCGGATACAAATGCGAGTAGGTATCCCACGTCATACTTATCTTCGCATGACCGAGCCGTCGTGCGATCTCCTGTATGTTTATGCCCTCGTTGGCAAGCAGGGAAGCGTGGCTGTGCCGAAAGTCGTGCACCCTTATCGCCTTAACGCCTGCCGCCTCTGCGCATCTCTGCAAGGTTTTCTGCACGCTGGTGTCTCTTATGCACCGTGCACCGCCGCAGATGTACCAGCTCTCTGAAAAGCCGTCAATGGCACTGCACCGCTCCTTGTGCTGCTCCAGCACCGCCATGAGCGGCAACGGTATCTGTATAGTGCGTATGCTGCTTTTATTTTTCGGCGGCGTGATGCGGTCGGCACCTTTAAGCTTCTGCGCCACGCTCTTGGTAATGCTTATTCTGCCGTCCTTGATGTCCGTCCACTGTAGGGCGTTGATCTCGCCTTTTCTCATGCCTGTGTAAAATGCAATATTAAAAAATACATAAAAATTCCATTTGTACAGCTCGCCTTTGGCTTCTGCCGCTTCTGCCTCGCTTTTGACGGCGGCAATAAACCGCTTAAACTCGTCTGCGGTGTAATACTGCATTTCTTTGGTGGCTGTGGTATCGAGCGGCGCTTTGAAGTTGCCTGCCTGCTCCAGAACATTCCGCGACATATATTCCATTTTCACGGCATAGTTTATCATCGCGTGGAACACCCCATAGACGTTTCGCTTGGTAGTGATGCCGACATTCAGCCCCTCCATGTACATCTTCCACTTCTGGACGGCGGCAACGTTAAACTTCGAAAGCTTAGTACTGCCGCATTCTGGTATGATGTACCGCGCGATTATGCGCACGCTCTTGTCAAGAGTGGTCTCGCGCACCTCATATCGCTTTGCGTTGATATATTCTTCATAGAGATCGCTGATCGTCATACCGGCAGCAGGCGTTTCTTTCTTGCGCTTGATGTCATTGGTAAGCTGATATTCAAGCATTTTTGCCTCTTCAAGACCGTAAACAGTGCGGTCGGTCTGATGCGCCTTGCCGTAGTTGTCGGTGTAGTTTATACGCACACGGTAGCGCTGCTTGCCGTTTTTCTTGCCCGTCATCTTATAAATAGGCATAGTTTTACCTCCTATTGACATCTACAAAAAATTATGATACAATAAAAGGGCAGAATTTGCCCTTCGTTGACATGGGGACATTCTCACTTGCCGTTTCGGTGCTGCTACACCGGAGCGGCTTTTTTTATTTACACTAAAACTTCAAAAAAGTTATTTTCTTCCACAATATTTATCGGGCTGCCTGCTTCTCGTAGCTCCATAGCTTTCTTTATCTTCGCGCCATAGTTACCTTGCTGCCATTCGGCGTTCCCGAGAGATCCGACTATCAGATAGTCAAGCTTGCCAGAAACACCTGTCTTTATGACTGCACCTTTCTGCCGCAGCTGTACTTCTACATCACTGCGTGCCGCTCTGGCAAAGTTGCCTGTAAGACATACATTCTTGCCTTCCACGTCTATTCTTTCGGGTGCATTTCCAAAGTCAGGCACTACATCATGCAAAGACATTGTACTTTCTGCCTTTGGCTTTTTCTGCGATAATATTCTCGGCTCTCTGACGTCAAGCAATATATCATACAGCTTTTGTGTCGCCAGCGCATCAGACAGCGCACGGTGCTCCTCGCTGTTATCTATATCAAGCTCATCACAGAGGCATTCGAGCGTGTGATGCCGAAACTGTGGGTAGCATCTTCGTGCCCACGACAGCGTATCAATGTACTTGTTGTTAAACGGCATACTCTGTTTTTCGCACGCAGCGGAAAGGAAAGAAAGATCAAAGCTTGCATTGTGCGCAACTATGATATTGTCGCCGAGAAAGTCAAGAAACCTCGGCAATACCTCGTCTATACTCGGCGCATCTTTGACCATTTCGTTGGTTATATGCGTTAAGTTGGTTATAGCCCTGCTTATAGGATAAGTGGGCTTAACAAGGCTCTGAAACGTCTCTTGCTTGTTGCCGATGACTTTTACCGCGCCTATCTCTATTATCTCACATTCAGACGGCTTCAGACCTGTTGTTTCAAGGTCAATTACAACATAGTCGGCTTTGTCGTCGGTGGTCGGCTGCTCCTGCTTTGGCGGCGTAGATTTGGCAATCGATTGCTGCGCCGCTTTCTGCATTGATATTTCTTTCAGTAGCTCTTCCTTGCGCATAAGAGCCGCTCTGCATTCTTCCTCGCAAGCAGCCTTTTCAGCTCGCAGCCTGCTTATATCACTTTGCAGGTCGGCAAGCTCGTTTTCTTCGGCAGTGGTATCTTTACTGCTTTTATCTATGACTAGATTTCTGATATATAGTATGATGCCGAGCACGCCGGGAATGATCAGAAACCACAGCGCGAATAGTATACACAAGACTATTACAGGGCATTTTTTGTTTTTCATGGTGTTGTCCCCCTTATAAAGCACTCATAAAATACACTGCTTTGCCGAGTATTCTTACGGTGTCAAGTTCTTCGTTGATATAGATCAGCGGTTCATATGCAGGGTTTTCAGGGTTCAGCACCAGTTTATTTTTGTCGGGGTAGTAATACACACGTTTAAGCGTAGCCTCATTATCTATAATTACCGCCGCGATCTCGCCGTTCTGCACGAGCGGCATTTGCTTTATAAATACGATGTCACCGTTATTGATACGGGCGTTTACCATGCTGTCGCCCTTTGCCGTTAAACAAAAGTCGGCATCTATATCCATATCAGCCATGACATAATGCTCTTTGTCCTCGTCTGCCCATATAGGCTCACCGCAGGCTATCTCGCCTAGCAGCGGTATCTTTTTCAGCTTTATCGCATGGATATTATCACACTTATTAAAAAGACTGCCCTCGCTGTCTTCCCAGCCCATTAAATAAGCCGGCGTGGTATCAAGTATTTCTGACAGCTGCACTATCATAGAGCGCGGTATGTCTCTGCCGTTCTCAATGTGCGCAACAGATGATTTTGACTTGTATCCCAGCTTTTCGGCAAGCGCCTCTTGTGTAAGACCCTTTTTGAGCCTTAATTCTTTAACTCTATCTCCTATAGTCATAAGTACACCTCCGATTTATATTATACGTCAGAATTACAAATCTGTCAACTAAAAATTACATACACAAATTAAAGTTGACGTTTTAGACAACAGAGCGGCTGAAAATTTGTTTATTATGCCAACGCTTTTTAGGTTGACAAATCTGTAAACACGGGTTATAATTAAGGTAGTGACAAATTCGTCAACATCAACAGGAGGTGGAATAATGAATTTGGAGTATCTTAACGACCGTATCAAGCTCAGCAGAATACCTATATCGGCAATTGCTGAGGGAATAGGGCTCTCCAGACAGTCGCTGTATCAGAAAATGAACGGCAAACGTGAGTTTAAGTCCTCAGAGGTCAACAAGATCTGCGAGATGCTCAGGCTTACGAACGAAGAAAAAATGCTCGTTTTTTTTGCAGATATGGTTGACAAATCGGTCAACTAGCGAATAAAGAAACGTTTGAAAAAATGAGAGGTGAAATATGATGCACCAAAATACAGATGAGATAAGAGCGTTCATCGGACAAATAAAGCAACTATCCTCTGAGCAGCAAGCAGGCTTACTTCTTATGTTAAAGGATCTTTCTGCACTGGTAGATAAAGTATATAAAAAGGACAGCGGCAGTTAATTGCCGCTATCCTCAGAAATAACCTCGCTTACTGCTTTTTCAAGGAAGTTCATCATATCGCCGCGCAGACTTTGCGGCAGCGAAAGATATTCTTCTACGATCTTCTTTTCAAGAGAAGTCATATTAAATTCGGCGGACAGCTTATCAAGATTATCTTCTTCGGTGTTCCTGCCGAGAAGATAGTCAGTAGTAACGCCGAACATATCAGCAATGGCGCAGAGTACTTCATTTTTAGGTTCGCTTACGCCTTGTTCGTAAGTCTGCCACGCTCTGAGAGTTACACCAATATTCTCCGAACATTCTTTTTGTGTCATATTTCTTGCTTCTCTTGCGAGCTTGATATTATTTTTCATGATTATCACCTCAATTGAAAGATAACATAAATAATGTTATTTGTCAATAGATATTTTGAAAATAGCTTTAATTATAACATGATTTTGTATACTATGCACAAAAACAGTAACATATTTTCTACATATAAATATCATAAAAGATGTTACTTTTCTATTGACTTGTAACATAAATTATGTTATAATATAATTACAGTAAAGAACGGGGAGGTGATAGAGTGGAAGACAAAATAAAAAAGCTTGCTGAGCTGGTGAAGCAACTCAACAAGCTGGGGCTAAAAGTTCTCGAACTTCTGGGAACTATAACACTAATAGCCCTTGCAATTAAATCACTCATAGAGATGATGAGATGATTTAATCGGCGAAACCAAACCGGGGAGAAATCCCCGGGGCGGTCAAACCGCTTAATATAAATATACCACGATGAAAGGAAGATGTCAAGTGTTCAAAAAAATTATGGCTCTTGCAGGTGAAGCAGTCTTGCTTTTGGCAATAACAGCAACTGCGATCTTGGGCATTATCGGTCTTATAAGCTATCTGTTCTGATAGGTGAAAAGGAGGTCTGACTATGACGGAAGAGATAAGAAAGCTGCTCAGTCTGATTGACAAGCTGAACGAGGAGCAGAAGTGGAGAATATATGCCATTATTCATGGCGCGGCAATTATCGCCGGTAATGAGAGGAGGTAAACACAGATGTATGCAGTAATTGACTACTATGAGAGCGACTTCGGCGAAACCATCTATGTTACCGAGAGCTGTGAAGATGCACAGAAATTCTGCAAAGAGTATGCTGAGCAGACAGACGGCGAGTGCGATCCTGCGCGCGCGTAAGCGCAAATAAAACAAGTTGAAGTCACATTTTCTTGCTTCTTGCCTCTAATTGTGAACCGCAGATATTAAGATAGAATCGCTATGCAAAAGAATTATGGTTTTGTTTTCTGAAAGGCTTCAGACTTTCAGAAAGCAAAATCGGCGACCCCATAAAGTCGCCGAAGTAATTCTTTCATTGTGGCTTGCGGCTGCGTAAGCAGACGACAAGACACTGCTAACATCAAACTTCTCACTTCTAACCTCTCAGAACAGCCAACCTGTTCTAATAAGAAAATACATAAACGGCGCTACAAACAGCACGCTGTCAAATCTGTCCATTACTCCGCCGTGGCCCGGCATCAGGTTGCCGTAATCTTTTATGCCGCACTGGCGCTTTATAAGCGATGCTGTAAGATCGCCTGCAAGCCCTACCAGCGATGTTACCACTCCTGCAAGGAATATCATTATGTAGTTGAAGCCCACCGCGCCGTCCTTCATAAGCTTGTCATATACCAGGCAGAATATCAGCGCGATAACGGCATTTGCAGCCGCGCCGCCCACAACGCCCTCGACTGTCTTTTTCGGGCTGATAGTCGGGCAAAGTTTGTGATGCCCCAGAAACGAACCTGCAAAATATGCTCCGCTGTCAGCAAACCAGGCGCACGCAAGCGTAAGCACCACAAGGAATATGCCGTACTTCATCTCGTTTATGCGCACCAGCGAACCCAGCGCGGCAGGAACGAGCATACAGCTTGCCGTCATGAATGCAACATGGTAAAAATTCATCTTCTCATGTGCCATAAAGAAGCATATTACTATTGCCAGCGCAAATATGCCTTTAAGCGCATAGTGCATAATGGCAGGGTCTTTTGCAAAGTCGCAGAAAAAGTACAAAAATGCGTAACCCACCGAAATTGCTGTCGGGGCAGGGAACTGCCTGCAATTTGCGGCTCTCAGAAGCTCAAAAACGCCCACGGCGGCAATAATACCCACCGCTATCGGGAACACGAACGTTTTGTGCAGCGCCAGCACTATTATTGCCAGCACAATTGCCACAGCCGCAGAAATTATTCTCGTTTTCATTATCTCACGTCCTTTTAATAAGCGGTCATTTAACGCCGCCAAATCTTCTTGCTCTGTTTGAAAATTCAATTATAGCCTCGTCAAAATCGGCATCCGTAAAATCAGGCCAAAGAATGTTGGTAAAATAATACTCGGCATACGCAGCCTGCCATATCATAAAGTTTGAAAGCCGCATCTCTCCGCTGGGTCTGATAACATAATCGAGCGGCGGAATATCGGGCGCATCGAGGTTTTGCTCTATAAGCTGCGGCGTTATTTCGTCGGTACTTATGCCGCTCTCGGCTATCTTTTTAACCGCGCGGCATATCTCGTCCTGACCGCCGTAATTTATTGCAAGTATCATGGTAGTGCCCGTAAAATGCTCCGAGCTTTTTTCGGTGTTGAGCATTTTTGCTTGCAGCGTTGGTGAAAGCGCGCTCCTGTCACCTATAAAACGCACCCTTATCTCCTCGTCGATAAAGTCTTTTACCTCGTCAAGGTTCTTTTCAAACAGATCCATAATGGCGTCAACTTCATCTTTGGGGCGCTTCCAGTTTTCGGTTGAAAACGCATAGAAAGTGATGTACTTTATCCCAAGCGCCTTTGCGCGGCGAGTAATGCTGCGAAATACCTTTACGCCCTCTCTGTGCCCCAGCTTTCGCGGCAGACCGCGTTTTTTAGCCCACCTGCCGTTGCCGTCCATTATTACTCCTACATGAACAGGCACCTGCGAAAGCTGTGGTATAGGCTCTGACTTAGCCATAATATCACTCCGTTAATTTTATATGGAAAGTATCTCTTTTTCCTTAGCCGCAACTATCTCGTCAATGTTCTTTATGAACTTATCGTGCAGCTTCTGAACCTGATCTTCGCCGTCTTTTTCGTCGTCCTCGGTTATCTCGGAGTTCTTCTTCATAGCTTTCAGCTTGTCGATAACGTCTCTTCTGATAGAACGAACGGCAACTTTTGAATCTTCGCCCATTTTCTTTATGTCTTTTACTATTTCTTTACGTCTTTCCTCGGTGAGCTGTGGGAACGTAAGGCGAAGCACAGTGCCGTCGTTTGCAGGGTTTATGCCTATGTCAGATGCCTGTATAGCCTTTTCTATGGGCTTTAGCTGCGATTTATCCCACGGCTGAATGGTCAGCACTCTTGCCTCCGCTACCGAGACGGTCGCCATCTGGCTTATAGGCGTGGGCGTGCCGTAGTAGTCAACGGTCACTTTGTCAAGCACGTTGGGGTTGGCTCTGCCTGCTCTTATAGCGGCAAAGTCTCTCTCCAGCACACTTATGGTCTTTTGCATTTTTTCTTTAGCCTTGTTGATAGCTTCTTTCATGATGATTTTCTCCTTTATAAAATTTTAAACTTTAATTTCCGCTGTAAACTATAGTGCCAACAGGTTTGCCCATGCAGGCATCATAAATGTTGTCGGGTCTTGCAAGATCAAACACAAGAATGGGTATGTTGTTATCCTTGCACATGGCAGCCGCTGTCGAATCCATTACCTGCAAGCCCTTGGCAAGAACTTCTGTAAAAGTAAGCGAATCGTACTTTTTAGCATCATCGTATTTGTGCGGGTCTTTGTCGTAAACGCCGTCTACCATTGTGGCTTTTAAGATTATATCAGCCTCTATTTCAGCTGCCCTTAAAGATGCCGCCGTATCGGTAGAGAAAAACGGGTTGCCCGTGCCGCAGCCGAATATAACAACTCTGCCTTTTTCAAAATGCCGCAGCGCCTTGCCCCTGATGTACGGCTCAGCTACCTGCCGCATGGTAATGGCTGTCTGAACTCTTGCCTCAACGCCCACGTTTTCAAGAACATCTGCCACTGCGAGCGCGTTCATAGCCGTTGCAAGCATACCTATGTGGTCGGCTCTTGTTCTGTCCATAGCGCCGCTTGACCTGCCGCGCCAGAAATTTCCGCCGCCTACGACTATCGCAACTTCAACGCCTGCATCAACGCACTTTTTTATTGCCTGCGCATATGTCGTCATAACATCATAGTCAAGACCTGTCTTTTTATCTCCTGCCAGAGCTTCTCCGCTCAGTTTCAGGAGTACCCTTTTGTATTTTGGCTCCATATCTGACCTCTCCTTAACGGTGTGTACCGTTATATATTTATACATCTTATATTGTAGCATATTTTTTCCAATATGTAAAGACGGCAGCGCAAATTTTTTGTTTACTTTATTAAAAAAATTTTATTGTACGGAATGAGGGGCGGCAAGCGGTTGATTTTATTTTTAAAATGTGTTATCATTATTATGTATCATGTTTTATGGGGTGAACGATTTGAGAGAGGTAAAGAAAGTAAAAGTTGGCGATCTTTTGCTTGACGGCAAGAAAATATACATACAATCAATGCTGAATACGCGAAGCGATGATATAAAAGGCAGCGTGCAGCAGGCGGTAAGGCTTGAAGAAGCAGGGTGCGAGATAGTGCGCATAGCCGTGCCGGATATGGAGGCTGTTAAGCTTATTCCTGCTATAAAAGAGAAGATAAACATACCGCTGGTGGCTGATATACATTTTGACTACCGCCTTGCCCTTGCCAGCGCCGATGCAGGCATTGACAAGATACGCATAAACCCGGGCAACATAGGTACGCGCGAGAGGGTAATGCAGGTAGTGAAAAAATGCACTGAGAAGAATATCCCTATAAGAATAGGCGTGAACGGCGGCTCTCTTGAAAAGGATATTTTAGCAAAATACGGTCACCCTACGCCCGATGCACTTGTTGAAAGCGCGATTAGGCACGTTAAGATTCTTGAAGACTGCGATTTTGAAAACATAGTTATTTCGATAAAAACATCAGATGTGCCGAATATGATAGCCGCTTACAGAAAAATGGCGCAGGTTTGCTCCTATCCTCTGCATTTGGGCGTTACCGAGGCAGGCACCGAGAGAATGGGAGTTATAAAGTCGGCGGTGGGAATAGGTTCTTTGCTTGCAGACGGCATTGGCGAGACCATTCGCGTTTCGCTGACCGACGACCCCGTAAAGGAGATATACGCCGCGAAAGATATTCTCTCAGCCGTGAACAGGGGAGAGGGCGTTAAAATAGTTGCCTGCCCCACCTGCGGCAGAACACGCATTGACCTGATAGGTCTTGCAAACAAGGTGGAAGACGCTTTGCGCGGCTGCAAAAAGAACATAACCGTTGCGGTAATGGGCTGCGTTGTGAACGGCATAGGCGAGGCCGGCGAGGCTGATATAGGCATTGCGGGCGGCGACGGCTGCGCTGTTATATTCAGCAAAGGCGAAAAGATATGCACCGTGAGCGAGGATAAGGCTTTGCAAGCGCTGCTGAGCGAGATAGATAAGTTATAAAGAGAAGTGAGATAAATGTCAGCGATAAAAGAACTGCTGGAAGAGTATGCAAATTTAATACCAAAAGACATGGAAAACGGCAATGTTTTAAAGCTTATGACCGACAAGGAGTTTACATACCTTGCTGTGACAGCCGCTTTTGACACCCTTGTGCCTTATGATGAGATAGAGGCGTTTCAAAGCGATCTGGCAAAGGCTCTGCGTGTAAAACAGTGCCTTGTGTACCCCAAATATGCTCCCGAACTTTTCGATGTTTCGTATTTTAAGGATATTACCGAGTTTCTGAAACGCAGCTTTTCTGCCGTGAACGGTTTTCTTGACGATGCAGATGCTAAGATGACGGACGGGAAACTTTGCATTACACTTAAAAACGGCGGCTACAAGGTGCTTGAAAAGGCAGGCATACACACCGCGCTGCCTAAGCTGATAAATGAACTGTTTTCTCTTGATATGGAAGTTGATTTTACGGGTGAACTCAACGGCGACAAGGAATTTCTTGACAATTACCGCCGTGAGCTTTTAGAAAGCATACCCATGCCCGCGCCGCAGCCGAAAGAGGAAAAGAAAGAAAACGGCTTTGCATCTGTTTCGGTAAATTTTGCAGATGAAAATTTCATAGGTGAAGATGCGGTCATTATTATGGGAAATGCGATAGCAGGCGATTCAAAATTTACGCCGCTGTCTGATATAAGGCTTTCAGATGATATGTATACCGTCTGGGGCGATGTTTTCAGCACCGAAACGCGCGAAACGAAAACTAAAAGGCTTATAGCAAATATCATGTTTACCGACTATACAAGCTCTCATACGATAAAGATCATAGCAGCCGACAAGGTAAACAAGTACAGCAAGAACAAGATAACAAAAGCTGCTTTGGAAGAAGCTGTAGAAAAGATCAAAAACAAAACTATTGCAGTGCGCGGCAAGCTTGAATACGACGACTTTGATCATAAAGAGTATTTTACCCCTATAGATATTATGATAATTAAACGCCGTAAGAAATGCGACAACGCGGAGCAAAAGAGAGTTGAGCTGCATTGCCACAGCAATATGTCTGTTATGGATGCGATAACGCCGCCCGATGTGCTTGTAAAAAGGGCATATGACTGGGGACACAGGGCTATTGCCATTACCGACCACGGCGTATGCCAGGGGTATCCTGCCGCTATAAACGCCTGCGATGCCATACGTAAAAGCGGCGGCAAATTCAAGGTCATATTCGGCTGCGAGGCTTATCAGGTCAACGATAATGTAAAGGTATCTGTGGGAAATGATACGCGCAAACTGACCGATGAGTTTATAGCTTTTGATATAGAAACAACGGGTCTTTCAGCGGCAACGGGCAGAATAATCGAAATAGGCGCGGTAAAAATGCGCGGTCTTGAAGTTGTTGATACTTTTGATACTTTTATAGACCAAGGAATAAGGATACCCGACAATATAATCAATCTTACGGGAATTACAAACGAAATGGTTAAGGGCGCGCCGAATGAAAAGCAAGCTCTTGACAGCTTTTTTGAGTTTTGCGGCAAGTCGCCCGTGCTGATAGCGCACAATGCTTCTTTTGATACTTCGTTTATAAATTCGTATCTTGCACGCAGCGGCGAAAGTTTTGAATATTCTTATATAGATACCCTTGCCATGTCAAGAATGATGCTGCCCGAGCTTAAAAAACACAAGCTTGATAAGGTCGCGCAGCATTTGAAACTGGGAGATTTCGAGCATCACCGCGGCAACGACGATGCTCGCATATGCGGTGAGATCTTTGCAAAGCTTGCTTCGCAGCTGCTTAAAGATTACGGTGAAAACGCTGTAACATTTGATAAGCTGAACAGCCTTTGCGGCGTTGTTGACGTTGCAAACATACCGCCGAAAGATACATATCACCAGATAATTCTTGTAAAGGACAATGTGGGACTTAAAAACCTGTACAAGCTGGTTTCATATTCAAATCTTAAATACTTTAAAAAAGTGCCGCGTATACCCAAATCGGAGCTCATAGCTCACCGCGAGGGTCTTATCATAGGCAGCGCGTGCGAGGCTGGAGAGCTTTTCAGGGCGGTGGCGGCAGGAAAACCGTGGAACGAACTTTGCGAGATAGCATCGTTTTATGATTATCTTGAGATACAGCCTATAGGCAACAACGCTTTCATGCTGAGAAACGGCACAGCCGCAAGCGAAGAGCAGCTGCGCGACTTTAACAGAACTATTGTAAAACTGGGCGATGAACTGGGTATACCGGTATGCGCTACCGGTGATGTGCATTTTCTTGATAAGAAAGATGCCATATTCCGCACGATGATACAAAGCGTAAGATACCCCGAAGACTGCGATAACCAGCCGCCGCTGTATTTCAAAACTACCGAGGAGATGCTTGAAGAATTTTCGTATCTCGGCGAGGAAAAGGCTTTTGAGATAGTTGTTAAAAACACGAATATGATAGCCGATATGTGCGACCCCGATCTGAGACCTTTTCCGAACGGCACATTTACGCCGTACATAGAAGGCTCGGTGCGCGAATTGCAGGTGATATGCTGGAAACGCTGCTGCTCGATATACGGCGATGTTGACCCGGAAACTATAGAGATACCCGAGGGCGAGGACGCGGATATTTCAGCCTGCTTTGAGGGGCATATACCCGATATAGTGTTCAAGCGGCTGAAAAGAGAGCTTGACTCTATAATAAAGCACGGTTTTGCGGTGCTTTATATGATTTCTCAGAAGATAGTTGCAAACTCAAACGAGAACGGCTATCAGGTGGGTTCAAGAGGCTCGGTAGGTTCGTCGTTCGTGGCATCTATGTCGGGAATATCGGAAGTAAATCCGCTTATGCCGCATTACTACTGCAAAAAGTGCCACTACAGCGAATTTGTCACCGACGGTTCGGTAGGCTCGGGCTTTGACCTGCCCGATAAAAACTGCCCCAACTGCGGCGAGCCGCTCCAGCGTGACGGACACGACATACCGTTTGAAACGTTTCTAGGTTTTGACGGCGACAAAGCGCCCGATATCGACCTTAACTTCTCGGGAGACTATCAGGCAAAGGCACATAAGTATACCGAAGAACTTTTCGGCGAAGACCACGTATTCAAAGCAGGCACAATAAGCCTTGTAAAGGAAAAGACCGCTTTCGGATATATAAAAAAGTATTACGAAAGCAAAAATCCCACATCAGGCGGCAGCAATATTACCGATGCGGAAATGCAAAGGCTTGTTCTGGGCTGTACGGGTATAAAGAGAACTACCAGCCAGCACCCCGGAGGAATGGTAGTTATACCTGCGGGATATGACGTTTATGATTTTACGCCCGTTCAGCACCCTGCCGACAAGACGGATTCCGATATGGTGACCACGCACTTTGACTTCCGTTCGCTGCATGATACCATACTTAAACTTGACGAGCTGGGTCACGATGTGCCGACTATGTATAAGTATCTTGAAATGTTCACGGGCAAGGAAATAACTACAGTACCTATGTCAGATCCGCAGGTGTACCAGCTGTTTACATCTACCGATTCGCTTGGCGTTACCGAGGAAGATATTTTCACTCCGAACGGCACTTTGGGCATACCCGAAATGGGTACGAGATTCGTTATAAAAATGCTTTTGGAAGCCAGACCGAAGAACTTCTCCGACCTTTTGCAGATATCGGGACTTTCTCACGGAACCGACGTCTGGACGGGCAACGCGCAGGATCTTATAGCAAACGGCACTTGCGATATTTCCTCGGTAATAGGTACGCGTGACAGCATTATGACGTATCTTTTGTATCACGGCTTAGAGCCGAAACTGGCGTTCAGCATAATGGAGATAACCCGTAAAGGACAGGCTGTCAAAAAGCTTACAGAGGAAATGAAACAGAATATGCGCGACCATGATGTGCCCGAGTGGTATATAGATTCATGCCTGAAAATTAAGTATATGTTCCCGAAAGCACACGCAGCAGCGTATATGATAGCGTCTATTCGGCTTTGCTGGTTCAAGGTGCATGAGCCGCTTGCGTTTTATGCCACGATGTTCACGGTAAAAGGCGAGGCTTTCGATTATGATACTATAAGCAAAGGCAAGCTTGCGGTCAAAAACAAAATATCCGATATGAGGGGTGTAAACGATCTCTCGGCTACCGAAGCAGATACGCTCGATACCCTGATGCTGGTGAACGAAATGCTCAGCCGCGGATTTGAGTTTTTGCCGATAGACATACACAAGTCGCATTCATTTATATATAAGATAGAAGACGGCAAACTTCGCGTGCCTTTCTGCGCGCTTGCAGGTGTTGGCAGAACAGCCGCCGATTATGTGTATGAAGCAGCGTGCAGCATTAAGGATTTTGTTTCTATAGAAGATTTCCAGTTAAGATCTAAAGTTACAAAAAGCGCTATTGAGGCTCTTACAAGCTGCGGAGCGTTCGGAGATATACCGGCAGACAGCCAGATGTCGTTTTTCTGATAAAATGCAGGCTTGTGAAACTATAAATGTTTGTGCAAAATTTCTATTGACAGTCTGCACTTGCGTATGCTATCATAGTATCATGATACTATAGTAATACTTTAATGCGGTAAAATATCTGAAAGGAAAATATATGCGTACATATGAACTGATAACCCCCGAGGGTACAAAAGACGTGCTTTTTGACGAGTGCCTTGCGCGGCGCGACGTTGAGAACAGATACAGAAAAATATTTGGCGGAATGGGCTACAGCGAGGTCATAACGCCGGGAATAGAGTTTTACGATGTGTTCAATGACGGCTCTAGGAAGTATTCGCAGGAGGCGCTTTATAAACTTACCGATGCAAAGGGCAGGCTGATAACACTTCGCCCCGACTGCACGATACCTATAGCGCGCCTTGCAGCAACAAGACTGCG
>CANPZC010000014.1 GCA_947589355.1 uncultured Clostridia bacterium
ATGCTCTTTTTTCATTTTCTCACTCTCTGTTACGCTATGTATATTTCATTGAATTTTTCTCAAAATATATCCATTTGCGAAAAAACAGTTATGATTCAATATATGGAAGCAGTATTAAATATTAAATTCTCCGAATTGACACATTTATACACTAAAACAACAGCGCCAATGTATTCATGAGCTTTCGTTCGTGGGTGTTATCAGGGTGAACATATCTGTTGAGCGTAATATTCACTGTTTTGTGACCGAGGATCTGAGAAAGGGTCTTTACATCGAAGCCGTTTTGAACACAGTTCGTAGCAAAAGTATGCCTGAGCTGATGAAAATTGTGATATGTTACGCCCGATGCCGACAGTATTTTCTTGTAATGATATTGAAAAGCTCTCGGTTCAATTATCCGTTCATTTCCCGACAAAATAAAAGAACCGTCATTCCTTTTAAGCATTTCAAGATACTCAGCAAGAAAATCAGGTATAGCAATAACTCTGAATGAATTTTCACTTTTGGGAGATGAGATAACGATCTTCGTTTTCTTATTGTCAGCATATTCACCGCCTATCCGCTGAACAGTACACCTCACATACAGCCTTTTGCTTTTCAGATCAACATCCGACCATTTAAGACCGCATAATTCTCCTATCCTCAGTCCCATATACAATGAGAGCAATATCCCTAGGGCATAGCGATCCATATGTTCTTTCAGATAATATACAAGTCTTTTTTGTTCGTCATCATCTAATTTGTTTATATTCTTTTTACTTTTCTTAGGCAGACTGATATTCTTTAATGAGAAATTATAACCGTATTCTTCATGCGCATATATGAGCATCGACTTAAACACGGTCACAATATCCCTTATATAACTTGCGCTGTAACCTTTGGCAAGCATTTTATCGACAAAAACATTGATACATTTTGCCGTAATATCCACACAAGGCGTGTTACCAAGCTCAGGCAAGATATGCTTTTCAAATTTTGAGCGATAATTCACATAAGTAGACTCTTTTACCCTGTTTCTTACCGCCGTGAGCCATTCACGATATAACTCTGAAATGCTTTTGCACTCTGTACTTTTGTATCTTTCTTCAAGTGCTGTTCCTATCTGTACTTTTCTGAGTGCCTCGTCATAGCTTTTTCCGTAAACGTACTGATAGATAAGTTTTCCGTTATCTCTGCGACCGATAACGAATCTGCCCATAAATCTGCCGTCTTTCCTTTTGGTGATACTGTTGTTCATATTAACTCTCCTCTTGATATGTGTATTTTATCCAAATTGTCAAAATGAAATATATTACTTTTATACAAACATAGAAAATGTTATTGAAAAACATCTCAAATTATGTTAATATAATTATATCATCATTTTATATATCATTGTATCTCAAATGGATATATTTTGAGAAAAATTGATATGTATTAGACGTATCATTTTACAAGAGCATAATAACAAAAAGCCTGATTTGCCAATGCGGCAGATCAGGCCTTAGTTTATCAAAAGATCAGTTCATAACATACCCTATTTTATTTACTCCTATAACTCCGCGACGAAGCACGGTAAGTTCAACGGTTTCATATTCGGTTTTATCTATAGCAGCAGTCTGCATTTGTGTTCTCGCAATATCGGTACGTTCTATCTGTGTCCGCGGTATTGGGATAGTTTCTACGCCAAGTTCATGGAGGACTTCTTCAGGCAGTTCGTAATCCTGATCAACTAGTCCAAAGCAGGTAAAGCCGGTATCCACACAGAATGATATAAACTTCTTTTTTCCGATGTTGTATGCGACACTGAATGACGTGCCGATCAGACTGCCGAGTAAGTACCCTATAACAGGCAATTCAAAACCGAGCGCCTGACCGATAGCGCCGCCAATATGTGCGCCGAGCAGATAACCGCTTGATATAACGGCTGTATCAACAAATGCTGCACCCATCTGCTGTGCATTCATTTTACCGGCAGCAACAAGAATGCTGTTCTTTACAGTTTGCATAGCAACGGCAACGATTGAACCAAGAACAGGTGGCGCAATTCCTTTAAGCGCCGTGCCGAATGACCCTTTCAGGCACATTATTTCAAGTGAAGCTGATACCGACCCGCGAATAAATCCTTCAGCACCTGCCGAGATACCTTTGATGCCCATGCTCTTTATTTGCTGGATATCAATTTCACCGTTTTTAATTAGAAAATCAACTGCTTTTATAATTTCGGGAGCAAGCTGTAATGCAACAGATATCGCTGCGGCAGAAACACCGGCACTCATAGCCTGTTTCAGCATATATCTAGGTGTTATCTCACTGTTAGCTGTTACGCCATGTTCTTCTGCTTTGAATTTTTGCTCCTTGCTTTCCTCAGCTATATTATCAAGATTTTCTCTTGTTACGCCCTTAGAGCTAACACCCTTATCGTTTGTTATTTTGTCGGTAAGTTCTGAACCTGTCTCGGAATAGGCTTCGGACACATCAGAACGGATAGGTTTGTTTCTCAATGCTTCGCGGTGAGCAACTTCTTTTGCTTCAGCAAGCTGGTCGGAAGGAACGAGTCTTCCCTGACCGTGATAGCTTGCTTTGCCGGTTTCAGCGTCCAATCTTGCCTGCGCTTTGATGGTTTGTTCGGCAGTAGCATATGACTTTGCACTATACAACTTGCCCGAATCAAGCTGAATATCAACAGAATTTTTTCCGTTACTGTGCAATGTAGATGCAAAGTCTGATGAGCCGGACGCTGCCGCATTGACATTGAATGTACCTGCCGACCATTCCTCGAGCATATAGCCCTGTAGCTGTTTGGCTCCCAAATTTCTGTAGGGATGATTATTTATGTTGTATTCAAGCTGTCTGATAGAAGATTCTACCCTGCTTACATACTCCTGTCCCAAATAGGCAGAAAGATCAGCGCCCATTATTTTTGCGGCAAAGTCCCAGCCTTCCTGCATTTCGGATCTTGACTGCATCAGTTTTTACCTCACAAATTCATAAACTTTTCAAGCCAATCATTATACATATTGACTACCCCATAAAACAGCATCTGCCGTTTCATCAATGATTTATTTCTGAACAATTCTTCTGACTTTATTGCTACTTTAGCGCTTACCTTTCCGGTAACATCAGAAATTTTAGTAACTGCCTTCTTAGCGGCTTTTAGAATATTGACCTTCTTGCTATTCTCTTGATCGCTATTGTCAGATTCATCGGCAGCCTGCAAAGACATCTCAGCAGATTCTTCGGTTTGCTGGTCTGTGCCGGTAGTCGCTATGCTCTCTTTATCAGCCTTTAGAAGGTCCGGTACTGGCAGCGCAGATAGTTTATCAAGAAAAGCATCATAATCTTCGCGAGTAGTGAGGACTTTAGTATCTGCAAATACGACTCCCTGATTGCCTGCCCACCCAAACTTGACACCGTACTCATCAAATTTTACGTCAATAATGGGAGTCAGTTCGTCTGTGCCCTTTACATCACCGAGGAACAGGATCTTTCCCTGCAAGTTCCCTGCCGCTTTATTTGCAAGCCACACTTTTTCAGTCCAAGACACTATATTGACAGAATCGTCTCTTGTTCCTACGACAGACTGTTCGGTATCATCATTGGTCTCAACTAACTTCTTCAGCTGGTTCACAAGCAGTTCGTCTTTGTAGACAACAATTAAAGTTTTCTTTGTATCAAACATATGTATTCTCCTTGCTTTTAAATTCAGGCAGCAACAAAGCTGTTTTTGCCAAATTGAAATATCTGAATTTATTATACATTATTTTTTAAAGAAAGTAAAGACCGGTTTATTAAAATTCTACAATGATCATATTCAGAAACACTTCACTGTCGTTGCGCTGCCATTAGGTTCTATTGCCAATGGCGTGCAGGTTCAAGTCCTGTTGCTATGTAGGATAATGAATTTTCTCCTGCAACGTAAAAAGACTAGCAGGTGCTTACTGGTGCTAATTCTTTGCATTTCACCGCTGTGCAAACCATAATTGCTCCACCATCTGCTACCAGTGTCACTCGGTGGAGCTGACTGCTCATTTTAGCTTTCACTGATGATCTGATGATCTATTACCTTGTCTATGGCTTTGATTATAGCGCTATACATAGTAATTAAGTTACCACTTTAAGTAGATAATTGAATTGACAATTAACTATAATCTATTCCAAATCAAAACTAATTCTTCTCCATTACTTCGGAAAAGTATTACATTATATCAGATAACAGCTTTTGAAATATAAGACGAGTGAAATTGGGCGGAATGATCACAGTATACACCATAATCACAAATGTATGGCAGTATAGAGTTAAGAATAAATTAGACTTTTCATTGCCATTACTAGTTTTACTTCATTTATTTAACAATAACATACTTATATAATGGAAAAACTCGTGTCATCACATTTATATAATGATTGATCGTTTTTCGTATAAATGATGTGCTTTCGAAAAAGTACTTTTGTGATTTTGCAATGCATTGGTAAAAGTTAATAATTACTATAATTCAAAACACATTGACTCTAAAACGCAATTCTTTGAAATATATTTAGTAATCTTCAGTAAGATACTGATTGCGCATTGAAGAATAGATACATATATATATTAACCATACAAATTTTGACAGTTTTCAAAGTATCAACATTTACTTTTGGAAAATATAACGTTTAGAATTGATTTTAAAAAGAGTTTTATATTAATATTTTCGAATGAATTTTATATTAACATATAATTAATTTATTTTTTCGTGAAATTTTGGCAAAATTCTGCAATATCTATTGAATTTTGATCGCCGATATGCTATAATATAATAAATTCATTATATATTGTTTGGAAAGTGATAGGCTTCAATTTAATTACAACTGAGTGCAGGTGCTCAATGAAAGAGAAATGTTAATATCTTTGCAGCAACTGTGGTTCTTATTTGATAGAAAAAGCGCAATATGAACTTAAACAATAATAATTTGTTTATGGCAGTTTTAAATCAGTGATATCTATGTTTGGATGGAAGTAAATATCAACATACTCTCATCAACACAATATAACGACTCGGAAAAATTATATAAAAATTATCAATTCTATTATTTATCTGATTATCAATCCAGTAATTAGGTATTATAATTAAATAAATATTAATTGTGCTAGCAATACTGGCGATGCTCTTTTTTAGAGATTCACTGACACTTTATATTGAATTATTCTAATATAACAGTTCTTAAAAATGATATGAACAACCACGCCTGTTAGCTTTAAATACGAAATTTAGCTGTCATTTAATTGGTGAAAATGTTATGAATGTTAATACTTATAATGTAATGATATTCCTCAAAAATGCTCAAATATTTGTTTGGAGAATTTAGCATTTAGCAAGTATTTTGCATCAATAATAAAGCAAATACACAGTTATATCCAAAGATTTTCAATAATCTCTTAGAAAGCGGGTACAGATATATGAGAATATATAAGCACTATAATAAAAAGAGTTTTATGACCCTATTTAATGGAGATTGCGCAAAGCTTTTTACAGAAATTCCTGACGAATATATAGATTTAATTATTACATCACCGCCATACTGTATGAAAAAAAGTTATGAAGATCCAAAAGCAGATATTGAAACATTTAAAAAGCTTCATAAAAAAATTCTTGGCGATATATATAGGGTTTTAAAACCAGGAGGCAGTATATGCTGGCAGATTGGTTATCATGTTACAAATGCTTGCATTACTCCACTAGATTACTTAGTATATGAAATATTTACAGAGAATAATGATAAACTAAAACAACCACTAATATTAAGAAATCGAATAATATGGACTTTTGGTCATGGATTAAATAGCACACAGCGATTTAGTGGTAGGCACGAAATGATTTTGTGGTTTACAAAGGGAGAAAAATATGATTTCAACCTGGATTGTGTTCGTGTACCTCAAAAATACCCCGGCAAAAGATATTATAAAGGTGAACACAAAGGTGAGCTTAGCGGAAATCCTCAAGGGAAAAATCCTTCAGATGTTTGGGATATTCCTAATGTTAAAGCAAATCATATTGAGAAAACTGAGCATCCATGTCAATTCCCAGTTGCAATCCCCCAACGCCTAATTAGAGCATTAACAAATCCAGATGGGATAATATTAGATCCATTTATGGGATCTGGATCGTCTGCACTTGCGGCGTTTGTTGAAAATCGTAGATTTATCGGAGCGGAAATTCAGCAGAACTATTATAATTTGACTGTAAAGAGAATTGAAAATGCCATTAGAGGTAATATAAAGATTAGAGAAGATGTACCAGCTATGACACCAAACACAAATACAGCTGTAGCTAAATTACCAGAGGAGTTTCGTATAGTACGGGAGTGTAAAAATGAAGAAAGCTAAAAAAATAAGGAAACAAGCACCATATACCGATAAGATGCGATTACAACGAGAAAAAGCTGCATTTAAGACAAAAATTAGAAATATTTTTACTGGCGCGGGATTTATATACATACCAACAAATGGCAAAGAAATGACTATTGGGCTTCGAAAAGTAGAGATAGATTCATTATTTATTTTTGATAATATTTGGCTAGTTTGTGAAGATACGGTAAAAACTAGCGAAATTCGAGATCATATCCGAACTAAGAACGAGTCTTTTGGTGAAATAAAGAAAAATCTGTCCGAATTTATTCAAAAACTAACATATTTATTTCCTGAACATACTGACATACTTAACAAATTTAATACTAGTCGTATAAAAATATTTGGATTATACATTTCAAAGAATTACTTATCTCTCTGCAAGACAGATTATGACCTTTTTAGCAACTTAAAATTTGTGGAGCCACAAACTTTGGGATATTTTCAATGGTTGGTAAAGGGCATTAAGCTTTCTGCAAAAAATGAAATATTTAGGTTTTTAGACCTAAAATCTAAAGATATTGGAATGATTTCGAGTTCGAGTGGAAGTGCTGAGATTACTGCACCCATTATTTACCCCAGAGAATTCACTGGTCTTAAGAATAAAGTGCGCATAGTTTCTTTTATGATGTCTGCCGAGGACTTATTAAACACTTGTTATGTGCTTAGAAAAGACAATTGGGAAGAATCAATTTGGTTATATCAAAGACTTATTGATAATAACAGACTTAAACAAGTAAGAAACTTTATTGAAAAAAAGGGTGAGGCTTTTTATAATGACATAATTGTAGCCTTGCCAGATGAAGTCGCATTTAAAGATGATGAAGGTCATTTCAAAACCATTGAAGAAATAAGTGGCTTAGAAGGAAATTGCCAACTGATATTACCAAAGGAGTTAAATTCTATTTGCGTAATTGATGGTCAACATCGCATTTTTGCTCATTATGAAAGCGGTGTTGACAGTACCCAGGAGCGCAAAATTGCAACATTAAGAAAGCAACTTCATCTTTTAGTTACAGGCTTAGTATTTCCAAAGGATATGAAACTTGAGGAAAGAGCTAAAATTCAAAGTGAAATTTTTGACGATATTAACTCGAATGCAAAAGCAGTTCCTCAAAATATCCTTTTGCAAATCAAGCGAATTAAAAACCCCATTGCCGACGAAAGTCTTGCACAATTCGTTATTGAAAGGCTTAATAAAGAAGGCATATTTAAAAATATGCTTCAAATTTCCGCGCTAGATGTAGGAAAAATAAAGACTGCATCAATTGTTAGATTTGCACTTAGATATCTTGTCACCATATCACCTTCTGATGGCAAACAGAGTTTGTTTAATTATTGGACTGGTAACAAGTACGAATTACTTGAATCCAATGAAAAAGCGATTAAGGACTATACGTCTTTTTGTGCCACTTCAATTCGAAATTACTTTGGAGCCATTTATAAAAATCTAAAAGCCGATTGGGATAATCCAGAATCAAAACTTTTAACTGTCATAGCTTTGAATGGATTTATTATTGCCTTTACCAGGCAGTTGAAAATTAATGGTGTAAATAATTTTGATTACTATGATAAAGTATTTACTGGTTGGAAGTTTGATTTTTCAAAAGAAGGTTTCCCTTATACCTCTAGTCAATACAGAAAATTTTCGACTGAAATCTTAAAAGGAGCATTTGGAATTTCTGAAGAAATTGTTGAAACATTATAATATAGTAATCATTACTTAAAAGGAATGATCTGGTAACAATATAAAAATCCTTGATTATTAGTCGATATTATGATATACTATTATTCAATGATAGTATTTTCATATAAAAGAAGATTGATATAACGATTTACAAAACAGGTGAAGATAATGAATAACATAATATCTATTTCACAGCAGCAGTTAACAGCTACTAATATTTTATCAGATGCAATAAGAAACTTTAATTCAGCAGAACAGTACTTAATAAAAAACGATTTGAGTGAACGGTGTATTTGTGCTAAATTCGCTTTTTATCTGACAGAAGCCATTCATAAATCCGAATTCAAAGATTATAGCGTGGACGTTGAGTATAATCGTGGCTATGCTGGAAAAAACTATTATATAAAGCGTATTATCGATGCTCCTATTACTGTAGATCTAATTGTACATAAGCGGGGTTCTGATCTTAATAATCAAATTAACAATCTAATTTGCGTCGAAATGAAAAAATCAACAGACCGAAGAGGTTGTTCAAGCGATGAAGAACGTCTTAGAAACTTGGTTAGTTATGATTTTGGTTATTGTTACCAAACCGGCTTCATGATTTTAATAAATATGAGAGAGTACAGACTGGAAATTAAAGAAAAGTTCTATTTACCACATTAAATGGTATTGATCTGATATCAGGTCAAATTCCAGACTCTTTCAAGTTTTATAGTTTAGAATATAAATTGCCCCGGTCTTGCATTTAGTAAGATCTGAAGGCAATTTTTTGTAATATCAAGTATCCAAGATCATGACAAATAATTTCGGAACAGTATCCGGCAGATGCTTTTCAAGTTGTCTGATGTTCCATATTTCAAAAGCAAGAATTTAATATTTAGATATATACTTTTGCCGTTCGTTATGATATAATAAAAAATAGTATAAAAACACGGATACGAAAGGAGTTTTACGATGAAAAATATCACAGAGCAACTTATTTTGTCCTTAGCGCCAAATGCTGCCGCCGCTTCAAACGGGAAAAAGATCTCATCGGGCGGCGGATTTATCAAGCGTTACCGCTCTCAGGACGGCACGTTTTTTATGGGTGAATGCAAGGGCAGCGGAAAAAATCCCTACATCACGTCGGCAGATTACATAGACGAAAGCCACCCTGTTTTTCGCTGTTCCTGTCCGAGCAGGCAATTTCCGTGCAAACACTCGCTGGCTCTTTTGTATGAGATGATGTCTGACAAGGACTTCGAGGTCTGCGAGATACCGGAAGACATACTGACAAAACGTGCAAGACTTGCCGCAAGGGCGGAAAAAGCGGAGAATACGGCTGCCGATGATACAGAAAAGGCAGAAAAGAAAAAGGCTGCCGCGAAGAAATCGGCAAACTCTGCAAAAAAGAAAAAGCTGCAAAAACAGCTTGAGGGCATTGACCTTTGCGAAAAGGCGATTAAAGAGCTGCTGTCGGCAGGTTTGGGAACTATGGGCGGCGCTTCGCTTTCAAATTATCAGCAGCTTTCAAAGCAGTTTGGCGACTACTATCTTATAGGCATACAGCGGCTGTTCAACCGCCTTATCATTGAGATAACCGCCTATCAGAAAGATGATCTTGAAACGCATTACGACTGCGCGATAGACACTCTTGAAAAGCTGAATTCGCTTATCAAAAAATCGAGAAAGTACATAACTGAAAAGCTTGAAAGCGATGACCCTGCGGCTGACGACACTCAGCTTTACGAAGAACTTGGCGGCAACTGGAAGCTTACCGAACTGGAGGCTATAGGCAAGTGCGTAAAAGATGCGCGTATGACACAGCTTGCGTATTTTGTAAGCTTTGACGATGCAAGAAAAGAATTTATCGAAAGCGGCATATGGGTAGAACTCGGCAGCGGAAATATCTATATGACAAAGAACTTCCGACCGCTGAAATCGCTTAAATATGTAAAAGCGGACGATTCGGTTTTCGGGGTCGTTCAGGTGCCATCAATGGCGGTCTACCCCGGCGACGGCAATGTAAGAGTACGCTGGGACAGTGCGAGTTTTACAGAGCTCACAGACAGCGACTTTGACAAGCTGCGCTCGTATGCGGCAAATTCGGTAAACGCAGAAATAAAGGGCATAAAAAACTTTCTGCAAAACGCTATGTCAAACCCTGTGATATACAAACTTATCGCCTTTTCCGAGATAGAAAAGATAGGCGAAAAAACTGTGCTGCGCTCCAAAGGCGGTGACACCGTTGAGCTTAAAGACTTTGACGATGAGCAGAAAATGACAGAGCGACTGCAAACTCTGCCAAACGGAAAACTGCTTGAAAACGGCGTTATGCTGTGCGGATTTCACTATGATGCAAGCGACAACAGGATATGCGCGCAGCCGATGAGCATTATTCCTGATGGCACAAACACTGTTGTAAGACTGCTTTACTGATGGAGGTGTAATTATGGATATAACAGCTATCACAGAACTTCGTGCGCAGCTGCGCTTAGCTGCAATTGCAGGGGCGGATCTGCTTTCGGAAAATTTCAGGCTGAAAAGGGCTGTTGAAGCCTTTGCGCCGCTTAAAAGTGCTTCGCCTGTTTTCGGTAAGATCTATGAGCTTTCAGAAAAACTTATTTCAGGTGGTTGCGATGATGCGGCAGGAACTCTGCTAGATGCGCTTTCTCTGACAGATTCGGTAATGACAACGCTTGCGAAAGTTGATGTTGAGGGAGAAGCAGAAAAGCTGAAAGTTGTAGATTATAACGCAAAGATAATAGATGCGTCGTATTCAAAACTTTCGCGGCTTATAAATGCTCTTACGGGCTCGGGCAGTGGAAATTACAACATTGTAACGAGCGCAAGGGACGAAAAATCTGAGCTTTTTGAAGATTACCGCGTAAAGCCTGCGCTTGTGAAGTGCTTAGGAGCTTCGTATTCCGAACTTGCTGATACTGCACAAGATATAATTGAGGGCATGGGCGAGGATATGCTCCCCCTGCTTATGGAGGGCTTTGACCCGAACGGCAAGAAAGAGACTATAAAGCGCATTATGCTTATTGATAATATCGCGAAAGAAAAGGCGAATGATTTTTACCTTGAAAACATACCGCTTTCTGAAAAGAATGTGAAGAAGCTGCTTGTTCGCGCTTTGCGGCATGATGTGAGCAACGCCGACAGGCTGATAGAATTTACAAAGACAGAAAAAGGCGCGATAAGAGACGAGGCTTTCTACTCTTTGGCACGGCTTGACTGCGACAAAGCAAGGGCTTTCTTTGAGGAAATGGAAAAAAACAAGCCGCAGGAAACGCTGGAATATTTAAGGTTCAGCCGATCAGAGTGGTCAAGCAGGCTTGCGGCGAAAATAGGCAACAGACTTCTTGACAACAATGACGGCGGTAAATACAAAACCGACGGCTTTGGTGTATACATAGACTATGTTGCGTTCAGCGGCAAGACGGGAAAAGATGTAGAAGATTTTCTGAGAAAAGCCTGCTTCAAAAAGATGGACGAGCAGGAAAGAAGCTCGGTTTTAGACCTTGTTGACATTGCGCTGAAAGCTACCATTGCAATGACGCGCGACAAGGATATTTGCGAACTTGCGCTGGAGCTTGCTAAAAAATTCCCCGACCGCTGTTTTGCTCAGTCTGAGATATATGCTATGATAGTCGGCACCGATGACTGCACAAAGCTGCTCAAAAAGCGCATACTGGAAACTAAAGATTCGGTAAAAGGTCAAAGAAACAACGGTATTGCAATGGGCTCGGCTATAACGCAGATAAAAAATATACATCTTGTGGACGGCAAATATTATATGTCTTACAAACTTTACGACAGCCGCGACAAAGAGCCGTATACCCACGAGCTTTACGAGATACCGATAGATCAGCCGATAAGGGAAAAATGGATAGATATGCTTATTGACTGCGACTGGTATCAGGCTGATCTGTTTTTAGAATATCTCTTTGACAAAAACGACAAGAAAATGTATGAAAAAGTCAAAGATCGCTATGTGAAAATGGTACTTATGGACAAGGACGCAACAACGCATATGTGGATGATGGAAAGCTGCGGTATCCGCAACGTTGAGGGGCTTATAGTTAAGTATTTTACAAAGATGCAGAATATAAAAGGGTTTAACCCGAAGATATTTATGTCACACGTCCCCGGTGACAAGCCGTATAAATATAAAGAGGCAATGGAAGCTGTCTCGCTTATACGAAGCAGAAAGATCGGTGCACAGTTTGACGTTGATGATTTTGAAAATTGGGTAAACATATTTTGCAGATAAGGAGAAATTTATGGACAATTCGATTTTAAGACTTCCTGCCGAACAGCTTTTCGAGGAAGAACTAAACGCGCTTATAAAAGCTGAGACAGACCCTGTACCCGAGGGGTGGAGAATGTCGCCGCGCTCGGTAAAGACCTACATATGCGGCGGCAAGGTCGGAAATGTAAAAATAACGCCGAAATATATCGGTCACGAGCGGCTTGTTGAGATAGCTATTGCAACACTTGTCACCGACCGCGCGCTGCTGCTGATAGGCGAACCCGGCACGGCAAAAAGCTGGCTTTCAGAGCATCTGACGGCGGCTATTAACGGCAATTCATCTAGCGTTATACAAGGCACGGCAGGAACTACCGAGGAGCAGATACGCTATTCTTGGAACTATGCTATGCTTATTGCAAACGGGCCGTCGCAGGAGGCAATGCTGAAAAGCCCCGTATTTACGGCAATGGAGGAGGGCGCAATTGCGCGAGTTGAGGAGATCTCGCGCTGCGCATCAGAGGTGCAGGACACGCTTATTTCTCTGCTTTCGGAAAAGAGGATATCAGTTCCCGAACTTTCACTTGAAGTACCTGCGAAAAAGGGATTTTCAATTATTGCCACCGCCAACACGCGTGACAAAGGCGTAAACGATATGTCGGCGGCGCTGAAAAGGCGTTTCAACATTGTGGTACTTCCCTCTCCCGAGACTTTGGAAGAAGAAATGCACATTGTAAAAACGCGCGTTGAGCAGCTATCGGGCAGCCTTGACCTTAATGCGGCTCTGCCGAAAGATGCGGTCATAGAGAAGATATGCACTATTTTCCGTGAGCTTCGCGCAGGTGAAACGCTGGACAAAAAACAGAAAGTAAAAGCTCCTGCCGGTGTGCTTTCCACCGCCGAGGCTATCTCGCTTTTGTGCAACAGCATGGCTCTTGCAGGCAGCTTCGGCAGCGGCGAGATGACCGATGACGACATTGCGGCAGGACTGCAAGGGGCGGTAGTCAAAGAGGACAAAGATTCTGTTGCTTGGAAAGAATATCTTGAAAACATAATGAAAAAGCGCGGCTCAAACTGGAGCGGACTTTACAGAGCGTGCAGGGAGCTTAACGAATGAGCGGCGTAAACTTTTTTGGCATACGACATCTTTCACCTGCCGGTGCGTTTTTTCTGCGTAAATATCTGGACGAAAAACAGCCTGAACTCGTTATCATAGAAGCGCCGTGCGATTTTGAAGATACTGTAAAAGACATTGTGCGCAAAGAAACACGCCCTCCGTTTGCTGTTTTAGCATATACGCAGAGCGTGCCTGTGAGAACGATACTTTACCCGTTCGCAGAGTATTCTCCCGAATATCAGGCGATAAAATGGTGCAATGAAAACGACGTTGAAGTGCGTTTTATGGATCTGCCGTCGGAAGTATTTCTTGCGCTTTCTGATGAGAGGATAAAGCAGGCTGAGAGCGCAGAAAACGACGAAGAACAAGACGAACCAACTGCCGAAAATACAGCGGAGCAGAAACCAGATGTTTACGATCTTTTAGACGAAAAAAGCGAAGACGGTTCGCATGAGACATTCTGGGAACGCACGCTGGAACAATGCGCTGATGCAGACGCTTATCATGAGGGCGCAAACCTTTTCGGAGCGAATATTCGCGAGCTTTCAGTGAAAGACGGCTATGACGAGGCGGAGACAGCGCTGCGAGAGATGCATATGCGCTGCGTTATCAGATGTGCTGTGAAAAGCGGTGTTTCTCCCGAAAAGATAGTTGTAGTTACCGGCGCGTATCATGTTGAGGGGCTGAAAACTTGGGAAACCGATGAAAATATGCCGAGTTTGCCAAAGCTGCCGTCACTGCACACGCTTATGCCATATTCGTATTACAGGCTGTCTTCGCGTTCGGGGTACGGTGCAGGCAACAAAGCGCCTGCATATTACGAGCTTATATGGAAAGGTCTTTGCAGAAATGATCACTTTTTTGCCGCGAATGCGTATCTTTCCAAAATAGCAGAAAAAATGCGCAAAGACGGCAGTGCGGCCTCATCGGCGCAGGTCATAGAGGCGGTGAGGCTTGCCAAAACGCTTTCGCAGCTGCACGGCGGCGAAATTCCCACTCTGCGTGATATTCGCGATGCGGCGGTGACCTGCATAGGTGAGGGCAGCTTTGCGGCAATAAGCACCGCAGTTGCAGATACCGAGATAGGCACGGCGATCGGCGAGATACCCGAGGGCGTTTCGAGAACAAGCATACAAGACGATTTTTACCGTCAGCTGAAAGAATTAAGACTTGAAAAATATCGCTCGATCACGGCACAGGATCTGAAACTTGATCTGCGTGAAAATATCAGGGCAAGCTCTGAAAAGTCGGCGCTTTTAGATCTGAGACGTTCTTATTTTCTGCATAGGCTGCGAGTTTTAAAGCTTGGTTTTGCTTCTCTTGTGCCGTCACGGCAGGACAATGCGACTTGGGCTGAGGCGTGGCAGGTGCAGTGGACTACCGAATGCGAGATAGTGCTTGTTGAAAGCGCGCTGAAAGGCGACACGGTAGAGCTTGCGGCTGCGTTTCAGATAAAAGAAAACGTTGAGGGGCAGGAAGATATTGCGGTAATTGCGAAAGCTGTTGAAGATGCATTTTGCTGCGGATTATCGGGAGCTGCCGGTTATGCGGTGGCAGCTTTGCAGGCGGCTGCGACAGACAACATACCGTTTGAAAAAATAGCGCAGACAATGTTCAGCCTTTCAAACGTAATAAGCTACGGCGATATACGCAAGACCGACTGTACAGCGATAATACCCATATTAAAGCAGCTTTATTACCGCGCCTGCCTTATCATGAGTTCTTCATGCATATGCAATGATGATGTATCAAAAGAGATCGCAGATGCGATAAATATGATAAACTCGGTGCAGCTGGCGCATGATTTTCTTGAAACAGATAAATGGCTGAAATCACTTTCGGAGGTCGCTATGCGTGATGATCTGAACACGAGGCTTTCGGGGCTTTGCACTGCAATTTTACTTGAACGCAATGTAATGTCAAACAACGAACTGAAAACAGAAGTATCGCGCCGCCTTTCAAAAGGTGTGCCTGCCGACCTCGGTGCAGGCTGGTTTGAGGGGCTTTCGATGAAGAACCGCAGCGGTCTTATTGCGAGGCTGTCACTGTGGGAGAGTCTGGACGATTATCTTAAAGAGCTTGACGATGAGGAATTTAAACGCGCGCTCATTTTTCTGCGCAGAGCGTTTGCAGACTTTTCTTCGAGTGAAAAAGATGCTATAGCTGAAAATCTGGGCGAGATATGGGGTCTTAACGGTGATGCGGTCAGCGAAGTTTTGAACGGTGTACTTGATGAGGCTTCTCAGCAGGCTATAGATGAGCTTTCGGACTTTGACTTTGATTTATAGGTGATGTTATGGATACTAAAGCACAAATGCAGCGTTGGCGGCTTATTCTTGGTCAGGAAAGCGGCGAGAGGCTGGATAAAATGGATATGCCGCAGCTTTCGCAAGAACAGATGCTTATGGACAGCGCGCTTGCATCTATATACAACAAAAGCGAACAGGGCGGTTTCGGCAGCTCAAAAGGTGCAGGCAAAGGGCCGTCAAATCCGCAAATATCAAGGTGGCTGGGCGATGTGAGAAGCCTGTTTGACAAAGACCTTGTAAAGATAATACAAAATGATGCGATGACAAGGTGCGGGCTGAAACAGCTTATTTTCGAGCCTGAAATACTTGAAAATGTAGAGCCTGATATATCTCTTGCATCGGCGATAATGGCGCTTAAAGAGTCTATACCCGAGCGCTCAAAGGAAAGCGTAAGGGAGTTTATAAAAAAGATAGTTGACGATATAAACAAGCTTTTGGAACAGGATATACGCAGAGCAGTAACAGCCGCAGTAAACAAGCGCGAGCACTCCCCTATCCCGTCGGCATCGGCGCTTGATTACAAAATGACTATCAGGCGAAATCTGAAACACTATTCGCCGGAGCTTAAAACGATAGTGCCCGAGCACTTTTATTTCTTTGAGCGCGCCGCTTCTTCAGCCTCAAAAAAGTGGACTGTAATACTTGACATTGACCAGAGCGGCTCTATGGGTGAAAGCGTTATTTATTCATCGGTGGTAAGCTGTATTCTGGCAAGCATGAGCGCGCTGAAAACTCGCGTTGTTGCGTTTGATACGAATATTGTTGACCTTACAGATAAATGCAGCGACCCTGTTGATCTGCTTTACGGCTTTCAACTGGGCGGCGGTACCGATATAGATAAATCGGTCGCTTACTGTCAGCAGTTTATTGAAGAGCCGAAAAAGACACTGTTTTTCCTTATTTCCGACCTTTATGAGGGTGGAAACCGCGCCGCGCTTATAAGGAGATTGGAGGAAATGAAAGCTTCGGGAGTTACCGTGGTATCGCTTTTGGCTGTTGCAGACGGCGGTGCGCCTTTCTATGATGAAAGCGTGGCAAACAAATTATCAAAACTTGGTATACCTTGCTTTGCCTGCGCTCCTCAAAAACTGCCTGAGCTGCTGGGGCTTGTTCTGAAAGGACGAGATATAAGCGAATTTGCAAAAGATGCTTCAAAAAACACATAAAATCAAGCCCGATGATCAATGACCATCGGGCTTTGGTTATTTTGTTATTCTTCGGGAACAGGTCGGGAAAGCGTTATGGCAAGAATATCATCGGACGACGGGTTCTTTACATAGTAATTCGTTGTTTCTACGGGTCTGTATATGCCGTCGTCGCCCTTTTGGCGAGTAACTACCCTTCTCGTCCTTTGACCGTTGTTATAGGCGTTTATCTGGTCATTAATATCAAAAGTATCAATAAAAAGCTGCTGGTCTTCGGGAAGCATGGTAGACGCGCCGTGCATTATAAGCTCTGTATACACGCCTGTTGACGGGCAGGAACGTGTTGTGAAGTTCTCGTACACCATCATATAAAAGCTGTTGCGCGAAAGATTGCTCATTATAACCAGCGGATAGCACATAAACACGGCATCTAAAAGCAGCTGAGTTGCGCTTGCGGCAGGCTGGGTAACGAGGATATCTTCCAACTGCTCATCAGGCTCGTGATTTTCAAGAATATCGGCATATTCGCTTTCTGTAACGGGCTTTGAAAAATAGTAGCCCTGAATAGTTTCACAGCCGCAGGTACGCAGAAAGCCGAGCTGTTCTTTGGTCTCAACGCCCTCTGCAACGGTAGAAAGTTTGAGCCTTTGCGCAAAACTGAAAATGCTTTCCAGAACTATGCGTTCCTTTTCGTTTTCGCAGTTGCCGCTGAGCAGCGATTTATCTATTTTCAAAACGTTTGCAGGCACATCTTTTACAAAAGTAAGCGATGAAAGACCGCTGCCGAAGTCGTCTATAGCTACAGAAAAATTGTCATTTCTTATATCGCTTATGAACTGAATGATATTTGTGCCGTCAACAAGCGCAGATTCGGTTATTTCAACTTCGATAAGCTTGCGCGGAACACTGTAGCTGTCAACGACTTCACAGAGATGTTTTACAAAGTTCGGTTCTTTGGTATGATATCTTGAAAAGTTGACGGACACGGTAACGTTTTTTGCGCCGCGCTTTATCTCACGGCTCAGAAATGCGCAGACTTCATCGAGTATGTACCAGTCAAGCTTTGTGATAAGCATACTTTTTTCAAGAAGCGGTATGAACTGATAGGGCGGTACAATGCTGCCGTCTTCATCTATCCACCGAGCTAACGCCTCCGCGCCGTTTATATGACCCGTTACAGCATCATATTTCGGCTGATAGTAAGCCACTATTTTCTTCTCTGCAATTGCCTTGTCAAGCAGAGCGTTTATATTATCTTCGGTAAAAACTGTTTTCATAGTAATTCCTCCAAAAACACTATTAAAAGTACAGACCCTCTTCGGACTCATGCTTCATAGGGCGGTTCATAAGGTGCGAGAGAGCATCTTTAGGCGGCATATTTTCAAAAAGTATCATATAAAGCTGCTCTATGATCGGGGCATCTACGCCGAGCTTTTTTGCAAGAGGATATGCATTTCTTGTGCAGTAATAGCCCTCAACGGTGCCTGTGCGGCGGATAGCTTCTTCTGCCTTTACCCCCTGCCCTATCAGTATGCCTGCGCGCCTGTTGCGGCTGTGCATACTTGTGCAGGTAACAATAAGGTCACCAAGACCGGTAAGACCCGAAAAAGTTTCCTCGTGCGCTCCCATTGCAACGCCTATACGCGCTATCTCAGTAAGTCCTCTTGTCATGAGCGCGGCTTTTGTGTTATCGCCAAAGCCCATGCCGTCAACTATCCCTGCGGCAAGCGCTATTGAATTTTTAAGAGAGCCTCCGACTTCGCAGCCTATGACATCGGAATTTGTATATATTCTGAGCGTTGAGTTGCTGAGCTCATCTTGTACATAGTAAGCATAATTGAGATCATCGCAGGCGGCAACCACCGTGGTAGGTGTGCCGTTTGCTATCTCTTCTGCGTGGGAAGGGCCGGAAAGCACCACCGTTTTGTTCGGCAAAATGCTCATTATAACTTCCGACATACGCCGCATAGTGCCGTCCTCAAAGCCTTTTGAGGTGCTGACGACGACGGCTTTTTCATTTATATACGGTTTTGCGGTATTGCACACCTCTGCTACAAATCGCGTTGGTATGCCGATTATGACTATATCCGCATTTTGGGCGCAGGAAATATCTGTAGTAAGCGCAACTGCTTCGGGAAGAATAGCGCCGGGCAGCTTTGACCGCAGTTCACCCGTTCTTTTCAAGGTATCTATCTCGTCCTGAAACTTAGACCACACAGTAACGCTGTGACCCATTTTTTCGCACATAATTGCAAGCGAGAGACCAAAGCCACCGCTGCCGAGTATAGTTATATCTGCCATAAAAACACCTCCGCAAAGTTGTCAGCTTTTTTTGCTTTTAAAGCTGAGTTTGTTTTCCGTGCCGTTTACAAGTCTTACTATATTGCTCTTATGCTTTAATATTACGATTATCGCTACCGCCAAGGCGACTAGAGCATTCTGCCACGGCTTTTCATAGTCCCTTAACGTCTGCGAAATTATAGTACATATAGGGAAAGAAGAAACTGCTATTATAGATGCAAGTGAAACATATCTGCTTATGCTTACGACTATTATGAAGATAGCAACCGCAACGCCGCAGGTAAGGGGGTCTACGGCTATCATGGTAGTGGCGGTGAGCAGCACGCCTTTTCCGCCGCGAAAGCCGTAATAGCACGGGAATATATGCCCCAGTATTACGAACAGGCAGGAAAGATAATTTACAAACAGCGGATTTGAAAGCAGCTCGACGCCGAAATGCCCTGCCACCAGCCGACAGATAAGCACTGCCGCAATGCCTTTTATAAGGTCTACTATAAGTGTAAGCGCGGCGGTGGGTTTGCCGAAAGTTCTCAAAACATTTGTAAGACCCGCATTTCCGCTGCCATAATCGCGAATATCCTTGCGGTGGATCATCTTACAAATGACTATCGAGGTATTTATGCTGCCGAAAAGATACGAGAAAAGCACTGTAAATATCCAAACAAAAGCTTCCATAATTATATCCCCAAATTATTTTACATCGTTAGTATCGCGTTCTCTTACCTTCATAATGATAGGCGTTTCGTTAAGCGAGAACGTTTCGCGGATCTGATTTTCAAGATATCTTTGGTACGAAAAATGAAACAGATCCTTGCGGTTTACAAAAACTACAAATGTTGGCGGTCTGGTAGATGCCTGAGTCATATAGTATATTTTAAGTCGTCTGCCCTTATCCGAGGGCGGCTGCACGCGCGATGTTGCATATGCCAGAACATCGTTGAGCTTGCCTGTTGAGATACGCATTGAATTTTGCTCAAACGTGCGGTCTATAAGGTCAAAAAGCTTATCAAGCCGCTGACCTGTTTTTGCCGAGATGAACACGAACGGCACATACTGCATAAAGCCGAAATCTTCTTTCAGGTCGGAAAGCATATCATTCATGGTGTTGGTGTCTTTTTCGACTGCGTCCCATTTGTTTACGGCTACCACGCAGGCCTTTCCTTTTTCGTGGGCATAGCCTGCAACTTTGGAATCCTGCTCGGTAAATCCCTCGGTAGCATCAATTACTATTACAGCAACGTCTGCCCTGTCGACTGCCATATGCGCGCGCAGAACACTGTATTTTTCTACATTTTCAAGCACTTTTGACTTTCTGCGTATGCCTGCGGTATCTATAAACATATACTTGCCGCGCTCGGTCTCTATCACTGTATCCGTGGCATCGCGGGTAGTGCCTGCAATATCGGAAACTATGGCTCTTTCCTCGCCGCATATTTTATTTATTAGCGAAGATTTGCCGACGTTCGGTTTGCCTATAACTGCAACTTTTATAATATCTTCGTCCTCATCGCTTGGTTCATCTTCGGGAAGATGCTCAAAAACAGCATCTAAAAGGTCGCCTGTGCCGTGACCGTGAGTTGACGAAACTGCGATAGGGTCTCCGAGACCTAAGTTATAAAACTCATAAAATTCAACGGGCGGTTCGCCGAGAGTATCACATTTATTAACACACAGAACTACAGGTTTTCCCGACTTGAGCAGCATATTAGCAACGTCATGGTCGCTTGCGGTAACGCCGCATCTAAGGTCGGTAACAAGCACTATTACCTGCGCGCTGCTTATTGCAAGCTCTGCCTGCCTTCTCATCTGCGCAAGTATAACATCGTCGCTGTCGGGTTCTATACCGCCGGTATCGACTACCATAAATTCTCTGTTTCGCCACTCACACTTGGAATATATCCTATCCCTTGTAACTCCGGGGGTATCTTCAACTATCGAGAGCCGCTGACCTATAAGTTTATTAAAAAGCGTTGATTTGCCGACATTCGGTCTGCCGACTATAGCAACTACGGGTAAAGCCATATTATTCCTCCTCTCACAAAAAGATGTATGACGAAAAAAGCAGAGAAGTATATCCCCTCTCTGCTTGACACCGATAAGCGCACGATCAGTCGTTATTCTTAGCTATGACCTCTACGCCCTTATAATATCCGCAAGCCTTACAAACCTTGTGCGGAGCGGTAAGCTCGCCGCAGTTTGAACATCTGCAAAGAGCGGGCTGAGGGAGCTTCCAAACAGCGCTGCGTCTTTTATCACGTCTGGCTTTAGAAACCTTTCTCTTTGGTACTGCCATTTTGGCACCTCCTCTTCAGGATTGATCTCAGTTGTCACGCACGCAGGAGCATTCGCCTTTATTCAGGTCTGCTCCGCATTTTGCGCAAAGCCCCTTGCAGTCTTCCTTACACAGTATCTTGGTAGGAAATTCAAGAAGCATATCACAAACTGCAAGTTCGTCAAGATCCAGTTCAAAGTCATTGCAGACGACGTAATCGTCGCACTTTGTATCCGTAACGAGTATATGTTCAAAATCAAAACCATACTCCCTGACAAACTCGCAAAGACATCTGTCACACACATGGTCAACGGCTGCATCACAATGATAGTCAAGCTTTACAACGCCTGCCCTGTTTACTATGCTGCCTTTGACCTTTACATCGGAATGAAATACCATACCCGTTCGCTGAAAGAGTTTTTCCTTATCTATTTCATATTCAAAATCCTTGCTTTCGCCCGGTATACTGAATATACTTTTAAGCTGAAAGGTCATAACTCCTCCTGTATCGGTCGTTTTCTATCCGTGAAAACAGAACATCACAAAGAACATTATAGCGTGAATTTTCCGTAAAGTCAAGTGATTTTCAAAAAATTACATAAAAGCTTTTACTTTTTCGGGAAGATTCTCGGCATCTTCGGAAACAGTGAACGTGATCTTAACATCTTTGGCAACTATTGCAAGCTTATCGAGCATAGCGCCGAGGGCTTCGTAATCTCTGCCGCCCATTTTAAGTATACCGTCAACAAAAACGTGCTGAATATCATAGTTTCCTGCGAGCATACCCGTAACAAAGCCGTAAAACGCATCAAAGCTGCTGATGCCATATTCTTCAGCATCTACGAGCCTTACCTTATGAGGAATATCATAAGTAAGCTTCATTCCTCTTTCTATACATACTACCGAGCCGGTAGCCACTTCAAGCGCTTCGTTTATGCGCTCAACAAGTATCTTGGTCTTGCCTGTTCCCTTTTTTCCGGTTATCAGATTTATCATAGATAGCACTCCGTTCTGCCCAGTGGGCGATGTTTAATCTTCAAAAGCGGTACACGCTTCAAAGTTTCGTTATTTTATTTTTGCTTCAAGCTCCGCCTTGGCGTCTTCATATCCCGGCTTGCCGAGCAGCGCGAACATATTCTTCTTATAGCTCTCAACGCCCGGCTGATCGAAAGGATTTACACCCAGCATATAGCCTGAAATAGCGCAGGCTTTCTCAAAGAAGTATATAAGCTCGCCGAGGTTCTCTTCATCGGGCTTGTCCATTTCAATAACTATATTAGGCACGCCGCCCTCGGTATGAGCAAGCACTGTGCCCTCGAAAGCCTTGCGGTTCACAACGCTCATATTCTGGTTGGTAAGGAAATTGAGCTTATCGAGATTCTGCTCGTCGTTTTCAAGGAACATATCATACTTCGGTTGCTTGATATCAACGACGGTTTCAAACATTATTCTTGAACCGCTTTGAATGAACTGACCGAGCGAATGAAGATCGGTAGAAAACGTTGCCGAGGTCGGGAAAATGCCCTTGTTATCCTTGCCCTCGCTCTCGCCGAACAGCTGTTTCCACCATTCGGTCATCATGGTGAACGACGGGTCGTATGTAACGAGCATTTCAACGCTCTTGCCCTTGCGGTACAGAATATTTCTGTAAGCTGCATAATCATAGCAGTCGTTATTGTCAACGCCTGCATATTTTTCTCTTGCAGCAGCCGCGCCTGCCATAAGCTTGTCTATATCAGCGCCCGAAACCGCTATCGGCAAAAGACCTACGCCGGTAAGCACCGAAAATCTTCCGCCTATATCGTCTGCGATTACGAACGTTTCATAACCCTCGGTATCGGAAAGCTCTTTGAGCGTGCCCCTTGCCTTATCGGTAGTTGCAAATATTCTGTTCTTAGCGCCATCTTTGCCGTACTTATCTTCCAGAAGCTTCTTAAAGATACGGAAAGCAAGTGCAGGCTCAGTGGTAGTACCCGACTTAGAAATGATATTAACGCAGATATCCTTGCCCTCGCAGATAGAAAGCACCTCTGTAAGATAGGTAGGGCTTATATTATTGCCGACAAAGAAAATATCGGGGGTATCTTTTTTAAGGCTGTTATAGAAAGGTGAACGCAGAAGCTCGATTGCAGCCCTTGCGCCGAGGTATGAGCCGCCTATACCTATAACTATAAGTATATCGCAGCTTTGCTGAATCCTCTTGGCGGCTGCCTTTATGCGCGCAAACTCTTCCTTGTCATAATTTACGGGAAGATCTACCCAGCCGAGAAAGTCACTGCCGAGACCCGTGCCGTTCATTAAAGTATCATGTGCTGCCTTGACCTGCGGACGCATAGCCTCCAGTTCATGCTTTTCAACAAATCCACCCAGATACTTGGGATTTAATCTGATAGACAAATCAGTCAGTCCTTTCAAAATAAATACATAATAAAATTACTGATGAAGAAATATCTCATCTATTTTTTATTGTACAATATATCCGTATTTTTTTCAAGCGGTTTTGCAAAACGCACAATATTTTGTATACATCATCTAATTTTTAGCCTACATTTTTAGTAATTCTAACAATATTCTTTTGAACGATTCGCCAAAAGACAGTCTGTCAACGTCTTCCGAAAGGCAAATATCGGCAGAATATATCTCCTCGCCGCTGAGAGTAAAGCACACCGAGCCTATAACAGTACCCTTTTTTACCGGCGCGGTAACGTTATCTATCCGCTCATATGATACCTCAACATCATCGGCACAGCCTTTGGGTATAAGCACCTTGCTTTCATCGCTGCACCGCACCGCGGCAAACGACTTTTCGCCGAACGCAACATTCACATCGTCTAAAATGCCCTCCGACATCTCGGGAACATATATCTCATAGGCGGCAAAGGCTTTATTCATGGCATCTTTCGCCCAAGAAAACCTGCTGTCCTCGTCGGGTGAGCCCAAAATTACCGCGACAGCGGTCATATCGCCTCTTTGTGCGGCTGCTGCAAGGCAGTTTTTGCCGCCATCACTATAGCACGCCTTAAAGCCTATTATTCCTTTATAAGTGCGCACCAGCCTGTTGAGGTTCACAAGCTGTGCCTTCCCTCCGCGAACATCGTCCATCCAAGTTGTGGTATACTTAAAATGATCTTCGTGCTTTGAAAGCTCGGCGCAAAGAAGCGCGGTATCGTATGCGGTAGTTTTTGTATCGGCAGAAATTCCCGTACAATCGGCATAAAATGTGTTTTCCATACCGAGTGCAGCGGCTTTTTCATTCATAAGAGCGGCAAAGTCCTGCTCAGTCTTTGCCACAGCTTCTGCAATGGCAACACAAGCATCGTTGGCGTTGCCGATGGTTATTGACTTTATAAGCTCATCGACCGATATCTTTTCGCCAACGTCAAGCCATACTTGCGAACCCTGCATGGAGTTGGCGTACTGCGATACTGTTATCTGTGTGTCTAACGAAATATCGCCGTTTTCAAGAGTTTCTTCAACTATCAGAAGCGTCATGAGTTTGGCAAGATGCCCTGCCTGCATTACCTCGTTTTCATTCTCGGAAGAAAGTACTGTGCCCGTTTCGGCCTCATAAACGACTTTTGACTGTATTATCTCTGTCTGCGCCTGCAAAGCCGGGAAAAACTGCTCATATAACTTTTGGATAAAACCATTAAAGCCGTCAAACGGCAGTATCGGTAAGCTCCATGAAAACACCGCCGCGGCGACTACATTTACAATATTTTTAATAAAACAATTAAACAGCATTGTCCGCACCTCCGTTTTAACTATATGCCGAAAGGTGCGCGAAATGTGAAGAACTATGTCAGCTAAGTCAGCAGACTATAAATTTTCCTATAAGCCCGAAAAATTCACTGGCATCTTGCGTATGGGCGCAAAGCTCTATAGGAGCGCTTCTGTCAAAACTGAACAGCCCCATTACAGACTTTGCATCTATTGACGAATCGCCCGAAACAAGTTCTACATTATAATCCTGCTTTGAAACGGCGCTGAGAAAATCTCTGATGTCCTGCGTGGTATTGAGCCGAATAGTAGTTTTTATCATAACTAAAGCTCCATTCATTAAAAATTTGCAAGAACCGAAATGCTCCGATAATAAATATATCAAAATTTACTGCAAATTGTCAATAGATAATTGCATTTGCGAAAAAAATATAGTATAATAGTCATTAAGAACGAGATAGGCGAAAAACATTTGTGCAAAATCACTTTGTTATTAACATTTACAGGGAATGATAAATTTTGGCAAACTATTCAAATTACAGTGTGTGTTATTTTTCGCTGGGGTGCAAGGTAAACACCTGCGATACCGAAAATATAAAACAGCGGCTTACTGCGGCAGGTTTTGGCGTTATCGACAATATTTCTGATGCAAAAATTTGCATTGTGAACTCTTGCACGGTAACGGGAAAAGCAGACAAGAAATGCCGCCAGCTTCTTCACAGGATAAAGCGGACGAACCCCAATTGCGTTACGGTGCTTACGGGGTGCTTTCCGCAGGCCGATGAGTGTGAAGCTCAAATACTTTACAGCAGTGGTTTGTGCGATATTGTTACCGGTAACGGCAACACGGCATTTACGGCAGAGGCTGTTATACGCTTTATAGACAGCGGAGAGCGCACTTTTGAAATTGCAAAACACTGTAAAGGTGAAAGCTTTGACAACTTTACAAACTCGGAATTTACTGATAAAACAAGAGGTTACTTAAAGATTCAGGACGGCTGCGACAGATACTGCACATACTGCGTTATACCATATGCAAGGGGGCATCTGCGCTCAAAGCCGCTTGAAGACGTTAAAAACGATGCCAAACTTTTGGCGCAGTGCGGGCATTTGGAGATAGTTCTGACGGGCATAAACCTGTGCAGATATGGCGCTGACCTTGATGGAGATATACGCCTTATTGATGCGATAGAGGCAGTTTGCTCTGTTGAGGGAGTTGAGAGGGTGCGGCTGAGTTCTATTGAACCCGAGCTTATCAGCGACAGCGACATAGAGCGCATGGCAAGGCTGCCAAAACTGTGTCCGCACTTTCATCTTTCGCTGCAAAGCGGCTGTGACCGCACTTTGAAAGCTATGAACAGGCACTACACCACGGCGCAATATGCCGAATTAGTTTGCAAGCTGAGAAACGCTTTCCCCGACTGTGCGATAACCACAGATGTAATGGTAGGTTTTGCAGGGGAAACAGAAGAAGATCACAAACAGTCGCTGGAGTTTGTAAGGTCGATAGGCTTTGCAAAAATACACGTTTTCCCATATTCTGTTAGAAAAGGCACGGCGGCTGAGAAAATGTGCGGTCAAATTTCCGAGGAAATAAAACAGAGGCGCGCCGCCGAAATGGCACAGGTCGGCAAAATTTCAAGAGAAAATTTTTTGTCGCAAATGGTCGGAAAAAGAGTAAAAGTTCTGTTTGAAAAAGAAAATTGCACAACTTTTCACCACGGATACAGTGAAAATTACACACAAATTAAGATTATCAGAAAAAATTCGCAAAAAAGTTTGCGTAGAATGATTTTTTATGTTATTATATTAAGTGTGGAAGATGATCACTGCTTAGGTGAGATAGTTGAATGAAATTTTGTAAAAAATCTCTAAAATGTTAAGGAGTTGTAAATATGCCTGTTTACAGAATTTATGTTGAAAAGAAACCGGAGTTTGCAGTTGAAGCGCGTTCTCTGCTTGCCGACATCGGCTCGGCGCTTGGCATTGAGGGGCTGCGCAGTATTCGCGTTATCAACAGATACGATGCGCAGGAACTGACGCCTGAGGCTTTTGCTCTTGCCGCGCCCATAGTTTTCTCTGAGCCTGCCGTTGACGTTGTATACGAGCATCTTCCGGAGATAGACGATGACGAACACGTTTTTGCCGTTGAATATCTGCCCGGTCAGTTTGATCAGCGTTCGGATTCATGCGCGCAGTGCATATCGCTTCTTACCGGCGAAAAGCAGCCGACGGTGCGCACGGCAAGGATATATATTCTGAAAGGCGACATAAGCGAAGATGATGTAGCGGCTATAAAGCACTACATAATAAACCCGGTAGAAAGCAGAGAGGCATCTTTTAGGCGGTTTGAAACGCTTGACACCGAATATGACATACCCACGAAAGTTGACACGATAGACGGCTTTATATATTCTAACGATGACGACCTGCGCGACATTATGAACAAAATGGGTCTGGCTATGGACTTTGACGACATAAAGTTCTGCCGTGATTACTTCCGCGACAGTGAAAAGCGCAATCCGACCGTTACCGAAATACGCATGATAGACACTTACTGGTCTGACCACTGCCGCCACACGACGTTTTTAACGCATATAGACGGTGTTGACATTCAGAGTGACTACATAAACGACACATTCAAAAAATACAAGGAAGTGCGTTCAGAACTGTATGCAGGCAGGACTGACAAGCCGATGACGCTTATGGATCTTGCCGTTATAGGCGCGAAGAAGCTGAAAAAAGACGGTTTACTGAAAGACCTTGACGAGAGCGAAGAGATAAACGCTTGCTCTGTTAAGATCAAAGTTGACGTTGACGGCGAGGAAGAAGACTGGCTGCTGATGTTCAAAAACGAAACACACAACCACCCGACCGAGATAGAACCTTTCGGCGGTGCGGCTACCTGCCTTGGCGGTGCTATAAGAGATCCGCTTTCGGGACGTGCATATGTTTATCAGGCTATGAGGGTAACGGGCGCGGCTAATCCGCTTGTGCCTATTGAAGACACGATAGAGGGCAAGCTGCCGCAAAGAAAGATAGTTGTCGGCGCGGCAAACGGTTATTCTTCATACGGCAACCAGATAGGTCTTGCGACGGGTAATGTAAATGAAATTTATCACCCCGGCTATGTTGCAAAAAGAATGGAGATAGGCGCTGTTATTGGCGCTGCCCCCGAAGCTAACGTAAGGCGTGAAAGACCGCAGGAGAGCGATGTTGTAATTCTGCTCGGCGGCAGAACGGGTCGTGACGGCTGCGGCGGCGCTACAGGTTCTTCAAAGTCGCACACGCTTCAGTCGCTCGAAAGCTGCGGTGCGGAGGTACAGAAAGGTAATGCTCCTATCGAAAGAAAGCTGCAAAGGCTTTTCCGCGACCCCGAAGTTACAAGGCTTATAAAACGCTGCAACGACTTTGGCGCGGGCGGTGTTTCGGTAGCTATTGGTGAGCTTACAGACGGACTTGTTATCGACCTTAACAAAGTACCGAAAAAATATGACGGACTTGACGGCACGGAACTGGCTATTTCGGAATCTCAGGAGAGAATGGCTGTTGTAGTCAGCGAAAGCGATGCCGCAAAGTTTATGAAAATGGCAGACAAAGAAAATCTTGAAGCCACGAAAGTAGCAGTTGTAACTGCCGAACCTCGCCTTAAAATGACATGGAACGGCGCGACTATTGTTGACCTTTCAAGAGAATTTCTTAACTCTAACGGCGCTTCAAAGCACACGACTATAACCGTTGAAGAACCTGTGGTAATTACAAATGAGAACGTGAAAGACTCTGCCGCTATGTGGGAAGAAATGATCTCAAACCTCAACATATGCTCGCAGAAAGGACTTGTTGAGAGATTTGACTCTACTATAGGCGCAGGCACGGTGCTTATGCCATACGGCGGCAAATATCAGAACACGCCTACTCAGGCAATGGCTGCTAAACTGCCTGTACTTAACGGTGAAACTAAGACTGCCTCTATAATGGCATGGGGATTTAATCCTTTCCTGTCTTCGCAGTCTCCGTATCACGGAGCAATTTCGGCTGTTACTGAATCTATAGCGAAAGTTGTTGCAACAGGCGGCAGCCGCAAAAAGTGCTGGCTGACTTTCCAGGAATATTTTGAGAGAACACAGAATGATCCCACACGCTGGGGCAAACCGATGGCTGCGCTTCTTGGCGCTTTCAAGGCACAGCTTGAATACGGCATTGCATCTATAGGCGGCAAAGACTCGATGAGCGGTACTTTTGAAAAGATAGACGTACCCCCTACCCTTGTATCTTTTGCTGTATCTACTGCGAACACCGATAGGATAATCTCGCAGGAATTTAAAAAGGCAGGTTCTACTGTAATATACATAAAACCCGAATATGACCAAAACGGTCTGCCGGTATTCAAGAGCGTTCTGGAAGTATTCGACAAAATAGAAAAGCTTATCGCAGAGGGCAAAGTGCTTTCCTGCTGGAGCGTTTCTTATGGCGGTATTTCGGAAGCTATCGCAAAGATGGCGTTTGGCAACAAGATAGGTTTCCGCTTCTCGGGATATGTTTCACCTGCCGAGTTATACAGGGCTTGCTACGGCAGCTTTGTTATAGAGCTTGCTGACGGAGTTGATGCAGGCGAGAGGATACTCGGCGAGACTATAAGCGAGTATGTTATAATAACCGACAAATACGCTGTAGAGCTTGATAAACTTGAAAAACTGTGGTCTGAAAAGCTGGAGCCTGTTTACCCGACAAAGGTAAATATACCGAGAAATGTTCCCGAAGTTTTCGGATATTCGGTAAACGAAAGGCGCACATCTTCTGTAAAGATCGCACGTCCTAGGGTGCTTATACCTGTATTCCCCGGAACAAACTGTGAATATGATACAGCAAAGGCATTTGAAAAGGCAGGCGCTAAGGCTGATATATTCGTTATAAGAAATCTCAATGAATCGCAGATAAACGAATCTGTGGAAGAGATAGAAAGGCGCATTAAAAACTCGCAGATGATAATGCTGCCGGGCGGCTTTTCGGGCGGCGATGAGCCTGACGGAAGCGGCAAGTTCATTACGGCATTTTTCAAAAACCCGAGGCTCGCGGAGGCTATAAACGATCTGCTCAAAAACAGAGACGGACTTATGATGGGCATATGCAACGGTTTTCAGGCGCTTGTAAAGTTGGGTCTTGTTCCGTATGGCGAGATACGCGATATGCGCAGCGACTCCCCCACCCTTACATTCAACACCATTGCAAGACACCAGTCAAAAATGGTTCGCACGAGGGTAGCTTCAAACAAGTCACCGTGGTTTGCTGATGCAAAGGTCGGCGACATACACACGGTAGCAATTTCGCACGGCGAGGGCAGATTTATAGCTACGCCCGAAGAAATAGCTGCAATGGCGCACAACGGTCAGATATGCACACAGTACGTTGACTTTGCCGACAGACCTACTTATGACATACAGTGCAACCCGAACACGTCAATAGATGCTATAGAGGGCATAACCTCGCCTGACGGACGCGTGCTTGGCAAAATGGGTCACTCGGAGCGTAAGGGCGACAACGTATGCATAAATGTACCGGGGGAGAAAGATCAGCACCTGTTTGAAAACGGCGTTAAGTATTTCTCTTAATGTAATGAGCTATGAATAATACAACTAAGCTAATACTAATATATATGGGTGTGCTTGGCTTTATTACATTTATAATGTACGGCATTGACAAAGCAAAAGCAAAAGCCCATAAATGGCGTATTCCCGAAAGAGTTTTGCTTGGTATGTGCATGATAGGCGGCATAGTTGGCGGCTGGCTGGGTATGTATGTTTTCAGGCACAAGACAAAGCATCTGAAATTTCATGTGGTGCAGATACTTGCAAGCATTTTGTGGGGCATATGTATAGTGGTTTCAGTAACAAAATTATAAAAATGCAGCGTTTCCACCGTATTTGGGCGGAAGCGCTGTTTTTTCAGCAGAGTTTTTCAAGTGATCGCTTTATCTGGCGAAGTATTCGTTTTTCAAGCCTTGATATGTACGACTGCGATATGCCCACCTCGTCCGCGACTTCTTTCTGGGTGCGTTCTTTATACCCTGCCAGACCAAACCGCATCTGCATTATGGTGCGTTCGCGGTCACCCAGCTTTTCTATCTGCTCTAACAAAAGCCGCTTTTCGGTCTCGCTTTCAATGCCGCGTATCACAATGTCGTCGTCAGTGCCTAAAATGTCGCCCAGCAGCAGTTCGTTGCCGTCCCAGTCAACATTGAGCGGCTCGTCAATAGAAATTTCCTTGCGCGACTGTGATGTTTTACGCAAAAACATAAGTATCTCGTTTTCTATGCAGCGCGAGGCATATGTAGCAAGTTTTATGTTTTTGTCAGGTCGAAAAGTCTTTACCGCCTTTATAAGACCTATCGTGCCTATAGAAATAAGGTCTTCAATTCCTATGCCGGTGGTCTCAAACTTTTTTGCTATATACACCACCAGCCGCAGATTGTGTATTATAAGCAGTTCATGCGCTTTTTTCTCGTCAACTTCCAGAAGTTCAAAGGCTTTTGCTTCTTCTTCGGGGGTAAGCGGCGGCGGCAAGGCTTGAGAGCCGTTTATATAGTCCACGCGCCGTTTGGCAAAAAACCTGCCTAAAGCCGTTTTTACCCATTGCAAAAGCATTTTAAATTTTAACAATTGTGTCACTGCCTCTCTGAAAATTCTTTTGTTCTATATATAATATGTATCTATCTTAACAAACACGGGTTGAATATAGCCTGCTCGCTGCTGCCCTCAACTATGCCTATGGTTGCTTTAAGCGGCTTGGTGTTGCCCTTGCCGTCGCATATCTTCAGTTCCTGCGGCTTGGCAAGCCACATAAGCGAATCGCCGCTTACCGTTGAGTATGGCATAAGCCGAAAACCTCGCGGCAGAGTCTGAGCAAGAGACCAGTCTGAGCACATTTTATCACTTACGCATACTATCACGGGTGTGCCGCTTATATGATCTCGCGCCATGTTGCCTGTATCTGCAAGCGCTTCAAAGGTATAGCTTTTGTCGTTTATCTTAAAAAACAGCTTATAGGCAGTATTATTGTAAATATGCTCGGTATATATCCTCTCGGCAATTGAAATAAGAGTATAGCAGGCAATACACGAAAACACTAGCGTTATAACAGAAACATCAAAGTATACAGTACCGTATATTATGTATATCCTGCCGCAGCCTGTTATGTACCAAATAATATATACTGCCGCCAGAAATGTGACATAAGCAAAAATGTATGCAAATGTTCTTTTTAAGAGTTTACGGGGACTTAATGTATTGAAAGCAACGGCACAGACTATTACAGAAGCTATTATCTTTATCACTGCCGATGCCGCCATACTGCCTGTGAGCACAGAAAGCGATGACAGCGCGCCTATTGCGGCGGCGGCAAAGGTTCGCGGTACAGACACGCTTATATGCAGAAAACTTGCTGCGGCGCTCACAAGCACTATACAGACCGCAAGATTCGTTACAAACAGAACGTCCACATACAGCTTGATCACAATTGTCCCCTCCCGACATTTAATTATATTTACAGCGGTATAAAAAATATGTCGGTTCGGGTACTTGGGGCAATAAAAAACGAGCGCACCCAAAAAGGCGCACTCGCACGATATGTAATTTACTTATTTGCGGCTGTCAAGTATCTTATATAAAAGATTATACAGCTGCACGCTCTCATCATGGGAAAGCAGGTTGCATGAAGCCATTTTTTTCGGTATATCCACAGCCTTTTCTTTAAGAGCATCGCCTTTTTTCGTAAGAGAAACTATAAGATTGCGCTCGTCCTTTGCGGAGCGTTTGCGCACGATATACTCCCTTGCCTCCATCTTTTTCAGAAGCGGCGTAAGAGTGCCAGAATCCAAAAACAAAAGGTCGCCGAGTTCCTTAACGGTCATCGTCTTATGCTCCCACAAAGCCATCATTACTATATACTGGGTATATGTAAGGTCAATTTCATCAAGAAAAGGTTTATACTGCTTTATGATCTCTCTTGAACAGGCATACAGCGGAAAACAAAGCTGATTGCTGATTTTGAGAACGTCATATTTACTGTCGCTCATGCTGATTACCCCCATTTAGAATGCAATTTATAAAATTAAATGAATATTCGTTATATTTATTGTAACACATTTAGTTTCATTTTGCAATCATTTTGAGAGAATTTATAATATTTTTATACTTTTATATTCAAAAAGTCTTAATTTTGGCGTGAAAAAGCAGTCGCTTACTGTTGAATATTTTTATAATTTTCGTGAATATATTTTTGTCATATCAGCAAACAAACTGTGTATACGCGTATCTTCTGTAAGTTCGGGGTGAAAAGACATAGCGAGAATGTTTTTATACCCGACAGCAGTTATCCTGCCGTCTGTGATATTGAGCACCTCAACTTCTTTGTCATCTGCCAAAGTACATTCAATATACGGCGCGCGAATAAACCGCATGGGAAAGTTATTTACACTGCCCACATCACCCACCGCCGAAAAGCTGCCCAGCTGCCTGCCATATGCATTACGGCACACGCGCACGGGCAAGCAGCCAAAGCAGGTCTGCTCGCCGCCCGAAATTTCTTTTGCAAGAAGTATGAGCCCTGCGCAAGTTGCAAGCACCGGCACACCGCTTTCTATGCGCTCTTTCAGAATATCCAGCATATCGAGCTCGCGCAGGAGCTTACGCTGAGTGGTGCTTTCGCCGCCAACCAGAACGAGCCCTGTAAGACACGGCGGAATATCGCTCTTTTTTCGGATAAGAACGCTTTGGCAGCCGATGGCGCGCAGCATTTTTTCATGCTCTTCAAACGCACCTTGCAGCGCTAAAATGCCTATCATTTGCCCCTCTCCTCCATGATTATCTCTATTTCCTTTTCGTTTATGCCCACCATTGCTTCGCCGAGGTTTTCGGATAGGCTTGCAAGCATTTCGGGGTCGTTGTAGTTGGTAACGGCTTTTACTATAGCTGCGGCGCGTTTTGCAGGATCGCCCGACTTGAATATGCCCGAGCCGACAAACACGCCCTCTGCACCAAGCTGCATCATCAGAGCCGCATCGGCAGGGGTAGCCACGCCGCCTGCTGCAAAATTAACTACAGGCAGCTTTTTGTTTTCGTGAACATATTTTACAAGATCAAGCGGCACTTGCAGCTGTTTGGCGGCTTCAAAAAGCTCGTCTTCGCGCTTTGCGGCAAGGGTAACGATCTCACTTTGTATCTTTCTCATATGCCTTACCGCCTGAACTATATCGCCTGTTCCCGGCTCGCCTTTGGTGCGTATCATAGATGCGCCCTCTGCAATTCTGCGCAGAGCTTCGCCCAGGTCTCTTGCGCCGCAGACAAACGGAACGTCAAATCTGGTCTTATCAATATGGTAGATATCATCGGCAGGGGTAAGCACTTCGCTTTCATCTATGTAGTCTATCTCGATAGCCTGCAAGATCTGAGCTTCTGCAAAATGACCTATGCGGCACTTTGCCATTACCGGTATGCTTACGGCTTTCTGTATGCCTTTTATCATGGCAGGGTCGCTCATACGCGAAACACCGCCTGCTGCCCTTATGTCGGCAGGTATCCTTTCAAGAGCCATAACTGCGCACGCTCCTGCCTGCTGCGCTATAACTGCCTGCTCGGGTGTGGTAACGTCCATTATAACGCCGCCTTTGAGCATCTGCGCGAGTTCTTTGTTAAGCTGATAACGATCATTGTTCATAATATCTGTCCTTTCAAAAAATGTATTGACTTTTAGTCTTCCTTATAGTATAATCTTCTTGTGGTATTATTACAATAGCCAAAATAATTATTTTTAATAAGGTCAGATGATGATGTATGTTGACTTATGTTCTTGAAAAAACAGGCGCTGAACCTATGTATGTTCAGATATACAAACACATAAAGAAAGACATAGAAAACGGCGTTATAAAGGCAAATGAGAAGCTGCCGTCAAAGAGGGTGCTTGCAGAAAATTTAGGTGTGAGCATTATAACGGTAGAGAACGCATATAGCCAGTTGACGTCTGAAGGATATGTCAAGGCACTGCCAAAAAGAGGATATTTTGCCGAAAACATATCGTCATTTCAAAGTTATGTACATAACGAAAATACAGTTTCGGCTGAAAAAACAAATGTTACTTCAGCGGCGAAAGATTTTCCGTTTGCGATATGGGCAAAGCTTATGCGCGAGGAGCTGTCTAATGAGCGTGAAATGCTTATGACACGACCGCCTATAAACGGCAGTGAAAGGCTGCGCTGCGCTATTGCAAAACACATACGGCAGTTTCGCAACATAGACGTTTCGCCCGACAGGATAGTTATAGGCGCAGGGACAGAGTATCTTTATATGCTTATAAACATACTTATCGGCGAGGGGCGCACCTTTGGCGTGGAAGACCCGGGGTACTCAAAAATATCAGACATATACTCATGCCTTGGTGCGAAGTGCGCTTACATACCCATGGAGAGCGACGGCGTTGACATTGCCGCTCTGAAAGCCTCGGGCGCGGACATAATGCACATATCGCCATCTCACCACTTCCCTACCGGCGTTGTTACTTCTGTGGGGAAGAGATACGCATTGCTGGGCTGGGCTTCGGAAAAAGAGGGGCGGTACATCATTGAGGACGACTACGACAGCGAATTTCGGCTTTCGGGCAGACCTATACCCTCGCTTTTGAGCATTGACGCCGCCGACAGGGTGATATACATGAACACATTCAGCAAGAGCCTATCGCCGACGATACGCATAAGTTACATGGTGCTGCCTGTTTCTCTTACAAAGCTTTTCAGGCAAAAACTAAGCTGCTGTTCCTGCACGGTATCTACTTTTGAGCAGTACACTCTGGCGCGGTTTATTGACGACGGATATTTTGAAAAGCACATAAATCGCGTAAAACATCTTTACAAAAAGCGGCGTGACAATATGCTTGAAAAAATATCGCAATACCCTCTGTTTGAGGGGTGCAGGGTGACGGGGCAGGATTCGGGGCTGCACTGCCTTATTGAATTTGACACGCAGCTCAGCGACGGTGAACTTCTGCATAAGGTGACAAAGCTTGGCTTTCATGCGCGGTTGCTGAGCGATTACTACAAGAAAAAGCCTACTGATGCTCTCCGCACGCTTATTTTTTATTACGATTGATGCTTAAACGCATACTTTTCGGGTACAATTATAAAAAAGCACTACGGAGGTATGCATATGTCAGGCAAAACAAAAATACAGAAAGTTTACGGGCGGCAGATAATAGACTCGCGAGGCAACCCGACGGTGGAGGCTGTTGTTGAACTTGCTGACGGCACTGTGGGAATGGGTATGTCGCCCAGCGGAGCTTCTACAGGCGCACACGAGGCACACGAGCTGAGAGACGGCGACAACAGCAAATACGGCGGCAAGGGCGTTAAAAAGGCAGTTGAAAACATATCGGGCGTTATAAGCGACAAACTTTACGGGCTGAATGCCTGCGACACCTACAGTGTTGACCGCGCGCTTATTGCTGCTGACGGCAGTGAGGACAAGTCAAATTTGGGTGCGAACGCTATACTAGCGGTATCTATTGCGGCTGCAAGGGCGGCTTCGCTCTCGCTGGGTATACCGCTGTATCGGCTGCTGGGCGGCACAAGCGCAACGGTTTTGCCCGTGCCGATGATGAACATTATAAACGGCGGCGCGCACGCTAACAACGGTCTTGACGTTCAGGAATTTATGATAATGCCCATAGGCGCGAAATGCTTTGCACAGGCGCTGCGGCAATGCACCGAGGTATATCACGCACTGGCAAGGCTGCTATCTTCAAAAGGGCTTGCGACGGGTGTTGGTGATGAGGGTGGCTTTGCACCCGACGTTTCATGCGAGGAAGAAGCTATAGAACTTATTTTGCAGGCGATAAACGATGCCGGCTACAAATCGGACAAGGATTTTATGCTTGCGCTTGATGCGGCTGCGAGCGAATGGAAATCTGACTGCGTGGGCGAATACAGAATGCCGAAATCGGGCAAGGTGTTTACTTCTTCGGAGCTTATATCTCACTGGAAAACGCTGTGTGCAAGCTACCCTATTATTTCTCTTGAAGACGGACTTGACGAAGAGGACTGGGACGGTTGGCAAGCACTTACCGAGCAGCTTGGGAGCAAGGTACAGCTTGTGGGCGACGATCTTTTCGTTACGAATACCAAAAGGCTTTCAAAAGGCATAGAAATGAGCTGCGGCAACTCGATTCTGATAAAGCTAAATCAGATAGGCACGCTCTCGGAGACGATAGAAGCGATAAAGACCGCAAAACGCGCAGGCTACACAGCCATAGTATCTCACCGCAGCGGAGAAACAGAGGACACGACTATTGCAGATCTTGCTGTGGCGCTGAATTCGGGGCAGATAAAGTCGGGCGCGCCCTGCCGCACAGAACGCACCGCAAAATACAACAGACTGCTTAGAATAGAAAGCCAGCTTGGCAAGTCGGCGCACTATATAGGAAAGTTCAGATAAAAAAACAAGTCGGAGCATATGTTCCGACTTGAATTTTTTATTGTTATTTTATTTGCTGCTGATAATTACATCGCCGAAGCTGTTACTTACAATGATAAAGCTGCTGCCTGCCGTGCCGTCATACTTTGTGTATTTCTGACCAAAGACGGTAATATCGCCAAAGCCTTTATCAAACGAGAAGCCATAGCCGCTCTCATCACCCGTAAGCGATACTTTTGTATCCGACATACCGCAGTCAAGGTTTGTACTGCCCGAAAGCACGCAGCCTGTTATATCCATATCACCGAAAGAGCCGTTATACGTCATATCGGCTATACGCGACTTTACTATTGAGCAGTTGCCCACACCGCCGTTTATTTCGGGGCTTTGCAGGGTACATGAATTTATCTCACATTTACCGCTGCCAAGGTCAAATTTTGTACTATGATTGACTGAAACGCCATTTATCAGTATATCTCCTCTTGAAGATGACAGCGAAAAAGTATTGCAGGTAACGCCCTTTATACTTACTTTTCCGCAGTTTTGAGTATAGCTGACCTCTTCAAGCAGCTTTTTGGGCAAGGTTATATCAAACGTGGTGTCGATGCCGTCGCCTTTGCCCATATACATACTTTCGATAAGATCAACGTCATAATTTATTTTCAGAACGTTGTTTGTTATCTTGCATTCTAGTTTTTCGGTATCGACATTTTTACACTTTATCTCAAATTGCGTACCCGTAGTAATATTTACTTTGCCGTAGCCTATATTTATCTCGGCGCTCTTAACGTCGGCAGACTGTGCGGAATTTTCATAACTTCCGAGTTTATAGTGCGAATCGGGTTTGCCTGCTAAAAGCGATGCTATACCTATTAAAAGAAGCAGACCGCCTGCTATCATTACCGCCAGAGATATTTTAGTTCTTAAAGACATACTGCTGTTCATCGGCTCACCTCCGTTTTGCTTTCAAAAGCTATGGAGATAACGCGCTTTACAAACACCCTTATATCACGAACGGTATCGCTCAAAGTTCTCAGGCAGACATTCAGAAGCGGTATGAACGCTATACCCGAAAGACCCAGCAGCAAAAGCCCACCGCCTATCATTACAAGACCGACGGGCAAAAGTGAAACAATTCTTATAACGCCGAAAACGGTCAAAGCCGCTCCGCCGACGGTCATTACAAGAAGCATAATGACGACCGCTACGACAAACACCAAAGCTATGGCGCAGAATATTGCCATAAATCCAAGCCACAGCGGTGATGTAAGCACAAGCAGTGCAAGCACTATTACAGCTTTTTTATTATCGGTCTTAGCGGCTTGTTTGCGCGTGGGTTCGTATTTTGGCTGTGTGGGCGTATATTTTGGCTGCGTTGGCGCGGCAGAAGCAGTTTCAGGGGGCTGAGGTTCTTCAGTCTTTTCAGCAGGTCTTGCTTCTTCATGCTTTGCCTGCGCCTTTACTTTCGCGGCAGACTGCTTTCTGGGATCACCCGAAAACGGCGGTATCTCATATTCGCCGCCGCTGTGTGTAAACTTTCTGGCAAAAAGCTCGGGTATACCCAAGGCGTTAAGGGCTGCTGCCTCGTTTTCCTCACCGGCATCTACAAGATATGCCGCTATTTTATCAAGCACCATATCGGCTTTTTCTTCGCCAAGCTCATTTATTATGGGCATTACCCTTTTTATGTACTCTTTTCTGTCCATACAGTTCTCCGTGATCTGTTACTATGCTTTTTTGTGGAACGATCTGAATTCCACGGGCGAAAGCATTTCGTGCTTTTTAAATACCGCGCAGAAATAGCTGCAATCATTATAGCCTACTCTTGACGATATTTCATTTACCGAGATATTTTCTGATATTAGCAGATTTTTCGCCTGCTGTATCCTCTTTCTTGCGATATACTCAAACGGGCGCATATCATAACATTCTTTGAAAAGTCTGCAAAGATACTGCGGCGATAGATTTATAATTTTGGCAAGTTCCTGCAAGGTTATATCTCTGCCGTAATTTTCATCTATAAAGTCAATAACGGGTTTGAGCTGCAAAAGCTTGTTGGTATCCTGCGCGGCGGTCTGCAAGTTTACATACCTGTTAAGCTCTAAAAGATACTGATACAAAAGTGCCGAGCACTGATAGCCGCTGTAAAAATAATCCGATTTCAAAAGATAGAGCATCTTTTTGAAAAGCACCTCGGGCACTGAAAGGTCTGATATTTTGAACACCTTTGCCTGCTCAAAATGCATAAGTTTAAGCACGTTCTCAACGCCGTAGCCGTCAAACACGACCCAGTGGTTCTCCCACACATCAAGCTCTGTAAAATACTCATGCGGAACGTTTTTGGGAAGATAGTAACCGTAACCCGGCTTTATCTCATACTCCTCCCCATCAACGCGAAGCACGCCCTCGCCTCTTACTGTATATATTATCTGATGATACGGATAACCATCGTCGCGTTTAACATGATATTCCCTGTCGATAGAACCTATACCAACGACATAGAACGGAAGCTGAGTTTCAGCGCTTAGTATTGAATACGAAAAATCATTCATCACACTCACCACGTTGCCACTTAACCTTATGCTAAGCGACCGTTTACCTTTCTTTAATATTTTCTTCAATGCGAAAAAATTACTGTTTCATATAATTATATCACTTAAATTTCGGTTTGTCAACAGTCCAGCTGCGCCCATTCTTCCATTTTTTCGTCAAGGGCGTTTTTCTGCTCCTCAAGCTGAGAGCAAAGCGAAGTTATAAGTTCAAAATCAGATGCGTTATTCTCGTCGGCTATCTGCTGTTCAAGCTGTGAAATGGCGTTTTCTATCTGTTCTATCTCTTTTTCAACTGCCGATATTCTCTGCCGCTTTTTAGCATCTTCCGCACGCTGCTGACGTGTTCTGTATCCACTGTTTTCCTTGACGGGCTTTACGTCTCCCTGCTTTTGTTTATTTTCGATCTGCTCCTGTTCCTGCAAAGCCTTGGCATTTTCATAAAATTCATATCCGCCGCTGTATTCATGCAGCACGCCGCCGTCTATCTCGAAAATTTTAGAAGCCACTTTTGAAAGCAGATACCTGTCATGCGATACCAAAATAATAGTACCGTCAAACTGTTTCAGAGCGTCTTCAAGCACTTCCATTGAGTCTATATCGAGGTGGTTGGTGGGTTCGTCAAGAATAAGCACGTTGCCGCGATTCAGAGACATTATGCAAAAACACAGTTTTGCCCTTTCGCCGCCGCTGAGAACACTTATAGGTTTGAAAACATCTTCGCCTGTAAGCAGCACTGCCGCGAGGCTTTTGCGGATAAGCAGCTCGCTCATTGAGGGGTAGCGGTTTTGTATCTCCTCAAAGGCGGTAAGACCCATATGGAGATAGTTATGCTCCTGCTCGAAATATGAAAGCTTAACGTTGGGCGCCCACTTTATTCGACCTTTTTCGTGAGGGATAATTCCCTGCACGAGTTTAAGCAGCGAAGTTTTTCCTGCGCCGTTCACGCCAACGAAAGCGACCTTTTCACCTCTGCGGACATTAAAGCTTATATTTTCTGCAATAAGTTTGCGCTTATCGCCCGTGCCGACACACAGTTCGCACCCCTCGACCGAAAGCAGTTCTTTTGGCGGCGTGATGTCATATTCAAGCGATATTTTGGGTATTTTTACACTTTCATCGGTTTTTTCCACACGCTCTATCCTGTCAAGCGCGTGCTGCTTTGATTTCGCAGCTTTTGCGCTCGTTGCCCTCACCTTATGCCTGACTATAAAATCCTCCAGCTTGGCGATCTCTTTTTGCTGAAGCTCATATTCTTTGCTCTGTCGCTCGGTGTTCATTTTTTTCTGCATGACATATGAGCTGTAGTTGCCCTTATAAGCGCGCAGGCTACCCTTATGTATCTCGAATATCCTGCCGACAAGCTTATCAAGAAAGTATCTGTCATGCGAGACCACGAGTATTGCTCCCTTATAGCTTTTCAGGTGTTCTTCAAGCCAGCGCAGTGTCGCCATGTCGAGATGATTTGTAGGCTCGTCTAGTATAAGCAGGTCGGGCTGTTCAATAAGCAGTTTTGCAAGCGCAAGGCGTGTTTTTTCGCCGCCGCTTAAAGTAGAAATTTTCCTGTCACGAGAAACTTCGCCGAAGCCCATGCCCCAAAGCACGGTATTTATACGAACGTCAATGCGGTAGCCGTCCATAGCCTCAAAATACGCAGAAAGCTCTGAATATTCGGCGCTTACCTGTTCAAGCTCCGCGCCATGCAGAAGCACCATTTGCCCCTCAAGCTCTTTCATACGCTGCAATATGCCGAAAAGGGCGGCAAACGGCTTTTTCATTTCGCCTATGATGCTTTCGTCGCTGTCAAGACCGCTGTTTTGCTTTAATATACCTATAGTCTTGTTTGAAGATACAGTAACGCTTCCCTTTCCGTCGGGTGTTTTATCAAACGTTTCTTCGCCTGTAAGTATACGCAGAAGCGTTGATTTGCCGCAGCCGTTCACGCCTATAACGCCTATTATTTCCTTATCTTCAACGGTGAAAGATATATCTTTGAGAAGTGGTTCGCCGTTATAATATTTATAAATATTTTCAACACTAACTATCATATCAGAAATTTTACCGTCCCTAGAATGTACTTATTCTATTATACAGTATAATTCATATATTTACAATAATTATTTTGTAAATATTTTATTATCAGCCTGCGGCGCATTACTTGCATTTTACGAAATACTGTGTTATAATACATTTTAATAAAGCAAATAATAATGCTGAAATATTTTATACAGATATGGAGATATATTTATGAAATTCAAAAGAAAGGTATTTTCGGCGATACTGGCGGCTGTTATGATGCTTTGCTTTTCTGTTTCTGCTGCCGCTGATGCGGATCTTAAAGAAATTACACAAAACACGCCGTTCAGAATGACCGTGCTTGGCGATTCTATTGCGGCAGGCTATGGGCTTGACGGCTATGTGCGCGAAAACGAGCCGTGCTATGAAACAGCTTCATATGCCAACAAACTGGCTGAAAAATACGGTCTTAAAGCTGAAAGCACATATTTTAATGATGCTGTTTCGGGCGCGACAACGGCAGACCTTGTAAATTTGCTGTCAGATGCCGAAGTTTCAACTCACGTAAAAAATTCGGACAGCATACTTATTTCTATAGGCGGAAACGATCTGCTGCACGTTTTACTTGGTATGCTGGAAGAAAACGCTGATACCGAAAGCAGCGAAGAAAGTTTTCAGCAAGAGGGTTCATTAAATATCGATCCGCTTAAAATTGCACAAATTCTATCTGAGCTGCCCGAAAAGACCGAAGAAGCAATTGCAGGCTTTGAAACGGACTTTGAGGCGCTTATCGTAAAAATAAGGGAAATAAATCCCGAGGCTTTGGTAGTTATAGACACGATATACGACCCGTTTGAGGGATTTGAACAGATACCGATGATAGATGAAATAGCCGCAGATGCCATAGGCAAGATAAACGAGATAATTAAAAACAAATCGGCAGGCAGCGACGGCAGCGACAGATACGTTGTGGTTGACGTTGCAGCGGCGTTTGAGGGCAAAAACAAGGAGCTTACAAATATAGGCGACCTTGACATTCACCCGAACGCTGACGGACACGCGCTGATTTTTGAACTTCTCGACAAGGAGATAACGAGCCACACTTTCACGACTTGGGTAATAGACCCTGATGCAAATTCAAAAGCGAATGAAAAGAAACTGAAAGAAGCCAAAAATTACTCAAGAATGATGTTTGCATTTTTCTTCATGCTGATAGTAATGATAACGGTGTTTTTCCTGCACAGCATACATAATTTCAGAAACAAGTAACAAAATGCCCTGTCGGCTCTATGTCGGCAGGGTAAGTTTTTATTTAGCCGCTTCAAAATACCAGCACTGAAAAAGGTCGTCGGGGTCGTACTGTTTGCTGTAGACGCAGCCGTTATTTGCGCCCGTGACGGCATTTATAAAGCGCGAAGTACCTGTAAGTATGCGATAACCGTTTGCGCTCTTGCCTATTTTCAGCTCATATTGAGCCTCTTTCTTTTTGGCAAGAGAAAGTTTACAGCCGTTTTCAAATGCAAGCTCATAAAAGCCCTGTGCATTGGCGGTAAGTATAAGTTTTTCTGCCGTTTTTGAAAGGCTCACGCCGCTTTTGAAGCAGCCTTTGCTCGAAAGATACCTGCCGTTTGCAGCGCTGCGTAGATAGTACGTTTTGCCGTTTTGCAAAGCAAGCTCTTTATTCGCCGCATCTTTATAGAATCTAAGCAAAAAGGCGGCGCAGCTTCGCTGGGCAAGGCATAGCATATTTTCAATGGCGCTGTCAAGCTCTGTGGGCTTCTTGGCTTTAATAAGAATATCATAATATTCGGCTGACATGGCGGCAAGGTCGTTCATATGCTCGCCGACAGTGCTTTCTTCAAAGTGCTTGCTGTATATGCTGTCAAAACCGTTTTTGGCATGAAAACGCTGATAAATATCGCGCGCGTACTGCTCAAACAGCTTATGCCTGCCGCTTTTTGAAGAAGTCAGCGTTAAGTCAGTGGTATGCGGCGTACAGCAGACATCTGATATCATATGCATACACCTGCCGACAAACTGCATTGAAATGGCGAAGTTTTCCACACCGCCGCTTGCAAAAAATGTAAGTGCAAGCTGATAGTCGTCTTCAAAAATGCTGCGTGCGCTGCGTGAGTACCTGCTCGGAGTTGTGGCATTTTTGCCCGACTTATAATAGCCGCTGTCAGTTGGTACTGCGCGCTTGCCGTGCACGTTTTTGGCGCAATAATAGTGGTAGCCCTTGCCCTTGTCGGTATCGCCTTTTCTGTCGGGAACGGTGGCATATTCGGTAAGAATATCGGCATATGCGGCGAAAAAGTCATGCTGCTCGCGGTAGCCGTCGTTATCAAGAATTTCAAGCGCTTTTGAAACTATATCGGCGTGGGTGGGGCTTTTCCATGCATAGGCAATTATAGGTCTGAGGCGGTCGACATTATATATTTTTCTCATAAGGTATCCTCACTTTGTTGGTTTTGTTCAAGTAATTCATAGAGATTTTGCTTAGCCTCCTGCCTGTCGGTGACTGTGATAGTCTTAAATCCCAGTGAGGCAGCCGCGGCGGTGTTTGCTTCAAGATCGTCAAGAAATACACATTCTTGCGCTTTAAGTTCATACTTTTGCAGAAGATATTCATAAATACGCTTATCGGGCTTTGTAACATTTATATGCGAAGAAACGACATATCCGCTGACTAAGTCCATAAAGTCAAACTGGGTATTTTTATGAAGTTCAAACATATCTTTGGGGTAATTGGTAAGAAGATAGATATTATAGCCCTTTGCTTTAAGATCAGAGAGCCACTCGCGGCTGTCGGGAAAGCTGTGGACTATCTCGGTCAGGTCTTTCATAAAAAGCTGAGCCTGAGCGCGCATATCGGGTTCGCGGCTTATATAGTCGTCTAAAATATCCTGCTCCGTTATTGTTCCCATATCTAGCTCGTTCCACATGGGTCTTTCAACTATGCCCTTGACTATTCGCTCGGTGGTATTCTCGTCAAAGCCGAGTTCTTTGCAGTATTCTCGCTTGCGGAAATCTACAAGCACCATTCCTATATCAAATACTATATTTTTTATCATTGTTTCACGCTCCTTATGAGTTGTGCCATTTATAGCATAGCACATTTGGTATTATTTTTCAAGAGCGCGAAAAAATTTTTGCCGCAAATAAACTTTCAGCTATTGACAAGAGAAAAAAATGGTGATAAAATATATATGATATGTACAAAGGCTGTGACAAAGACAGTAAGCTGTTTCAAAGTTTTCAGAGAGGCGCGTGTGGTGAAAGGCGCTAACGGTAGGAGCAGACCGAACATCACTTTGTAGCTGCGCCCTGAAAAGGCTTGCCCCAAGTAAACGGCGACGGTATCCTCCGTTACGGGATAACATATACGGCTAGTGCCGCGTATGCGAATAAGGTGGTTTATACGAGCATTCGTCCTTAATTCGGATAATGCTCTTTTTTATTGTATATTATACTTCGGAGGGATATTATATGTATGCTAAAGTTTCTACAGATCTGAATTTTGTAGACAGAGAAAAAGCCACTCTGAAATTCTGGCAGGAAAACGACATCTTCAAAAAGAGCATAGAAATGCGCAAAGATGCGAAACCCTATGTTTTTTATGACGGGCCGCCTACTGCAAACGGCAAGCCGCACATCGGTCACGTTCTGACGAGAGTTATCAAGGACATGATACCGCGCTACCGCACCATGAAGGGCTATATGGTACCCAGAAAAGCCGGCTGGGACACGCACGGTCTGCCGGTCGAGCTGGAAGTTGAAAAGATGCTCGGTCTTGACGGCAAAGAGCAGATAGAAGAATACGGTCTTGAGCCGTTTATCAAAAAGTGCAAGGAAAGCGTCTGGAAGTACAAGGGTATGTGGGAGGATTTCTCGGGTACTGTCGGCTTCTGGGCGGATATGGACGACCCGTATGTTACCTATCACAATGACTTTATCGAGTCGGAATGGTGGGCGCTCAAGCAGATATGGGACAAGGGGCTTTTGTACAAGGGCTTCAAGATAGTTCCCTACTGCCCCAGATGCGGAACACCGCTTTCTTCTCACGAGGTTGCGCAGGGCTACAAGACTGTAAAAGAGCGTTCGGCTGTTGTCAGATTTAAGATAGTCGGCGAAGATGCATATTTTCTTGCATGGACGACAACGCCGTGGACACTGCCTTCAAACGTTGCGCTTTGCGTAAACCCCGATGAGGAATACTGCAAGGTAAAAGCGGCTGACGGCTACACTTACATCATGGCGACCGCTCTTCTGGACAGCGTACTTGGAAAGCTGGCGGAAGATGGCAAGGCTGCGTATGAGATAATAGAAAAATACAAGGGCAGCGATCTTGAATACAAAGAATATGAACCGCTGTTCAGCTGCGCCGGTGAATGTGCCGCAAAGCAGCATAAAAAGGGTCATTACGTTACCTGCGACGGCTACGTTACTATGAGCGACGGTACGGGTATAGTACACATTGCGCCTGCTTTTGGTGAGGACGACGCAAAGGTAGGCAGGAAGTACGATCTGCCGTTTGTGCAGTTTGTTGACGACAAGGGCGAAATGACGAAAGAGACCGCATATGCGGGAATGTTCGTAAAAGATGCGGACTTGGAGATACTGAAAGACCTTGACAAAGAGGGCAAGCTTTTCGATGCGCCGAAATTTGAGCACGAATACCCCCACTGCTGGAGATGCGGTTCGCCTTTGATATACTATGCGCGCGACACTTGGTTCATTAAAATGACTGAGGTGCGCGACAGGCTCATTGCGAACAACAACACGATAAACTGGTATCCCGAGAGCATAGGCACGGGAAGATTCGGCGACTGGCTAAAAAATGTACAGGACTGGGGTCTTTCAAGGAACAGATACTGGGGCACGCCGCTTAACATCTGGGAATGTGAGTGCGGTCACAAGCATTCTGTAGGCTCTATTGAAGAACTGAAATCGCTGAGCGACAACTGCCCCGAGGATATAGAGCTGCACAGACCGTACATCGATGCGGTAACTATAAAGTGCGAAAAGTGCGGCAAGCAGATGAAGCGCGTTCCCGAAGTTATTGACTGTTGGTTCGACTCAGGCTCGATGCCGTTTGCGCAGCACCACTACCCGTTTGAAAACAAAGAAAAATTCGAGCAGCAGTTCCCTGCCGATTTTATTTCGGAGGCTGTAGACCAGACAAGAGGCTGGTTCTATTCGCTGCTGGCTATATCGACTTTGCTGTTTGACAAAGCGCCGTACAAGAATGTTATAGTTCTGGGTCTTGTACAGGACGAGAACGGTCAGAAGATGTCAAAATCAAAGGGCAACGCTGTTGACCCGTTTGAAGCTCTGCAAAAATTCGGCGCTGATGCGATACGCTGGTATTTCTACACAAACTCAGCTCCGTGGCTACCTAACCGTTTCCACGACAAGGTGGTCATTGAGGGTCAGCGCAAATTCATGGGCACACTGTGGAACACATATGCGTTCTATGTGCTATACGCTGAAATAGATCAGTTTGACCCGACAAAGCACACACTTGACTTTGGTTCTCTGGCGGTAATAGACAAATGGCTGCTTTCTAAGATGAATTCTATGGTAAAGGCGGTAGATGACAACCTTGCTAACTATCGCATACCCGAGGCGGCAAAGGCTCTTGACAACTTTGTAGACGAGATGTCAAACTGGTATGTTCGCCGCTGCCGTGAGAGATTTTGGGCGCAGGAGCTTTCTCAAGACAAGATAAATGCATACATGACATTATACACCGCGCTTGTTACGGTCGCTAAGGCTGCCGCGCCGATGATACCTTTCATGGCTGACGACATCTACCGCAATCTTGTATGCTCGGTAGACAAAAATGCGCCGATAAGCGTGCATCTTTGCTCTTTCCCCGAGGTAAACGAAGCGCAGATAGACACGCAGCTTGAAGACACCATGGAAGAGCTTTTGAAGATAGTTGTGCTCGGCAGAGCGGCAAGAAACGGCTCTAACATCAAGAACCGCCAGCCTGTTGCGAAGATGTATGTTAAAGCGCCTGCAAAGCTTGACGAGTTCTTCACCGAGATAGTGCGCGATGAGCTGAACCTGAAAGAGGTTATATTCTGCGATGATGTTTCGGACTTTATGACGTTCTCGTTCAAACCGCAGCTGAAAACGCTCGGCCCTAAGTACGGCAAGCAGATAGGCGAGATAAGAAACGCGCTTGCATCTATAGACGGCTCGGCGGCTAAGAAAGAGCTTGACGAAACGGGATTTGTAACTCTTACTCTCTCAACGGGCGACATAAAGCTTGAAAAGGACGATCTGCTTATTGAGATAATACAAAAAGACGGTTTCTTCACTGTTTCGGAGCAGGATACGACCGTTGCGCTTGATACCTGTCTTACTCCCGAACTTATTGAAGAAGGCTTTGTGCGCGAGGTAATAAGCAAAGTTCAGCAAATGCGCAAAGAGGCTGACTTCAACGTTATGGATCACATAACCGTATATTGCAGCGGAAACGAGAAGATAGAGGGCATAATTAAGCGCAATGAGGCGGCTATAGGTCACGACGTTCTTTGCGACAGCTTTAAATTCGGCGAAGTAAATGGCTTTTCAAAGTCTTGGGATATAAACGGCGAAAAAGTAGAGCTTGGCGTAGAGAAAATATAATTTTTCAATAACAAAAAGCACCTCCGAGGTATTTATTCCGTTCATGTGGAAATAATAGACCTTGGAGGTGTATTATTTTTGGATATTGTAAAACTGGCGCTTACTTCGCTCTTGTCGGTGATATCATTATTTTTGATAGCAAAGGTACTGGGTCACAAACAGATAGCGCAGCTTGACTTTTTTGACTACATTACAGGCATTACAATAGGTTCAATTGCCGCAGAACTTGCCACCGAGCTTGAAAAGCCTTGGAAACCGCTAATTGCGATGATAATTTACGGCATAGTTTCGGTGGCTCTGAGCATGACAACAAACAAATTTCCTCGGTCGCGAAAGTTTATAAACGGCACACCGACTATTTTAATGGACAGCGGCAAGTTGTATCGTGAAAATCTTAAAAAGGCAAAACTTGATCTGAGCGAATTTATGATGATGTGCAGAGAGCAGGGGTATTTTGATCTTAACGAGATACAGACGGCTGTATTTGAACACAACGGAAAACTGACCGTGCTGCCATACAGCGCGAACCGCCCTGCCACGCCTGCCGATCTACAGCTTCACCCCGAGCCTGCATCTATCAACACCGAAGTTATCATGGATGGGCATATACTTCATGAAAACTTAAAGAAAATGGGGCTTGACGTGACTTGGCTGAAAAGGCAGCTGAAAGAGCAGGGCTACAAAAACGCCAAAGAAATATTTTTAGGGCTGTGCGACAAAAACAACACGCTGTCTTTATTTACGGGCGAATAAAAAACGGTGCAGTTTAATTGCACCGCTTAGTTTTTCATGCGTATCATAGAGCCTTTGGGAAATTCTTTATCGCACGGGAATGAAAGTTTCATCATGGCGTGATTGGCTGTATCAACTTCGTTACCGTCGCCGTCAAGTATTCTGCTGACGGTAACAACATACGGCTTTTCACCCCTTGCCAGAATTTCAACTTCATCGCCGACGTTGAATTTATTTCGCTGCGTTGCATACACCGTACCGCCGCGGCAGTCGTCAACAATTGCGGCAACGTCATAATCTCTGATATAGCCGTTGTCTTTATAATACTGGCATTCTTTTGGGTGACCGAAGAAAAAGCCTGTGCAATACGCCCTATGGCTTACCTTGAAAACTTCATCTCTTATCCAGTCGGGCAAGGTATAGCTTTCAGGGGCGTTTTTATAGATATCAAGCGCCATTCTGTATGCATTTGTAACTACAGAAACATAGTAAGACGACTTTGCCCTGCCCTCTATCTTAAAGCTTGTAACGCCTGCCTGAGCGAGTTTGTCAAGATGGTCTATCATGCAAAGGTCTTTTGCGTTTAGTATGTAACTCCCCTTTTCGTCTTCAAAAATAGGGTAAAACTCATTCGGACGCTTTTCTTCCATAAGGTGGTATCCCCATCGGCACGGTTGAGCGCACTCTCCCCTGTTGGCATCACGATTTACAAGATACTGTGAAAGAAGACATCTTCCCGAAACGCTTACGCACATAGCGCCGTGAACGAAACATTCTATATCGAGCGAATTATCTGTTTTAGCGCGTATTTCGGCTATTTCTTCAAGAGAAAGCTCACGAGCGAGCACTACCCTTTTCGCGCCCATATTATAAAACTCTCTTGCTGCGGCATAGTTTACAACGCCTGCCTGAGTGGAAATGTGTATCTCCATATCGGGGGCATATTTTTTTATAAGCGCAAGCACGCCTATATCGGTGGCAATTACGGCATCAACGCCTGCCGCATCTGCCTGCTTTATAAACTCTTCAAAGATATCTATCTCACTGTTATGCGGAACGGTATTGCAGGTAAGATAAACTTTTACGCCTATATTATGCGCTTTTTCACAGGCATTTTTAAGACTGTCAAAGGTGAAATTCTTAGGTCCTGCGCGCATACCGAACATCTGTCCGCCGAGGTAGACTGCATCAGCGCCGTAATAAAGCGCGGCATCTAAACATTCTTCATCGCCGGCAGGAGAAAGCAGCTCCAGTCTGTCAAGATCTACATTACCCAAATCAATAACCTGCTTTCTTGATGTTTTCCTGATGTTCTTCATAGGTGGCAGCATAGTAGAACTCGCCGGTTACAGAGTCGGTAACGAAGTAGCAGAAACTTGTTTCTTCCGGTTCAAGCACAGCAAGAATGGCTGTCATACCGGGGTTTCCTATAGGGCCTACAGGCAGACCGTAGCAAGAATATGTGCTGTACAGATATTCATAATTAGCAACAGAATTGTTGCCCAAAGCCGCTGCTATGGTATTTGTTACATAGAAATAGGTGACATCTGATTGCAGGTTCGGGAACTGCTCGCGGTTGGAAAGGCGGTTGAGGAACACCGAAGCTACCAGTTTCATGTTTTCTTCCGTATCCGCCTCTGCCTGCACGATAGAAGCAAGCGTTATCACTTCATAGAGGCTCATACCGCTTTTATCTACCAGCTGCATTATCTCGGGTGTCATTTTGTCCTGGAAATTCTGCTTTATTTTTGAGGCTACATTTTCGGCATCATCTTCCAGATAAAACTCGTATGTATCCGGAAACATGAAGCCCTCCATTTTATAAAGAGTCTGATTTGAAAGGGTGAGCTCTTTTTCAAAATCAAAGCCCGAATCGCTGTTGAATGCTTCGAGAAAATCAGATGCGGAGCAAACGCCCTCTTCTTCAAGAAGCCTTGCGGCATTGTAAAGAGAAGTACCCTCGGTAAATGTTATCGTTACTGTTTCATACACTTTGCGGCTTCTGCCTATCTCGGAAATAATGCTGGGATAGGTCATATTGGGCGAAAGAGTTATACTTCCCGGCACAACATTGGTTCTTCCGGAGACTTTCATAACAAGCTTGAAAAGCGTTGGGTTATCAATAATTCCTTTCTGATAGAGCAGGTCTGCGATAGTGCCTGAATTAGTGCCCTCGGGTATATCAAAAGTAATGCTTTCATCGCTTCTTGTAAGACCGATATACTCAACGCCGAACTGTATGCTCATAAACGAAAGTATGAACGACACGGCGATAACTATTACTGCCACGAGAGAGCCCGTGAATATGCTGTTGTTGGGCTTTACTTTGCGCTTCTTTTTCTTATTTTTGCGGTGCGGTTCTTCCTGTCTTACATTAAATTCAAGCTTGCGCTTGCCGGGAACGTCTTTATAATCCTCAATATAATCGTCGTCCTCGTCAGAAAGGTCATCGTGATAATCACCGTTGTCAACATAGCCGCTCTCATCTGCGGCTTCTTCGGCTGCATCTTCAGCATCTTCGTTATATTCAGAATATTCTGTATCTTCTGCAACTTCCGGATAGTCAGAAACAGGCTCGTTTTCATAAACTTTGCTTTCTTCATTATCGGAAGTGTTTTCCACGGTTTCTTCTGTATCTCCCACGTTCTCGCCGACATTTTCAACAGGCGGAAAAGGCTGCTCAGCAGGTTCAGTCTTTGCAGACGGAATATCTTCACTGCCGCCAAGCCTTATCACGGAAAGATCTTTCTTTTCAGTATTATCTTTGTCGTCGCCGATATTGCCGCTGCGTACATTGCCTGCGACTTTATCCAGTCTGCTGAAACTCTCATTAAGTATCTTATTAAGGTCAAGATCCTTATCAGACATATTTTTACACCTCTGTATCTATTGTTCTCACATCTGTGATTATTTTCTTTACCGATATATCAAAGCTTTCATGCGGCAGAGAGGGCATTATATGCTCCTCATAGCAAAGCCCCACGGTATACAGTTCGGAATACTTTGAAAGAAATCTGTCATAAAAGCCCATTCCGAAGCCAAGCCTGTAGCCGCTTTTATCGTAACAAAGCGCAGGAACTACGCACAATGCGCCTTTCTCGCTGCCCTCAAACTGCTGCGTATCGCCGTGCGGTTCTGAAATGCCGTATGCGCCGCCGTAAAGGTCGTCAAGCGAAGTTATTTTATAAAAGCGCATTTCATTGCCTGAGATACACTTTGGCGCGAACACTGTCTTGCCGTCTTCAAAGGCTTTCAACAAAATGGCATAGGTATCTGTCTCTACATCCATTGAAACGAAACACAGCAAAGTATCGCAGTTTTTATACTCATGCAGCGAGAGAAACCTTTGCGTTATGCGCTTGTCGGCATCTATTTTGTTATGCCTGTCCATACTGCGGCGCATATCGCGAAACTCACGCCGAAGCTCTTTTTTATTTACCATAAATGCTTAAAAATCGCACTGGAGCGAATCGTGCAGCTTATCGGCTCTTTCTTTGCCGCAGAGCGTTTCCACAAGTTTAAGACCAAACTTAACCGCTACGCCTGCGCCCTTTGCAGTAATTATATTGCCGTCGCGGACAACGCTATTTTCGGAAAGCTTTGCGCCCTCGAGAAACTGCTCAAATCCCGGGAAACATATGGCCTCTTTGTCTTTCAAAAGACCCTTTTTGCCCAGTATAGAGGGGGCGGCGCATATTGCAGCAACATACTTGCCGTTTTGTATGCAGAAGTCTATGGCGTTTTGCACGGTATCGCACTTTTCAAGATTCAAAGTACCCGGCATACCGCCCGGGAGAACTATCATATCAACATTTTCATCTATGACTATCTGCTTGTCGTCGGTATCTGTAACTACAGGTATACCGTGCGAACCCCTGACAACGCAAGTACCTATGCCGACTGTTGTTACCTGCTGTTCGGCACGCCTTAAAATGTCAACGGGCGTAAGTGCTTCTGTTTCTTCAAAACCCTCGGCAAGAAAAACATATATCATTTTAATCTCTCCTCATATATTTAAAGTTACAGTAAATTTTTCAAGCATATATTCAGGGTGATAGGAAAGCTTTGACTTTCTCAGCCCCTCAAGCCCAACGTCGTCTTCGCGGTTGACATAGCGAACATCGCCTGCCTGCGCTTTCAGAAACTCATTAAAAAGTGTAGGGTACGCGCCCTGAACTTCATGCAGAGCCTTTTCTATATGCACTACGAATGTATCGCTATTCAGCCTCTCGCCAATCGTAAAGCCGACAAGTCTGCCGTTTTGAAAAAGCACGCCGCCTTTAAGCCCGAGCTCGTCAAAATATTTGAAAAAAATATCTATAGCAAACTGCTCTGCGACGGCCGAATGTGAAGTATATGCGTTCACGGCGTTAAATTCCTCTGCCGAGAATGCTATGCAGTCATCAAACAGCTCTTTTTCAAGCGGTCTGTACTCCCACTGTGATTTTTTAAAATTTGCTATATGATTGCGCTTGCCGTG
>CANPZC010000015.1 GCA_947589355.1 uncultured Clostridia bacterium
TTCGAGGCGCTGTGTATATTCAACCTGCCGTTCACGCTTGTAAAAGCCGCGCTGTGCGCCTTGGTGACAGTGGTAATCTACAAACCGCTCTCGCCGATAATAAAGGCAGCCCCGCGCGAGTAATAAAACTTCCTGCCGTCTTACATAAGCATAAAAATATCAGACCTGCTGTATATGTAGGTCTGATTTTTATTTGTATATTTGCGCTTACGCGCGGCGCAGGAGCGCACACGTTGACCGCCAACAACGCGCAAAAGTTTCAAGTCCTGTCAAGAAACTAAAAGTTTTCGATCGACCCTTTTTCAAAAGGGTCGCAGGGGTACGGGGACAGAGTCCCCGAAACACAACGTGCGCTCCGAAAAAGGTGAATTTCAAAATAGTCCGGTGGACTATTTTGAAAGAGGAAAATCCCTGCAAGAGAGGGATTTTCCTATGAAAAGACCAGACTATTTTTCCTGCGCGCGCTTGCGTGCGCAATAGCATTGTTAAAAGTTTGCGCTTATGAGCCAGCTATAACTTTACATACAGAACGGCGTTCCAGAATGGAACGCGGAAAGAGAGCGTTGCGCTACAACTAGGGAACGCCCTCTCTTGCAGGGCGTTCCCTCTTGAAAAACAATCCACAGGATTGTTTTTCAATTCACCCTTTGCGGAGCGCCTGCCGTATGGGGATTTCGCCGTCTGCGGACGGCGACAATGGGCTTCGCCCCTTGACCCTGATGACCCTTTTGAAAAAGGGTCAATCGAAAACTTTCCATTTCTTGACAAGAATTAAAAGTTTTGTATACTGTATAACTGTGAACTGCTCATATAAATTCCGATTTATCTTATTTTATCGCTTCAAAAACTCCGGGTCGGAGAGCAGTATAAGCTTTATGTCGTCAAAATTTTCGCAGCAGTGTACGCTGAAAAATCTCTGCATAAGCGCCGTCTGATTCTCTATCTCTCCGTCCAGCAGGCTGTGAGTGTTCTTAATGTAGAAAAAATGCCTGCATCCGCTGTCGTATATCAGCGGAGCAAAATGCCCGTGCAGCCAGGTGTCGTCATCGCTGCTGCACTTGAAGCCGTCGCGCATATCAACAATGTAGTGGCAGCCCTCGTGCTTGTCGATTATGTCAAGCGCGTGCAGCTGCGCACGGCGGTAATCTTCACCCTCGCAGTAGCGTTTCCATTTTACAAATACGCAGTTAAGCTCGCTGATGTATAAAACATCACAATTTTCACTAAGAAGCATTTTTTATCCCTCGGCTGCTGCCTTTATAGCATCTGCCCTGTCTGTTTTTTCCCACGGCGCGTCAAGGTCTTCTCTGCCCATGTGACCATAAGCAGCCAGCGCGCGGTAACGCGGTTTGCGCAGATCGAGTGCCTTTATTATCGCGGCAGGGCGCAGATCAAACACCTTTTCTACCGCCTCTGCAAGTTTTTCATCAGAAACCTTTCCCGTGCCGAACGTGTCCACCATTATAGAAACAGGCTGAGCCACACCGATCGCGTAGGCAAGCTGTACCTCGCACTTTGAGGCAAGCTTTGCGGCAACAATGTTTTTCGCTATGTACCTTGCCGCATATGCAGCGCTGCGGTCTACCTTTGTCGGGTCTTTGCCTGAAAACGCTCCGCCGCCGTGGCGAGAGTATCCGCCGTATGTGTCAACAATTATCTTGCGACCGGTAAGTCCGCTGTCCCCCTGCGGTCCGCCTATAACGAATCTGCCCGTCGGGTTTACAAGATATTTCGTTCCCTCGTCCAGCAGGTTTGCAGGTATAACAGCTTTTATCACCTTTTCTATAATGTCCTCGCGTATCTGCTCCAAAGTAACGTCCGGGTCGTGCTGAGAAGATACCACCACCGTGTCTATCCTCGTCGGTCTGCCATCGTCGTATTCAACAGTAACCTGCGTTTTTCCGTCAGGTCGCAGATATGCCAAAGTGCCGTCTTTTCTCACCTGCGTGAGCCTTTTTGCCAGCTTGTGCGCCAGAGAAATAGGCAGCGGCATAAGCTCGGGCGTTTCATCGCACGCATAGCCGAACATCATGCCTTGATCGCCTGCGCCCGTGTCAAACCTGTTTTCAGCCCTGCCCTCTAAAGCGTTGTCAACACCCATGGCTATGTCAGCCGACTGCTTGTCTATAGTCGTTATAACCGAGCAGGTGTGGCAGTCAAAGCCGTATTTCGCCCTGTCGTAGCCTATCTCTTCAACGGTCTTTCTCGCTATCGCAGGTATGTCTACGCTCGCCTTTGAAGAGATCTCGCCCATAACAAGTATCATGCCCGTGGTAACGCAAACCTCGCACGCCACGCGTGAAAGGGGGTCGAGCCTGAGCATTTCGTCAAGCACCGCGTCGGATATCTGATCGCATATCTTGTCGGGGTGACCCTCTGTTACAGACTCCGATGTAAAAATATATTTTGCCATAATTTTCGCTCCTTTTTGTGAAATAAAAAACGCTTCACGGCATTTTTCCGCGAAACGTTAGTAATATCTGTACGGCGCGCGCCGTCAAATACCTCTCATCTCTCGGTAAAACCGCAGGAATTAGCACCTTGACAAATGCCAGGTTGCCGGGCTTCACAGGGCCTGACCCTCAGCCGCTCTTGATAAGATTATCGGTATGTATTATACTATATTTTTATTATACACCACTCAAAGCGCTTTGTCAACAGTAATGTCATATCTGCGCGCATATTTTTTCTTGCCTTATTTTTCCTGTGTTTGCTTGACTTTTGAAACGCGGTGTGTTATAATATAATCTGTGTTGTTATATGCATTTGAAGACGGCGTGTTTTGCGCCGATATGAAGAATCGTAAAATCTGTGGAGGTCAGTAAATTGAGTTTATTTGATAAAATATTCGGAAGCTACAGCAAAAAGGAGCTTGCGAGGATAGAACCCATAAAGAATAAAGTGCTGGAGCTGGAAGAAAAGTACGCACCCATGAGCGATGCGGATCTCAGAAGCCAGACACAAAAGCTGAAAGACAGGTTGGAGGGTCTTGAAACGCTGGACGACGTAATGCCCGATGCTCTGGCGGTATGCCGCGAGGCAGCGTGGAGAGTTCTCGGCAAAAAGCCTTTTCCCGTGCAGATAATCGGCGCAATAGTGCTGCACCAGGGCAGAATTGCCGAAATGAAAACAGGCGAGGGCAAAACGCTCGTTGCCTGCCTTGCCGCTTACCTTAATTCTCTTTCTGGCAAGGGCGTTCATGTAGTTACGGTAAACGACTATCTTGCCAAATTCCAGTCGGAAGAAATGGGCAGGGTGTTCAGATTTTTAGGTCAGTCAATAGGCTGCGTATTGAATGGCATGAACAACGATGAAAGACGTGCCGCATACGCCTGCGATATAACATACGGCACGAACAGCGAGTTCGGCTTTGACTATCTGCGTGATAACATGGTAATTTATAAGAAAGACCGCGTGCAGAGAGGTCACAACTTTGCTATCGTTGACGAGGTGGACTCTATACTTATAGACGAAGCGAGAACGCCGCTTATTATCTCGGGTCAGGGCGATAAATCTACAGATATGTATGTAAGAGCAGATAAATTTGCCAAGACATTGAAGCAGATAACCGTTGTTGAAATGGACGACAAAGCCGATAACGACCAGCTTGACGGCGACTATATCGTAGACGAAAAGGCAAAGACTGCCACGCTTACAAAGTCGGGCGTTGAAAAGGCTGAAAGAGTTTTCGGCGTTGAAAACCTTATGGATGCAGATAACCTTACCTTGCTGCACCATATAAACCAGGCTATAAAAGCAAACGGCATCATGCATAACGAGGTCGACTATGTTGTAAAAGACGGCGAAGTGCTTATTGTTGACGAATTTACAGGCCGTATCATGCAGGGCAGACGTTTCAATGACGGTCTGCATCAGGCGATAGAGGCAAAAGAGGGCGTAAAGGTAATGCGCGAGTCCAAGACCATTGCCACTATAACTTATCAGAACTATTTCCGCCTTTATTCAAAGCTTTCGGGTATGACGGGTACTGCTATCACAGAAGAGGACGAATTTCGCGAGATATATAAACTTGACGTTATAGAAATACCCACCAACCGCCCCGTTATCAGAATAGACTATCCCGATGTTATATATAAGACCGAAAAAGCTAAGTACAATGCTGTGATAGATCAGATAATCGAGTGCCACCAAAATGGTCAGCCCGTGCTTGTGGGTACTGTTTCTATCGAAAAATCGGAGTATCTTTCAAGGCTTCTGAAAAACAAGGGCATAAAGCATAACGTGCTGAATGCAAAGTATCACGATAAAGAAGCCGAGATAGTGGCTCAGGCAGGCAAGTATGGCGCGGTAACGATAGCCACCAACATGGCAGGCCGTGGTACAGATATACTGCTCGGCGGTAACGCTGAATATCTTGCAAGACACGAGATGCGCCGCCGCGATATCCCCGAGGAGATAATCTATGAGGCTACCGGCTTCGGCGAGACAGACGATGAGGAGATACTCAAAGCAAGAGCGCTGTATAAAGAGCTTTACGATAAATTTAATGAAGAAGTAAAGGAAAAGGCGGTAGAGGTCAAAGAGGCAGGCGGTCTGTTCATTATAGGTACCGAGCGCCACGAGGCAAGACGTATAGACAACCAGCTGCGAGGCCGTTCGGGACGTCAGGGCGACCCCGGTGCGAGCCGTTTCTACCTTTCTCTTGAAGACGACCTTATGCGTATCTTCGGAGGAGACAGGGTAACAAGAGTTATGGATACTCTGAGAGTTGACGAAAATACGCCGCTCGAAAGCAAGATGCTTACAAGCATAATAGCAAATTCGCAAAAGAAAGTTGAGGGCAACAACTTCAATATCAGAAAGAACGTGCTCAACTACGACGACGTTATGAACGCCCAGCGTGAGATAATATATAAACAGCGTTCACAGGTGCTTGACGGAGACGATATACATGAGTATATCCTTAAGATGATAAAAGACTTTGTTGAGAATAATGTCAATATGTATCTGTTTGATGAGGAGATACACGATGACTGGAATCTTGACGGTCTGCGCGAAAAACTCATAGGCATACTCACTACCGAGGACGATTTCAGATACACGGTGGAGGAACTTGAAGAGGTAGATAAAAAGGATATCCTTAAAATGCTTACCGACCGCGCACTTGAAAAGTATGCAAAGCGTGAGGAAGAGCTGACTCCCAATCTTTTGCGCGAGCTTGAAAGAGTTATACTTCTTAAAGTTGTTGATACCAAGTGGATGGCGCATATAGACGACATGGACGAGCTGAAGCGCGGTATGAATCTGCGTTCGTTCGGTCAGCATAACCCCGTTGTCGAGTACCGTATAGAGGGCTTTGATATGTTCGATGCCATGGTAGAGAGCATCTGTGAAGATACCGTTCGTATGCTGTTCACCATTCAGGTGAGAAGAGCTGAAAATGCCCCCAAGCGCGAACAGGTTCTTAAAGAAACTCCGCAGACTGCCCCCACAAGGTCTGTCAAGTCAAAGCCGGGTCCTAACGACCCATGCCCATGCGGCAGCGGCAAAAAGTATAAAAAGTGCTGTGGCGCTAACAACTAAGCCCCATGCAGATAACAGGACGATAATCCATGCTGTTTGGGGTGTCGTCCTGTTTTGAAATATTTTTAAAGCGGTGATAATAATGAGTACAGCATTCAAAGCGGCGGATATACTTCTGCCAAAGAATACGGATATGGAAAAATGGGCTGTCGTGGCGTGCGACCAGTACACCAGCGAGCCAAAATACTGGGCTGAAACAGACAGGATAGTGGGCGAAAGTCCCTCGGCTCTGCGCGTTACACTGCCCGAAGTTTATCTTGAAGACGAAGACGTAGAAAAGCGCATTGAAAAAATACACTCCGCTATGGCAGAGTATGTGAGCGGAGGCGTTTTTGAAGAATATAAAAATGCCTTGGTGTATGTAGAAAGAACGCAGAATGACGGCAAGGTAAGAGCAGGCATAGTCGGTGCGGTGGATCTGGAGCAGTACGACTACCGCAAAGGTTCAAAGTCGCAGGTAAGAGCGACAGAAGCTACCGTTGTTGAAAGAATACCTCCGCGTGTGCGTATACGCGAGGGCGCGCCGATAGAACTTCCGCATATAATGATACTTATCGACGACGACATGAAAACCGTTATAGAACCGCTTGCGCAGAAAACAAGCGGCATGAAAAAGCTTTATGATACCCCGCTTATGCAAAAGGGCGGCTCAATAAAGGGCTGGCTTTTGGGCGAGGAGGATAAAAATGCGGTGCTTGCCGCGCTCGATAAGCTTGCCGATATTGACGCGTTCAATAAAAAATATGGCATGAACGAGCAAAACGCGCTGGTTTACGCTATGGGTGACGGCAACCATTCTCTCGCAACGGCGAAAGAGTTTTACGAGCGGCTCAAAAAAGCGAACCCCGATAAAGATATGTCGCGCCACCCTGCGAGATATGCCCTTGTAGAGATAGTCAATCTTCATTCTCCCGCGCTGGAGTTTGAGGCTATACACCGCATAGTTACCGAAGTTGACGGCGATAAACTGCTAGCGTTCCTTACCGAAAGGCTTGCGCTTTCTGAAAACGGCAGCGGTCAGAGCTTTGTTGTACTGCATGGCGGCAGCGAGAAGAAAATGTATGTAAATAACGAGCTTTCAAAGCTTTCGGTAGGCAGCCTGCAAACGGCTCTTGACGAGTATGTAAAGGCAAACGGCGGCAAGATAGACTATATTCACGGCGAGGAAGTTGTAAAGGAGCTTGCAAGTAAGGCAAACAGCGTTGGTTTTATTCTTCCCGATATGCAAAAGTCCGAGCTTTTCCCGACAGTTATATGCGACGGCGCACTGCCGAGAAAGACCTTCTCAATGGGTCACGCATGGGATAAGAGATACTACATCGAAGCAAGAAAGATAACAGAATAGGAAGCGAGCAAAATGCTGAAAGACGAATGTGAAAAAATGCTCACCGAGCAGATAATACCTTTCTGGTCAAAGCTGGAGGACAAGGAAAACGGCGGCTTTTACGGCTTTATGGATTTCGATCTGAATGTTGACAAGACCGCCGACAAAGGCGTGATACTTCATAACCGAATCTTGTGGTTCTTTTCCACCTGCTATAAAATTCTCGGCGGCGAAGAAAACAAACGCCTTGCCGACCACGCCTATGATTTTGTAAAGAAGTATTGTATAGACTATGAAAAAGGCGGCGTTTACTGGATGCTTGACTGCAAAGGTCAGCCGAGCGATACAATGAAGCATACCTATAACTGCGCGTTTGCTGTGTATGCGCTTTCTGCCTATCATAACAGTACCGGCAGCGAAGAAGCCTTGCAGCTGGCGTATAAAATTTTTGAAGATATAGAAAGCAATACCCTTGATGAGTACGGCTATGTTGAATCTTTCAATAGAAACTGGCAGCCTATACCCAACGATGCGCTTTCTGAAAACGGGCTTATGGCTGACAAAACTATGAATGCCATTCTGCACCTTATAGAAGCGTATACAGAACTTTATAAGGCAGAGAAAAACGAGAGGGTAGGGCAGCGGCTGAAATTTCTGCTCTCCCAGATGAGCAACATAGTTTTCGATAAAGATACCAAAGCGCTGAGAGTTTTCTTTGATACCGCATTCAATGTAGTTGGCGATATTCATTCATACGGTCACGATATAGAGGCAAGCTGGCTTATGGATCTTGCCTGTGAAACGCTGGAAGATGAACCTCTTATAGACAAATTTAATGCCATGGATCTTGAAATAGCCGAAAACATCGCAAAACTTGCCTACCATGGCGGCGCTTTGTATAACGAGCGTGAGAATGATAAAATAGACAAAAAGCGCGTGTGGTGGGTGCAGGCAGAAGCAGTCGTGGGCTTTTGCAACGTCTATACGCACAGCAAAAATGAAGAATATCTTCGCATAGCTAAAGAAGTTTTTGAGTATATAAAGAACGTTCAGACAGACAAACGCTGCGGAGAATGGTATTCCGAGGTAAGCTTCGAGGGTGTTCCAGACAGAAAGAAAGAAATGGTAGGTCCGTGGAAATGCCCATATCACAACGGAAGAATGTGCCTTGAAATGATAAGGCGCGGCATATAAATATAAACATTGTGTAAAGGAGAATAATAATGAAAAAGTTAATGGCAATATTAGCGGCAGCCGTGATGAGCTTTACCATGTTTGCAGGCTGCGGAAATTCAGACAGCAGCACATCAACTTCTGCAAACGAGCCTGCAACTTCCGATGGCAGCACAGCAGATGAAAGCGTACCGGCAGATGAAAGCGCGACAGACGACAGCGCCGAAGAATTTGACAGTTCGCCAGACTACAGCGGCCCTAAGCCTGCGGGTCTGTATGAATCGTCGCATACCGAGCTGGAGGAGATACGCGACATTTCGGCGTGGGAGCTTGTAAAAGAGATAAAGACCGGTTGGAATCTCGGCAATACTCTCGATGCCACCGGCAGCAACACAATAGCTTCCGAGATAAGCTGGCAGCCCGACCCTACCAAAAAAGAAATGATAGATCTTCTTAAGGAAGACGGCTTTGACCTTATAAGAATACCCGTAAGCTGGGGTATGCACATGGATAAGAATTATAACGTTGACCCCAAGTGGATGGCAAGAGTGCATGAAATCGTTGACTACGCCATAGACAACGATATGTATGTTATACTCAACACTCACCATGAGGAATGGTATTTCCCCGATGAGGAAAACAAGGAACAGGATATAGAGCAACTGAAAGCCTTGTGGACTCAGATAGCCGAGGAGTTCAAAAACTATGATGAGCACCTTATTTTCGAGGGCCTTAACGAGCCTCGTCTGCGCGGTACTCAGTATGAATGGAACGGCGGCAATAAGGCATCGCGCGCGGTGGTACAGGAATACGCTCAGGCATTTTATGAAACTGTAAGGGCATCGGGCGGCAACAATCCCAAGAGAATGCTTATGCTCACAGGCTATGCCGCATCTTCGCAGAGAAACTGCCTTAAAGAAGTATGGCTGCCCGAGAACGACGATAAAGTTATAGTTTCTGTTCACGGCTACCTGCCTTATTCGTTCGCGCTTGATACTAAAGGCACGGATACGTTTGACGACGGCAACAAAGGCGAGATAGATTCCTTCTTCCAGACACTTGCAGACCTTTTCTATGTAAATCAGATACCCGTTATCGTCGGCGAGTACGGCTGCCTTGACAAGGGCAACACGCAGGAGCGTGTAGAATGCACAACATACTACCTTGAAACTGCCAAAAAGCTCGGCATACCCTGCGTTTGGTGGGATAACAACGCGGTCGGCACAAGCGGAGAGAACTTCGGCATGATGGACAGAGCAAACTGCACATGGAAGTTCCCCGAGATAATAGATGCAATAAAAGCAGTGTACGCCGACTAAGCCTGAAAGGATATATTATTTAGTTTATGGACATATTCATAATTGTCGTTTTAGTATTGTTTTCGGCAGTGTTTTCAGCGACTGAAACGGCATTCTCCTCTGTCAACAGAATAAGACTGAAAAGCATTGAGGGCAGCGGCAACAGGCGCGCCGCTAAAGCAAATATAATTATTGAAAAATTCGATAAAGCGCTTACCGCTATACTTATAGGCAACAACGTTGTGAATATCGCCTCGGCATCGCTGGCAACGGTGGTGTTTACTAAAGTTTTGGGCAGCGGCAGTGTTGGTATCGCAACCGCCGTAATGACCGTTACTGTGCTCATCTTCGGCGAGATAATACCGAAAGCTCTCGCCAAAGAACATTCCGAAGGCTTTGTGCTTTTCATGGCGCCGCTCCTGTTGGGGTTTATGACCGTGCTTACGCCTGTTATAGCTCCGTTCAGCGCGCTTACTAAACTGAGCTCAAAAATATTCAGCAGCGGCAAAAAGCAGCCGACTATGACGGAAGACGAGCTGAAATACATCATCGACGAGATAGAGGACGAGGGCGTTCTTGAAGAGCAGGAATCAGACCTTGTGCGCTCGGCGCTTGAGTTTGACGAAAAGACCGTTGGCGAAATATTAGTGCCGCGTGTAAACGTAACGGGCGTTGAAATAGGCGACGACGTTGAAAAAATACGTGAGCTTTTCGCTTCAACTGCGTATTCAAGACTGCCCGTGTTCGAGGGCTCAATTGATAATATCGTAGGCGTTTTGCTGCAAAGCGACTTTTTTGAGATGTACCTCAGTCATCAGGGCGATATCTCACAAATTATGCACGAGCCTGCCCACCTTATCGAGCATACAAGAGTCTCAGAGGCTCTGCGCATAATGCAGAAAGAAAAAATGCATATGGCGGTCGTTCATGATGAGTACGGCGGCACACAAGGCATTGTTACTCTTGAAGATATCATTGAAGAACTTGTCGGCGAGATATATGACGAAAGCGACGACGAGGATAATTCTTTCATAAAAATTTCCGATACCGAGTTTGACGTAGATGCCGAAATGTCGCTTTACGATATGCTCGAAAATATGGGTCTGCCTGCCGATACGGTAGAGAGCGAAATGTCGTCTTTGGGAGGATATATCATGGAGCTTGCAGGCGAGATACCTGCCGAGGGCGAGGTAGTTCGCAGCGATGTTTTTGAAATGAAGATACTTCGCAGCGACGACAGAAAGATCTACCGCGTAAAGGTAACTATCATACAAAAGGAAGATGAATAATGTCAAAGCAGATAAGATATGAAAAAATGCATAAGTACGAAAAAGCGTACAGAATATCAGCGATGATCACCTATATAGCAGCCGCTGTTACGATCATTTCGTGTATATTTACCGTCCCGGGAATGGATACCTCGGGCAGCCAGCCGCTGCTTGTAGTATATAGCTGCATATACGCCGCGTATACGATAATGCTATTCGTGTGCGCGCTGCTTGCCTTTTTGTATTTCAAGAACACCCGAAAAGAGTATGCCGCGGTGCAGTCGCTGATGCTTTTGCTGGCAGGCGCGTTCACGCTGGCAAACGTAAAGATGTTCATCGTGCTGTTTTTGTACGGCGCAGGAATGGACAGCACCGTTGAAAAAGTGTTTGGTACGAATATGGACGAGCTTACACAAAGCTTCACGGCAGGTTGGATAATGCTTGCCGTAGGGTTTGCGATAATAATGCTGCTGGGTATGCTCAGCATTGTAAGAATGGCAGCAAAGAGATATTCATAAAAGTTAATAGGCAAAAAGCAAAGGCAGCCGATTTAGATCGACTGCCTTTTTTTATAGCAGTGTATCGCCTCGCCCGAGTCGGTTTTTGCAGGCATCTTTCCGCCAATACGTCGTTGCCCTCCCTTGCCATACACAAAGTATGCCGGCGGTCGGTCGCCTAGTCTTGACGAAAATCTGCTCTGTAAAAACTGCTGCGCACCTCACGCCAAAGGCTTTGAGGCGGCTCGGGTTCGGCTCTCCACTGCTTTTAGAATGGTAACTGTTCTCTTTCTTCACAGTCCCGTCGAACGCCCTCTAAGTATTCCTCGGGGTCGATGTTGTTAACGAACCGCGGCTTTTCGGTGCGGCGGAATACCCAGCTGGTGTGCAGCGGCATCTCCATCATAACATGCAGCGGCTTGTTGGCACGCTCTGCAAAGTATGCCGCATCGGAAGTAGAGTTTGCGCCCATGAACACCATAGTGTCGCAGTTGTTCATTATGGTGTGGCTGCCCTGCGGATAGCACGTTCTGAGCTGATCGAGAGATTGCAGCATCAGCATGGCGGAGATGTTTCTCGCTCTGATGTTGCTTATTATGTTGTCAAAGTTCGCTATGCAGCAGTTTGTCGCAAAGTCGTCCAGCAAAAATGTCACGGAGCGCGGCAGTCTGCCGTCTTTGCAGTTGTTGTCTGCATAGTCGCACAGTTCGCCCAGAGCCTGCGAATAGAAAATATTCGCAAGTATGTCGTTCGAGCGGTCGGTGTCGGAGGTTATCACGAACAGTGCGGTCTTTCTGTTGGCAAGCCGTTTGAAAGAGATGTCGTTGCCGGAAAAAAGCTGCGAAAGTTCGTTGCTGTCAAACACCGAGAGTATCGCTGTCAGCGTTGTTATTATGCATGAGAGAGTTTTAGAACTTAAACCTACAAAAGGACTAAAGAGCTTCCAAGCCCTGCTGACCTCTCCGTTTTCCTCGGCCTCATCGCGCAGCCTTATGAAGTCGCGGTAGACGGGTTTGTCTCTGAGCTTGTCGATGTCCTCTTCCTCGTAAGCCGTGAAGTCGCCGAGCATTTCCATTACCGTGGTAAGGGTCATCTTCTCGCGCGGAAGATCGCTTTCGAGCATATAGGTCAAAAATGCCGTGAGCATTACCTGTGCGTTGCGTTCCCAGTATGGGTCGCGTGAGGCAGTGCTCTCTTTGCTGTAGGCGTTGAAGACTATCTGCTGCGCCAGCTTTTTTATGTCCTGCGAGGTCTGAACGCGTGTTATAGGGTTGTAGTGTGCCGAGTTCTCGGGGTGGGTGAGATCGAGCTTTTTGACTATGTAACCTCTGTCCACGAGGATATCGCTGATAGAGCGGTATAAACCACCCTTTGGGTCGGAGATAACAAGGCTGCCGTCTTGCTCTAAGATGTTCAGCACCCCCATTACGGTCGATTTTCCGCAGCCCGACGGCCCGACCACCGCTACGTTGTTGTTGAGCCCCGTAACGCGGCAATCGCGGGATCTCTTGCTGCCGTCAGGCATTACAAGATAGCCTGTGTCTTGTGTCTGTTTTCTTTCTAAGGTTCTTATGATCTTCATGTGCTTTGGCTCCTTTCGTGGTCATAATGTCATGGTAACATCATCTGCAACGCCAAGTTCTATCGCTTCTTTTGCGTTTAAGTATGTATCACCGTGCATTATCTCGTTCATCTTCTCTACGGTGTTGCCTGTGTACTTTGCGAGCATCTCGCTCATTATGTCTCTTATTGCCAGCAGCGATTCTGCCGTGCTTTTCACAGAGCTTGCACTGCCGCCGCCGCTCGTTATAAGCGGCTCGTGAATGAGCACCTGCGCGTGCGGAAGCATATGCCTGTGCCCCTTGCTGCCTGCCGCCAGAATAACAGCAGCCATGCTGTATGCCTTGCCCGTGCAGATAACATCTATCTGCGTGGTCTTGCTTATTATCTCCATCATATCTATGATGGCAAGACCCGAGCGTACCTCGCCGCCGGGGCTGTCAATAAACAGCGTTATGGGTATGTTGTTTTGTGAGAGGTATATCATGTTTTTGATGATGTCTTCAGCGCTCTCGCTGTCAACAGCGCCGCTGAGGTACAGTTTGCCGTCTGCCGCCAGCAGAGACCCTACGGCAAGTTCGTGCGTGCCGTGCGCATCCTCGAAAACTATGTACTTGTTTGGCATATGTATTACCCCTTTCGTGTCGTCTCGTGTTCAGCTTACGAATTGATTATACCATGCGCCGCCTGTAAATGAACGGAAAAAATTCTGCGAACGCCTTTCGCCTTGCTCTTTTGTATATATTGTCGAATAATGCGTCTTTATACATTGAATTTTTGTATATTTCGCTGATTTTGAAATTTTTTTGTAACATAAAACCTGCTGACCGTGTACATAAAAGTGAAAGCATTTTTTGTTGAAAAGAAAATTTCTTTAAGGCGAATTATGCCTTTTTGAATGAATTTTAAGGAGGACTGTTTATGTTTAAAATGGTATTCAAAAATCTCACGGGGCAATTTAAAAAGCAGCGGCTTTTGTCGCTGCTTTTGGTGCTGAATATTGTCATCTCATGCCTTGTAATATGCTTTTCATACGGGCTTTACCAAAACTACAACATGATAGTTGAGGAAGGCGAGCAAAAGGGAACAACGGATCTGAACATACTTGTTGACAGCGAAAATTTCGTTGCGCCCGACGAAAAGACCGATGTAAAATTCGTTGCCGATATAACATTTGGCAGGGTAAAGGAATTTGCTTTGGCGCTGGATATCGATACAAGGAAAAATATAGATCATATTTCATCGAGACCTGTAGTGTCCTCGCCGCTGACTTATGAGTGCGGCAGTACGGCCGTAGCAAACCCTGATGATCTCTACAGCGACGATAAAGCCCCTTTCTATTTTCAAACGCTTGCATTATTCGGCATCGAGGGCGACAAGTTTACCGAGGACGGGCGGTATATTAACTTTATTCCCGAAGAAGAACGCGGCAACGGAGTAAAGAAGATAGTGCTGAGTGAAAACTATTTTGACCCGACATACAGCTTTTCGGAGGCTACCCCGTTTGATGTGAACTGGACGTTCAGAGTTATCCCAAAGGATACAGAGTCTGTGCTGATAAACGGTGAGAGCTACAATGTCTACAAAGCGCCGCATCCCGATCTTGTATGGATACCTGTTGAATCTGTGCCCGATGAAGCCGGACTTATGTTAGGAAACTATGATTTTGGCCTGACAACGCGCAACCCTTTAAGCATATCGTTTAAAGAGCCTATGACACGCAAGCAGTATGAAGATATAAAATCGTGCGTTGACATACTGGGCGGCGGCGCTTACGTTGAAAATATCACAATTACCGATGCAAAGGAAATATACTACTACAAAACAATAATGCTCATATCGGTAGTTATTGCCGTGCTGGCTGCAATAAACATGGCAATACTCTATCGTTACATACTTGAGAAACGTTCGTCGCAGCTGGCAATATTCAGAATATGCGGCTGCTCAAAAATGACCGCTATAAACACATATCTTGCAGAGTGTCTGGTTATAAACGTGCCGCTTTTCGCGCTTACAGAGCTTTTGTATCACAAGCTGATAATGCCGCGGCTCGCTTCTCTTTTCCCGAACATGGCAGGGGCGTACAGTTTCGCTCTTTACGCTGTGATATTCGCTATCTATATCGGCGCATCTACGATAATAATGCGCTATATGATAATAGCTACGGTGCGCAAACACAGCCTTGTTGCTCTTAAAAGCGCGAACAGGTCAACAAGCAGGTTCGGCATTATGAAAGTGTTTGAAGTTATCCAGCTTGCGGCTGTGCTTACTATGATGGTACTGATAGTATCTGCAATACTTTCAAGGTATGATCTGTATCTGCCGTTTGAAAAATATTTTGAACGCGAAGGCTTCATGGTTATCGCCACAGATCCCATGACATACGACAAGGATTTTGAAGAATATGCCGGCAGCGATGATATGATAAATTGTCAGATCACGTCGCGCGTGATAGGCGATGTTGATTTTGGCGGTATCGCGTATGACGATGAGTTTATTGAAAGCTATGCTCCGCCCCTTGAAGAAGGCGTATGGCTGTCAGACAGCGATGATACATATGAAAAGAACGGTTATATTCCTGCCGTTATTACCTCCTGCGGCGGACGGTACAAAGTTGGCGACGTTCTCTCTCAGGATTATGATATTTATAACTCCGTAAGCAATTCTACTGAAACCGTTACAGCAAAATTCAAAATAATAGGCGTACTGAAAGACAAGGTGAATATTGCCTCTTACGTTCTGGATAAGCCCATGGAATATGGCGATTGCAGGGATATATTCAATGTTTTCAGCGACAGCTTTGAAGAAAATGACTGGCTTCTGACAAGGCTTTCTGACGAATATGCCTGCTTTAAGAGCAGCAGCGTGGTGTGGGGAACGCAGTTTGTATTTTACGACGGCGAAAGCGACGAGCAGCTGGAGCAGCACAAAAACAAGCTGCTTGAAAAGTTTAAGGTAATGCCGCTGGAAGATGTGAAGAAAGGCAGTATGCAGTACATCTACGAGCAGATGTACACGCTTTTCCCGATAGCGGTTTGTATATTTATTCTGACAATAATTTCTACCGTATCTATCAGCGCGATATACACAAAACGGCAGCTTAGAAATTATGCTATTTTCTACATCTGCGGTGCAAGGTGGCGCACCTGCGCTTTGCGAAGCCTTAAAAACAGCGCAATTACCTGCGGTATAGCAAGCGTACTTGCGGCTGCGGTGCTGATAATAGGCAAGATGACGCTTCTGAAAGAAACAGTAATTTCGTTCGGTTGGTGGCACTTTGGGGTATGCGCTTTGGTGATAATTCTTTACCTTGCGCTGTCAATGATAATGCCGCTGATGATAATAGGCTCTAACCAGCCAAAAGAGGTTCTCAAAGAAGATTAAAAGGAGGAAGAAAAATGTTTTCCATTATGCGAAAAGATTTGAAAAATATGTTTGAAAAGCAACGGCTGTTGTCGCTGCTTTTGGTGCTAAACATAGTTGTTTCATGCCTTGTTATATGCTTTTCATACGGGCTTTATCAGAATTATCACCAAACAGTCGCTACAAGCAAGGCAGAGGAGGAAATAACTTCTTTATCTGTGTTTGTTGACAATGATGACCGCAGATATATTGACGAGTATCAGGTACATACCGCTTCAGACACCACGCCGCAAATGGTGGTAAATATGGTGCGCGGTCTTTCAGACGAAACAAAGGCAAATCTTACATCGGTCGAAATGGCGCTTCTTATTGAAACGCCGCTTGCCGATGTTACGACCTGCATCAGCGCAGAGGAAGCAAACGACTACATGATGCCGCAGTTTACACCTGAAAACACCGAAGACTATTATTACAGTGATGATGCAAGTGCCGATTACAAGCTGTTTCTGACGGCATTTCATGCATCGGGAAACAATATAGTTGACTCCTTTGGTGATAAGTTCTTTACGACTCAGCAGTATGCCGCCGGCGAAAAGGCAGTAGTTGTTTCGCAAGAGATGTTTTCCAAGCCTGTCGGAGAGCAATATCTTATCGGTGGTAAATTTCTTGATGTAAGGGTAAGAACTCTGCCCGAAGATACAAAATATATACTTATCGGCGGAGAAAAATACAGGATATCAAAAGTAGTACCTTACGATGAAATGCCCGCTATTGCAGATATAATGATACCTATAACTGCCATACCCGATAATGCTCAGATACACTATACACCTGGCGACAATGACACACGGCGCACCTGTTTTAGAATGTACTTTGATAAGCCCGTAACACATAGCCAGTATGAGGATATCAAAAAATGCGTGAGCACCTTCCTTGCTGACACCGCAGTTTTGCAGGAGATACGTTTTACAGATGTAACGCAGCTTCAATACTACCGCACCGTTATGCTCATATCGGTAGTAATAGCCGTTCTTGCCGCAATAAATATGGCAATACTTTATCGCTATATTCTTGAAAAACGCACTTCACAGCTTGCAATAATGCGTATCTGCGGCTGCACCAAAGGTAAGGCTATAATTTCTTATCTGCTTGAATGTATGGTAATAAATATGCCGCTGTTCGCACTTACCGAGCTTATCTACCACAAACTTATAATGCCGCGGCTGGCTCTTATCTTCCCCGAAATGTCAAAAGCATACAGTTTTAAGCTGTATGTCGCTGTATTTGGTCTGTATGTCGGCGCATCTTTAGCGGTAATGCTTATTATGATAATTTCAACGGTAAGGAAGCACAGCCTTAAAGATATGAAAAACGCCCACAGAACTTCGGGCAGATCGCCGCTGATGAAGTTTTTTGAAATAATACAGATAGCCGCTGTATTGTCTATGATGATATTTATAGTTTCCGCAATATCTTCAAGGTATTCAATGTATGCGCCGTTTGAAAAATACATTGAGAGCAAAGGTTATATGACTAGCATTACAGACTTGTCAACATACCCGGAGGATCTTGAAAAGACAGTCGGTGATGCAAAATATCTGTCCTGTCAGTGGGTGGTGGCAATTGACGGCGATAAGACAATAGAGGGTATAGCATATCCCGATGAGATCTTCACGGCTTATAAACCTCCGCTTGCACAGGGCGTGTGGCTTACTGATACCGATATTACATATGAAAAGGACGGCTGTATACCTGTTGTTGTTACATCATGTGAGGGTCGTTATAAAGTGGGCGATACCATATCATATGATGTAACTATGAGTTATAACGAAGTGACGGGAGAGCCTGACAAGATAGTCCATGCCGAGTATAAAGTGGTCGGCGTTCTTAAAGACAAAGCAAGCGTTGCAGGCTTTTTCGGCAGCAGCTTTGAGCTTTCGGACTATAATGCGCTTTACGGTACTTTTGTTGACAGCTTTGAAGACAACGACTGGTTTTTGTCCAAAATATCGGACGAGTATGCCTGCTATGGTTCAAATGCTCCGTTGTGCGGCGTGCAGCTTGTGCTTTGCGACAATATGACAGACGAGCAGTATGAACAGATCGGCAATAATCTCTATACCGCTAAAATACCAAGCATAAAGCTTTCGCAAGTGCGCAAAAACAGTATGCAATACATTTACGAGCAGATGTACACGCTTTTCCCGATAGCAGTTTGTATTTTCATACTGACGATAATTTCAACGGTATCTATCAGCGCAATATACACCAAACGGCAGCTTAGAAACTATGCTATTTTCTACATCTGTGGCGCAAGGTGGCGCACCTGCGCGCTTCGCAGTCTTAAAAACAGCGCAATAACCTGCGGTATAGCAAGCATACTTGCGGCTGCGGTGCTGATAATAGGCAAGATGACGCTGCTGAAAGAAACAGTCATTTCGTTCGGTTGGTGGCACTTTGGGGTATGCGCAGGAGTTATAGCGCTCTACCTCGCGCTGTCAATGATAATGCCGCTGGCTATCATAGGTTCAAACGAGCCGAAAGAGGTTCTGAAAGAAGAATGACCTGCATCTTAAATAACAAAAGCGATCCTTAAAGGGTCGCTTTTTGTTTGTAAATATACCACTATACGAAATAAAAATCAAGTAAAATTTCAACATTGATGACTAAAAATCATCGTGCGGTTTGTGCAAAAATAACTAAACTAAGGCAGCACACTTGTAAAATGTTAAAAGTCAAACATAGTTGCCATAGCAATTATGCCGCTTTATGTGAATTAAACGACAGATTTAATTTTATAAATGGTCAAAATTGTGGTCAGGGTGTATACTGAAATTACATAATTTTAGGAGGTTTGACCATGAGACGAGGCGAAAATATCCACAAGAGAAAAGACGGCAGATGGGAGGGACGGTTTATCTCGGCATACGGCGAAAAAGGCGCGGTTTACACATCGGTTTACGCGCACACATATGTTGACTGCGCCGAAAAACTGGCGTTGGCAAGGTGCGGTATGTACACCAAAAATGCGCCGCGCACCGTTGACGAGCTGTTTTCAAAATGGCTTGCAGCACGCAAAAACAGCGTTAAAAATTCAACATATGTGACATATCAGACAATGTACAAAACCCATGTAAAAGAGCGTTTCGGCGATATGAAAGTTTACCGTGTAACGTCGTTCATGATAAACAGATTTGTCTCCGACCTGCTTGAAAGCGGCAGGTGCGACGGCGAGGGGCTTTCGCCCAAAAGCGTGCAGGCGGTGCTTGTTATGCTGAAGTCGGTTTTTGCTTACGGTGCGAGGGAATTTCACTTTGACGACCCTGCAAAAGGCGTATCTCAGCCAAAGTGCCGCAGTAAAGAGATACAAATATTTTCACATGAAGAAATGGCAAAAATCCGCCGCGCGGCTATGACTTCGGAAGATGAAGATGTAGGCATACTGCTTGCGCTTTATACGGGCGTGCGCATAGGAGAATTGTGCGCTCTGCGGTGGGAGGATATTGACCTTGAAAAGCGCGTTATACACGTAAACAAAACTTTGCAGAGAATGAAATATCCCGACAAAGATCGCGGTACTTTTGTTGCCGTTACAGAACCGAAAAGCGAGTGTTCGGTGAGGGATATACCCATACCGACATTTATGTTTGACAGGCTTAATAATATGAAGTGCAGCGGCGACTGCTATTTTCTTACAGGTGCGAAAAAGTACGCAGAAACGAGAACGTACCAGTACAGATACAAGCGATTTTTGAAAAATGCAGGCATAGAGTATAAAAATTTTCACGTGCTGCGGCATACGTTTGCGACCGAGTGCATAAGACTGGGCATCGATGTAAAAACGGTCAGCGAGCTGCTGGGGCATTCAAGCGTGAAAATAACGCTGGAGAGGTATGTTCATTCCGATATGGAGACGAAGCGCAGGCAGCTGGAACGACTTTACGAGTGCATATAAAAATTTTATTAGTGGTCGCGCAGAATGTTGCAAAAGCTGATTTTACTCGAATTATCGAATATTTCTGTACGCATTTCGCATAGTGGTATAATATATGATAGGTATATTGTGTACGCAGAAAATTCGGTTATGCAGCCACAAAACGACAATTTATATGAAAGGAAAGTATAATTATGAAAATGAGAAGAATTTTGGCAGCAACCTGTGCCGCAGCGCTGTGCATAAGCGCCACCGGCATAACGACCATCGGTGACACCGCCCTAACTGACATTTTGTCAATAACTGCCAGCGCGGAGGAGCTTGTCTTCAACGATTACCACTATGAGGTGCTTGAAGACGGAAACATCTCCATAACCGGTTATACAGGTTCTTCTGCCTCGGTAACTATCCCATCTAAGATAAATAATAAAACGGTCACAACTATTGGTGACGGCGCTTTTTATGGCAATTCATTTATAAATAGTGTTGTCATACCTGATACGGTGACCAGCATTGAAATGATGGCTTTCTTGGATTGTATCAATCTTAGTAGTGTTAAATTATCTGATTCTTTGACATTTATGGGTGAAAGATCTTTTGGCAATTGCACATCTTTAACGGCAATAGAAATTCCAAAATCATTGGAAACAGCATATGTTGGTTCTTATGGTGTATTTTATAATTGCGATAAGCTGAATAACATCAGTTTTGAAAAGGGTATTAAAAAGATTCCGTATGGAATGTTTTGCAGATGTACAGGTATTACATCTATTACTATCCCTGATACAGTTACAAAAATTGAGTCTTACTCTTTTTATGAATGTACAAACCTTGAAAGCGTTTATATACCTGACTCAGTAACTGCCATTGACAATGATGCTTTTTCAGGCTGCACTTCTTTAAATAGTGTAAGAATGTCTGATAGTTTAACTACAATAGGAAATGAATCTTTTGGCTATTGTGATTCACTTACTTCTATAAAAATTCCTGTTTCTTTGCAAGAGCTGTCGGGAAGTGATAATACCGGTCCGTTTGAGGGCTGTGATAATCTTAATAACTTTATTTTTGAAGAAGGAAGAACCTATATACCAAAATATTTGTTTTCCGGCTGTACAGGTATAACTGATATTACTCTTCCTGATTCTATTAAAACCATTGATTATGGTGCATTTTATAATTGTACAAATATGAAAGATATAACTCTGCCTGATGGACTTGAAAAAATTGAAGATTCTGTGTTTAGCAACTGTGAATCATTGCAAAGTATATCTGTACCCAAAAATATAACTACTATTGAAGAAAAGACATTTAACAACTGCAAGGCACTTACCTCGATCACACTTCCAAAAGGACTGACTGAATTAAGATCTAATGCCTTTGACGGCTGCGAAAGTCTTGAACATATTGATATTCCCGATACCGTTACATATCTTGCTGACGGAGTGTTTGCTAATTGCTCTTCTCTTGAAGATTTAGTTATTCCAAATAGTGTAACTACATATGTTGGCGGCGGTCAGATCTTTCAGACCGGAACTTTTTATAATTGCAAGAACTTAAAGTCGATTACATTGCCCGATACCCTTGACCATTTGGGTTGGAGCGACTTTGAAAACTGCGAGTCATTGACAGAGATTTATATTCCGTTAACCGTGCAGTATATAGGTGATTGGTGCTTCCAAAACTGTAATTCTCTTGAAAAGGTCACAATAGCTACAGGCGTTGAGAAAAAGATTTACGACAGAGCCTTTGCTAATTGTGAATCTTTGACAGATATAGATCTCGGAAATTCTGTTACAGAAATCAGCCGAGAAGCATTCCGCGGTTGCTCTGCCCTTGAAGAATTGTATATACCTTATAGTGTAAAATCAATAGGTGAATATGTGTTTGCTGATGATACTTCTCTTACAAGCGTTTATATCGGCCGTTCGGTTGAAAGTATAGACACCACTGCTTTCTCATACCCCAAAAAGACTACATTTTACGGCGTAAAGGGTACTTATGCCGAAGAGTATGCCAACGAAAAGGGCATAAAATTCGTTGAAAAAGAAGTGCCCGTAACAAAAATTACACTTCCTGAAAGTATCGAATGCAAATTAAGCGAAAAATATGCTAACTATTATGAAGACTTCTATATCCCTGTTGAGATAGAGCCGTCTTTCAGTACCGATATTCTTACTTTCCGATCCGGCAACGAAGATATATTTACCGTTGATGAAAAAGGCAAAGTAGAGATCATGCAATATGAATTTGGCGAAGCCGAACTTACTGTGACCTCCTCAAGCGGCGTTACTGCTAAATGTGTAATATCTGTTCCGTGCCATGCCGAAGATATTGTTATAAGTAAAGAATCTATTGATCTTAAAGTCGGCGATGAATACCAAATACCATATAGTGTTTATCCGCTAGAAACGACAGATAAGATAACTTGGAAAACTTCCGATAAGTCGGTCGCCGATGTAGATGAAAACGGCAACGTAACAGCAATAGGCGAGGGAACTGCGACAATTACAGTTTCAACAGAAAACGGTCTGTCAGCCGAGTGTAAAGTTACAGTAACTATGCCGCACGCTGAAAAAATAACCATTTCCGATGAGCTTCTCGAACTTGATGTAGGCGGTAAATATCAGCTTACCGCAACACTTGTACCTGCCGCCGCAACCGATAAGATTACATGGAAAACTTCCGATAAGTCGGTCGCAGATGTAGATGAAAACGGCAACGTAACAGCAATAGGTGAGGGAACTGCGACAATTACAGCGTCTACCGAATATGGTTTATCCGCTGAGTGTAAAGTAAACGTAAAGACTGTTGCACAGGAAGTCGAAGCCGGCACCGCAGACGTTTCGGGTATGCAGAATAACCCCAATGTTGACATCACCGATATGGGCATAACTTTTGAAGATGAAAGCGGTGAAACTTATACCGCGCAGGTACAGGCAGACGGCACAATAATGCTGCCCTCGCTGCCGGCAGGGGAGTACACCGTTACAGCATCTCTTGAAAACTGCCCCTCTCGCGACTATACCGTAACAGTAGAAAGCGGCAAGCCCGTTGAAATAGAAGTCGAGCTAAAGTTATACGGCGATGTCAACGGCGATGGCAAAGCAAGTACCGCCGACCTTTCAAAAATAAACGAGCAGGTTCAGAAACTCAACGATCTGCCGGAAGAATATGATAACAAGGTTGCCGATGTAAACGGCGACGGAAAGGTAACAACATCTGACCTTTCCAAGATCAACGAACACGTTCAGCAATTAAAGCTGATGTGGTAATAAATTTAAGAATTTTTAGGAGGAATCAAAATGCTGAAAAAAATTCTGGCAGCAACCTGTGCCGCAGCGCTGTGCATAAGCGCAACAGGCATGGCGACCGTAGGCAGCTCCGCCCTGACGGACATTCTGTCATTGACCGCACACGCGGAGGACGGCATACCCATTGATGAGGAGCATTTTCCCGATGAGACATTCAGAAACTATGTTGATTGGGAGTGCGACTATAACGATGACGGTATTCTTACTCAGCAGGAAATAAGTGATACAACTATAATTAGCCTTTCTTATGATTCTATTACTTCATTAAAAGGCATTGAGTATTTCACTTCGCTGGCATATCTGTATATTGAAAGCTGTGAACTCACAGAGATCGATCTGAGAGGAAACATGGAGCTTACATTTTTGGATTGTTCAAACAATCCTATTTATGAGCTCGATCTGAGCAATAACAAGAAGTTAACTTATGTTGACTGTTCTCTTGACAGTCTTACAGAGTTGGATCTGAGCGGCAATACTAAGCTTGAAGAACTGCATTGCAGATACAATGATATCACCTCGCTTGATATAGGCAAATGTACAGAGCTTAATACTCTCGACTGTCCGGGCAATAAAATATCCGAGCTTGATCTGAGCAAAAATACTAAGCTTGGCTGGCTTTATTGCGACAGTAACGAGATCGCTTCGCTTGATGTAAGCAACAAAAAGGAACTTGTTGATCTGGATTGTTCAGAAAATCAGCTCGAAACGCTGGATCTTAGCCAAAATACCAAGCTTCAGTTTTTGAATTGCAGAGATAATGATCTTGTATCGTTGAATTTAAGCAATAATAAAGATATGCTGGAACTTGAATGCGGTTTTAACAAGCTCACCGCTCTCAATACAGCTAACAATCCATTGTTAACTTCTCTGGATTGCAGCGCCAATGATATAGCAGCGCTTGATGTAAGGAACAATACTTTGCTGGAGCGGCTGGCGTGCGATTCTAATAATATCACTTCTCTCGATCTGAGTAAAAATAAAGAGCTTGTTTATTTGAATTGTTCTTGCAATCAGCTCTCATCTCTTGATTTGAGCCGGAATACTAAGTTGGAAACTATGAGATGCTATGGCAACAAAATAACAGCTCTTGATGTAAGCAAATGCAGCAAACTTGCAGATGCCATAAATAAAGGAAAGTTAAATAAGTATATTTATGACGGGGATAGTGATACAGATAATAAATATGCAGTTGATTACAACTATGGATTTACAACAGAGGACGACTGGTATAATAGCTATGAGCTTTCAGTAGATGCAGGCACAAAAATCACCCCTGCAAAGCCCGAAAAAGAAGTAGTCGAAATAAACTCTGCCAACTTCCCCGATAATACTTTCAGAGAAATAGTTGCAGAACAATTTGACTGTGATCTTGACGGCTGGCTTTCCGATGCTGAAATTGAAAGCGCGACTGAGCTTTATTGTTCATCTGAAGGTATATCCTCCCTTAAAGGGGTAGAGTATCTGACTTCGCTTTTATACCTCCAATGCGATTACAACAAACTTACCTCTCTTGACATAAGCAAGAATACAGCGCTTAAAAATCTGTATTGTGGTAATAATATGCTGACATCTCTTGATGTAAGCAAAAACCCTGCGCTTGAATGGATAGACTGCTCATATAATAAGCTGACATCTATCAACTTAGGCAATGATCCTTCGTTGGTTAGTTTGAGTTGCTACGATAACGAGCTTTCTGCTATTGATCTGAGCAATTGCACAAATATCCGCACTCTTAGATGTGAACTCAACAACTTGACCGCACTTGATGTAAGTAAATGCAAACTGCTTGCTGATACTGTCAGCAAGGGTGAGATATCAAGAGGCAGTATATGGATCAGTGAAAACAATATAAAATATTACCTTTCATATTATTATAGTTTTTATAATGAAGAGACCGGATATTATGACAACTGTGGACTTGATGTGGACCAAGGGATAAAACTTACACCTGCAAGACCTGAAGTTGAAAAAGTGCAGCTGAATCCCACAAACTTCCCTGATGCCAACTTCAGAGAGGCAGTTGCCGAGAATTATGATTTCGATGCGGACGGCTGGCTGTCAGATCTGGAAATAGAAAATGCCACCGATCTTTCTTGCGACTATATAGAAATATCAAACCTTAAAGGAATAGAGTACCTTACCGAGCTTGAATCACTTCAGTGCTATGGCAATAGTATAAGATCTGTAGATCTTAGTAAAAATACCAAGCTTGAAATGCTGGATATCTCTTATAACGAACTCACAGCGCTCGATCTGAGTGTAAACACCGCGCTTCACTATCTGTATTGTGACGGAAACGCTATCTCTTCTCTGAATGTAAGCGCAAATACACAGCTTGAAGCGCTGAGCTGTTCCGAAAATGATCTGAAATCGCTTGACGTAAGTCAAAATATCGAGCTTTATACCCTCCGCTGCAGCAACAACAGTATTTCGTCGCTTGACCTTAGCAACAATGTCGGTCTTACAGATCTGGATTGCTCTTATAACGATCTTGACAAGATAAATGTTGAAGCAAATAGCAAACTGGAAAAGCTGGATTGTTCGGGCAATAAGAACATAACAACGCTTGATTTAAGTAAGAACTTTGATCTTCACGAATTGATCTGTTCTGAAAATAATTTGAGTGATCTTGATGTAAAAATAAACAGAGATCTTTACACACTTTATTGCAATAATAACGCATTGGATACGCTCGATGTCAGCAATAATACATATTTAAGGTGTTTAGATTGTTCAGGTAACCGATTGATAACGCTCGACTTAAATAAAAATACCGATCTGACCGTTCTGAACTGTTCGGACAACCGGTTGGAAGCGCTTGATATAAGCAAGCTTTCAGAACTGGAAAACTTTAATTGCTCCAAAAATAAGCTCACAACGATAGACATAAAAAATGCTCAGAAAATTCTGAAAGCATATAGTTCAACTCCCGGCGAAGACAATGGCGTTTTGTATTACTATTATGAGATAGATTATGATTATGGATTTAGCTTTACCGTAGACAAGGGCGTCAGCGTTGAAACAGGCTATGTGCAAAGCACCGCTACAGCCGCTGTTGCAGGCTCTGCTAAAAATGACAAGATCGTGCTGACAGATATGGATATCACATTCTATGATGCAAACCGCAAGCCTTATTCCGCACAGGTCAAGGCCGACGGCACGGTAATGCTCCCGGCACTGCCGACCGGAACATATACCGTCAGAGCTTCACTTGATAATTGTGCGCCGCGCGACTATACCGTGAAAGTAGAGGCAGGCAAGCCGGTTGAACTCAACGTTGAACTCAAACTTTACGGCGATGTAAACGGCGATGGCAAAGCAAGTACCGCCGACCTTTCAAAGATAAACGAGCAGGTGCAGAAGCTCTCTGCGCTTTCTGACTACGATAACAAAGTAGCCGACGTTAACGGCGATGGAAAGGTAACAACATCTGACCTTTCCAAGATCAACGAACACGTTCAGCAATTAAAGCTGATGTGGTAATAAATATCAAAATAGGAGGAATGAAAATGCTAAAAAGAATTTTAGCGATCCTGGCGTCTGCGGCATTGCTTGTTTGTGCTGCACCCGCCGCCGTCGCAGCAGATACTACGCAGGCAGAAATAACCCTGTCGGTAACAGCAAGTACCGCTGCGGCACACCCCGGTGATACTATCGATTTCACCGTCAAACTGAAGCAAACAGTACCTATCAAAACAGTACAGCTCCAGCTGGATATCCCCGAGGGACTTACTTTGGTAGCAAAATCAAGTGATGCTAAGTCCCATAATGCAGCAGAAAAACTTGGACTTTACGATGGAAATTACAATTTCAAAGAAAAGTCCTTGGTACTCAACTGCTATGGCCTTGCCGACGAAGAGGCTTTAGAGAATGACATTGTCAACAAAGACGAAGTTACTCTCCTGACCTTTAAGTGCAAGGTAGATGACAATGCATCAGGTTCGTATGAAGTAGGCTTTGTAGAAAGTGAGACAGAATTTCTTAACGGTAAGCTTGATGCACCCATCACAAGTTTTGCATACAATACCGCTAAGATAAGCGTTTCAAATGCTGTTACCGGCGTAACTGTTTCGCCGACTTCAAAGACCCTCAAAGAAAAGGGTGAAACATTCAGTATCACCGCAACCGTTGCTCCTGCAAACGCGACCAACAAGGCAGTTACATACAAGAGCAGCGATGAGAAAGTTGCAACTGTTGACGCAAACGGCAAGGTGACCGCTGTTGCAAACGGCAAGGCGACCATCACCGTAACAACTGCCGACGGCGGTAAGACTGCCAAGTGCGAAGTTACCGTTGATATCCCTCACAAGCACACAATGACCAAGGTAGAGGCTAAGGCTGCTTCCTGCTCAGCTGAGGGCAACAAGGAGTACTACAAGTGCACCGAATGCGGCAAGCTGTACGAAGATGCTGACGGCAAGACCGAGACCACCGCTGAAAAGGTCACCATAGCTAAGCTGCCGCATACCTTTGACAAGCAGGATACCGCTGATAAGTATCTTGCAAGCAAAGCAAACTGCGTAAGCCCTGCGAAGTATTACTACAGCTGCTCGGTTTGCGGAGCTGCCGATACCAAGACTTTTGATGTCGGCGAGAAAGACCCTGAGAACCACGCAAACATTGTAGTAAAGAACGAAGTTAAGGCTACCGAGGAAGCTGACGGCTACACAGGCGACAAGGTTTGTGCAGACTGCGGCACCGAGATAGAGAAAGGCAAGGCCGTTCCTAAGCTCGTTCATATGGCTGACGTTACCAAGGTAGAGGCTAAGAAAGCTACCGAGACCACCGACGGAAATATAGAATACTACATCTGCAACAGCTGTGGTAAACTGTATAAAGATGCCGAGGGCAAGACCGAGATAACCCTTAAAGATACCGTTATCAAGGCAACCGGCAAACCGGCTCAGCCGCCTAAGACCGAAACTAATCCCACTACCGGAGCTGCAACAGCCGCGTTCGTTACCGGCGCACTTGCTCTCGCAGTAGTAAGCGTTATGAAGAAAAAGAAGTAATTCTTATCTTTACAAACAAAAAGAGCAGATACTTTGTGTACCTGCTCTTTTATATTGCAAAAATTTACGCTGCCTTGCCGCATATCAGCTTGCCGCCCGAGTATACCGCAACGTGCTCGGCGTTGCCCTGCGAGTAATCGTTGCTCAGGTCAAAATTGCTCCAGTCGGCTTTGTTCACACGCGCCTGAATCTTCCATACCGCATCTTTAGCAAGCGTTCCCGAAGTGCAGCTTATCCGCAGCTTCGTGTCGCAGTCGGTGCCGCTTTGGGAAGAAAATTCGCTCTTTATGCTGTCCGTCATCGCGGTGTAGCTGCCGTCAGCACCCTGAATTGCGCTGTGGTCGCAGGCAAACTGTAGATCCGCGCCGCCGTCTTTCGTGAAGAACCAATCGACCGCCAGCCCCGACATATCAATATCAGAACTTCCCGTGTTCTTTATCTCAATGTTTATGTTTATGCTGCCGCCGTTTGAAGAATTATCGCCGCTCAGCGTAACAGTCAAACCTCCTGCCGAAGCAGTTCTTCCCGTAGGCACAGACGGCTTCGCGGTGGTGGTCGTTGTAGGCTTGTCGCCGCCGTCAGGCTTGCTAGCGGTATTGCCGCCCGTCTCTGTGCGTTCCTGCGGCTCGCTGCCGAATACAAGTTTGCCGCTTTCATAAAATGCAAGTGTGTCTACAGGCTGAGCCGTGCCCTGCTGGCTGCCCAGACCCTGATATGACGGGTCATTAGACGGATCCCACGTTCCCGAAGAGCTTATCCTGAACTGTACCTCGCAGCGGTATGCATCCTGTCCGCCGGGGTAGAGAAGCTTGTCGCCGAACGTTACCTCAACACAGTAAATGTCACCGCTCCACGGCACTACCTGACAGCTTGCGCCGCCGCCCATAGAGTAGCCCATGTTCACGCTCACCTGCGAGGGGTCGGTCTCCGAAAGGTCTATAAAATACCGAAGCATAGGCTCGCTGCTTACCCTTGCAGGCCAGCCCGTCTTGTTGTATACTATAGCTTTTATCTCGGTAAAATCATTGCCTGCCGCGTTTACGCACGCATCTATAGAGTATTCTTCCTCCACAGGCTCAACAGCGCCAAAGTTTTTCAAAGTCTTTCCGTGATATTTGCTGTAAAGCTTTGCCAGCGCACAGGTGTAGCCTGCATTGTAATCGCACGCCACCTCGTTCGCGGTGTAATCCGAAACGGTATCGTTGTAGCCGTCGCTCGCATCAGGCCCGCCTACCAACGCGCCGTAAAGGGTGTGCCGCGCGGTCTGCGGCGTGTTCATGTTGTCAATGTATGAACCCTGCGCGTTGCGGTGGTGAGGATTAACAGGGAAGTTCTCACCAAAGCCGCACACAAAGCTCCTGCCGCTGCTGCCAAGCGCGTAATCTATCTGACTTACCGCAAAGTCCCAGTATGTGTCTTTCTTAGAAGACGGGCAGTATTCGCTCTCGCTGTAAAGCGCAGCTATAAATGCCTGCGAAGTCGCGTATCTCAGGCTGCCCCAGGTATCAAGCCATGCAAGACCTTTCGGCGTGTATGTTATCTTTTCGCCGTCAACGCCCACCGTCCAGAAGTCAAGACTCTTTTCAAGAAACGTGCGGTACTGATCATCGCCCGTAAGCTGCGTGAGCCTCAACGCCGCGCCAATGCCAACATCGTCCCAGCACATAGCCCACTTGTAGTTGCTGCCTGCCTGCGTGAAATAATCGCCCGCGCTGTCAAGATATTTCTTGTCGCCGGTCGCAGTGTAAAGCCACGTTCCTGCCCAAGAAAGCTCATCGTAAAAGCCGCTCCAGCTGTTGTAAAAACCGTTCGCAGCAGTGTAGCCGCTGTCGCTTTTGGTGCTTTCTGCAAACGAGTAAAGCTGCTTTGCGTGTGTAAGGCATTTTTCCGAATACTGTGCATCAACATCTTTGTATATAACAGCAGTCGCAGCCAGCGCAGCCGCAGCCTCACCCACAACAGTAGAACCCGGCGAAGATGTTGTCACCTTGTAAGACGGTCTGCTCATCTGCATAACTTCGGGCGCGCCCCACCACGAGTGGTCAATGTTGCCGTCACCCACCTGATAATAAAACTCATTTTCAGCCGTGTGACATTTTATAAGATAATCGCTTATCCACTTTATGTCATTCAGTATGTATTCAAGCTGACCGCTCTGTTCGTAGCTGTCCTTGTCTTCGTAAACGCTCCACGCCAGCATTGAGGCAGTGTACGCCATAGGCAGATTGAACTTCACATTGTCGCCTGCATCATAAAGTCCGCCCGTCAGGTCAACACCGTTGTCAGCGCCGTCATTCAGCCCCGAATCACCGCGCCAGTTGGTGCGCTCAGTGCCGTCCAGTCTGCCCGAGCGCTGCAATTCATAAAATATCAAAGACTTTTGCAGCGCCTCTCCGTAATTGTAGTTGCCCGTGCCCTCAATGCCCTCGTATTCTGTGGCATTTTCCGTCAAGCCGTCAGCATAGTTTTCTTTCGGCGGAAGTGAGCTGTCGCCGCTGTCACTATTGCCGCCGCTTTCGTCGGGCGTATCGCCGTCATAACCGCCCGAATTATCATTTGATGAAGAATTTCCGCTCGAAGAAGAAACTCCGTCACCCTTTGAAGAACTGTCTTTCTTATCCGAATTTCCGCCCGAAAATACAGCAATAAGAATAATTATCAGAATTATCAGGCACAGCGCTACCGCCGCAGCAGCTATAACTACCTTTTTTCTGTCAGCATCTTCTTTGCCCGTGCTTTCAACTTTTTCCTTGTCGTCCATAGTGCATCTCCTTTACAATTATTCTATAGAAAGAAATTCCTGCGGAACGTGCTTCAATACATCGTCTATGTAATCCATAGATAGCGGCTCATATCCGTGCGATTGCGCAAGCTCCTCGGTGTACTCGGCATACGGTATTATCTGAACGTTGCTGTAATTATCGCCGTAATGACTTATTATAGGAATTATCTTCGGGTCTTTTATAGTTATCTCTCTCGTTTCAGGGTCCATTTCAACGTACAGATCGCCTATGCCGCCTATCCATGCCAGCTTGTTGCTCATGGCAGAAACAAAATTGCCAAGGCAGTAGTATACAAAAGCTTTGCTGCCATCGGGCTTTTCATACCAGTTGCATTCTTGTATCGTGTGCGGCTGCGTACCTATTATAATGTCCGCTCCCCACTGCGTAAACAAAGCCGTGCAGTACTGCTGATCTTCATTCAGCTCGCTCTGTACCTCAACGCCAAAGTGCGGCGATACCACAACAACGTCGGCTATCTCGTCAGCCTTTCTTATCTGCTGCTCTATTGTATCAAGCTCGTTGAGGTATACCAAACGTGTGCCAAGCTCGCCCGTGTGCTCTATGCCGTTGGTGTGCTGCATATATCCTAGAAAAGCAAACTTTATACCGTTTACCTCCATCGTGCGAATGTTCTCCATGTCGGCTGTATCTCTGTATGCCCCGTATCTTATAACATCGGGGTGGCGCGTGTCCCAGTAATCCAGGGTAGATACAAGCCCCTCCTCTCCCATGTCAAGAATGTGGTTGTTCGCCATAGATATAACGTTGAAGCCTATCTCGTCAACAACGTAGTCTCCTACAGCCCCCGGCGAGCAAAATCCCGGGTATGACGACGGCTCAAACTCGTCTGTGACTATAGTTTCCTGATTGAGTATCGCAATGTCGGCATCTTCAAAATATTTCAAAGCCTTTTCGTATACGAACGAAAAATCATAACCGTTGCCGCCTGCGCGCTCCCTCGCCTCATCGTAAATGTAGTTGTGAATAAGGTTGTCGCCCGCGCATACAAGGTGTACCGAGTAGCTCGGCTCTGTGCTTTCCTCGGGTGCGGTGGTGTTCGCCGCGCTCTCATCGGTCGGCAGAGTGCTTTCTGTCAGTAGTGCGCTGTCGGTAGGCTGCGCAGCCTGTATGCCGCTAGTCATATCCGAGGGTTTTATTCTATGGTCGTTGCTTTCACCGCACGCGCATAAAAGCGAAAAGCTCATAACAGCGCAGGTCAGCAAGGTGGTCTTTATAAATTTAGCTTTCATAGTTATCACGCTCCTTTTAACATTTTAACATATTTTCCGTGTGATTTCAACACAGCAAAGGCAAATTGCAAAAATATTTTCACGCTTGACATTATTGACGAGATGATGTATAATATCTTAAATACATATAAAGCACATTTTCGGAAAGGGTGAAAACAGTGTTTGAACTGTTTGAAAAAGTAAGAATAATTTCAAAAGATCTGATAGGAACTATAGTTGAAATTTGTGAAAAAAATGGCGAAACAAATTATTTCGTAGAAAGTGATGTAGAGTTTGAAGAAACCGATACCAACCATGATAGATTTCCTTTGTTTTATTGTACCGAAGAAGAGCTTGAAAAAGTCGATGAAACGCACGAATAAAGTGGGGAGAGAACGTAAATGAAGATAAAAATGTCCGAAATGTCCGAAGATAAAGACTTTTCTGATTATCCCGAAGATACAATATTTGTATTAGATGAAAATTTTCCGCGCTATATTCTCGACCCGTTCAGAAGAGTATTCCCGGGCGATAAGGATTACGACACCGCACTGACAAGAGAAGAAGTAATGAAACTAGCTCAAAAGCCGTCTGAATAAGGCGGCTTCTTTATACCCTTGACATACTGAAAAAAGTATTATATAATAGAAATATAAGGTAATATGGCAGATAAAGTAACAGAGCTTGTCAGTCATATGGCAAATTTGCCTAAGGGGGTGACACGCCGTGCGCTATGCAAAATATGTATTCAAGAATATTTCTTCGTTCATAAAAAACTATACCGGCATTTTCATGCTGATAGTGGTATGCCAGATAGTCTGCATACTGCTGACGTTTTTCTCGTTCGGCGTGTACCAGAATTTCAGAAACGAGAGCAACCGTATGCTGGAGGGCGAGAACGAAGAAGTAAGCGATTATACTGTGCTTTACGTTACAGGCACGCTTCCTGAAAAGTACATGAAGCCGCCTAAAGAATACGATGCGTTTTTCAAAGAGCTTGGCGGTCTTATCGGTGAAAAAGCAGACCTTATCTCTGTATCTGCCGCCGCCGAAGCTGACCCCGACGCGCGCACCGTTGAATTTCTGATGTCGTATGTCAGCGGTCAGATCGTGTTTAATACCAGCTTTTACAACAATATGCTGATAAATCAGATGTGGCGCTCGGGCAGGTCTTTTACCAACGAAGAATTTATAAACGGCGACAAGGTCTGCATTGCGCCTGCCGAGTGCTGCGAGGGAATGCTCGCCGATGACATTATCACCAAGCCTGAATACCCTGCCTACAAAAAGGGCGATAAATGGTATGTAAACATAGAGGGCAGCGAGTATGAGTGCATAGGCTTTTGCAGCTTTGCAAGTATGTATTACATACCCTATAAAGGCGCACCCGACAGCATTGTAATAACTCGCTTTCCTGCCGCCGACCTAAACTACAAACTAACGCTCGATGAGCTGAAACAGGCGAAAGAGCTCTACCAAAAATACTTCCCCGATGCCGCGATAGAATTTGGCGCAATGGAGCTTGTTGACAACGAGCAGATCTATTACTACAACACAAATATGTGGCTTTCGGTGCTTATCGCCACAATATCCGCTGTGAACCTCGCGCTTATAATGAATTACATCCTCACCAAACGCAGAAAAACGCTTGCTATTTTCAGAATAACAGGGTGCAGCGCAAACAACGCACGGCGCATATACACGCTAGAAATTATGCTTATACTCAACGTGCTATTCTTCGCCTGCCTCGCCGCGTGGATCCTGTGGATACTGCCATCTGTCGGCAGACTGTTCATATATATGCAGGGCGCGTTCAGCACGAAAATATACGTCTATATCTACCTTTTGTATATGTCAGTTTCGTATGTGATAATGACCGTGATGATAGCGCGTTACATACGCAAGCAGCCTGTCGATCTGCTGAAAGCGAGGTAGCGCCATGATAGTAAAATACGGCATAAAAGACTTTGCGCGGAACATAGGCTTCAACATTTTTATAATAATACTGATCGCGCTCACGTTCGCGGCGTGCATTTTCGCATCGTCCTCAATATACCAAAAGCTCAAATATTACTATGTTTTTGCAGATGTCCTTGACGGCAGCGGAGAGTACGTTACAGTAAAAAGTCCGCAATCTTCCTCCTCGCTTCTATACCCGTTCGATGTTTCCGACAGGACGGGATTTTCAGACTTCAGCCCATACTACAAAGAGGTTTCCGCGCTATATCAGCTTCTTGACTCAGACGGTTCACACAGCTTTGCTCCCAACGCGCAGTCGGTAGCTTACAGCGGCAGACTTATCTATAATTTTGAGCCGATGATGGACGAGGGCAAGTGGCTTGCAGATGTAAAACCCGAAAAAGACCTTCTCCACGCGGTAATTTCGCCCAACGACTTTGGCGTAAAAACAGGCGATGTTATAAAGCAGTCGATAGATACTCGCGAGGGTACAAAAGAATTTGACGTTGAAATTGTCGGCGTTTTCCGTGACGGCGCAAAGTTTTTCGGTATAAGCCCACTTACAACTCAGGAGGGCGGCAGCCATGACAAGCAGCAGTATAACAGTAAATTTAAAAGTACACTAATGGTTGAAGATCTTTTCAAGAATTATTATAAAGAATCGTTCAATGCGCCGCTGCTTATCTATAATTATGACGAGCTGGAGCAGTACGGAGTAGGCCCTATAATTCATACAGATGTTTTAGTGCCGTTCAAAGACGGTCTGACAGATGAGGAAACGCAGCAGGCAGAGATAGACCTTCTGAAATTTTCAGACTCCAAAATATCGTTTGCTGACATACGCACCGCCACCGTAAACGATGTGAAAAAGCAGGTGATGATACTCGCCCCCATCGTGGCAGGTCTGCTGATCTTAACGATGATAAGCGTTTTAAGCCTTACCGCTATCAGCACGCATAAACAGCTGAAAAACTACGGAGTATTATATCTCTGCGGCGGTCGCTGGCGGCAGTGTGCGCGTATAAATTCGGTAACTGTTTTTATAGATGTGGTTTTCGCCGCCATGCTTGCATACATAGGTATGACATTGCTTTCTCTCAGCGGCAAACTGCAAACTACTATAGTCAGATTTACCAAGGCAGAATTATTGATATGCCTATCCGTCGCAGTATTCGTTATGATAGTTTCGCTGATCATGCCGTTTGCGATAATCGGCAAGACACAGCCGAAAGATATTCTCAAAGAGGAGGAATAACGTCTTTGACGGGAAGGCAGATGAAACTTCCCCGATGCGCGTCGGCACGTCGGGGAAATTTTTTCACAAAAATGAATTTTGGGATTGACAAGACGGATTTTATAGTGTATAATATATTAGGTCGGCGAGGTGTGGCTCAGTTTGGTAGAGCGCTGCGTTCGGGACGCAGAGGTCGTGGGTTCAAGTCCCGTCACCTCGACCACAAAAAATGGCAATACCTCGAGACAATCGAGAGGTATTGTCGTTTTTTGTTATCCGGTCGTAACGCGAATTGAACCCATGGGGCAACGTCCCGTCGCCTCGACCAGAAACGCCTTTAACTTACGTCAAGGGCTCAGTGAATAGTGAATGGGAAGAAGCCTTGCAGAGGCTTCTTCTGCATTTTACGGCTGTAAAGCAGTCGTAAAGTGTGGTGTATAGTTTATAGTATGCGTTTCTAGGCGTTTCTGTACTATTCACTATTCATTTTTCGTTATTCACTATTCACTAAATAAAATAACATTTATCATCAAAAAAGAATACTCTCATGCTGCTCGAGAAGTATTCTTTCTGAAATATGAAAAGGGAAATCCTCTTACACCCCATGCTCCGCCTTGTATTCCCTGATAGCCTTGCCGAACAGGCTGCGCACCTTTTCCGATATAAGCCCGTCGCTCGCAAGCTTTGAACCCTCGGCAAAGCCGCCTGCCATTCTCGCGTGACCGCCGCCGCTGCCGCACCCTGCCAAAGCCATGCTTATTATCTTGCCTGCGTGCAGTTCGGGTCTTTCAGAGCGCACCGAAAACTTGTAGCCCGTGCCTCTCACCGCATAGACTACACTGAATTCAATAATGTCCAGCGCAAGAATAAAATCCGATATCATCGCAATAAGCGCATCGGGGCATTCAAACGGTATGAACGCAAACCCCACGTTGTCGTATACCTTTATGTTTTCTATCGCGCTGCCGTATGCTTTCAGGTCGGCAAATTCCATTGTGTTAAGCTTCATTCTGTCCAGAAGATCATTGTCAGCGTACTTGAATAGCCTCGCATACATATCAACGTCAAACTGCGTTACCCCGCGCGAAAAGTCAGCCGTGTCCATCTTTATGCCGTAAACCAAAGCCGAGGCAACGTTTTTGTCCGGTAAAATGCCGTTTGCAAAGTAATATTCGGCTATTATAGAGGCGCACGCGCCCACTATGCGCACATCTTTATACCGATATTCGCACTCAAACATCGTCGGGTGGTGGTCGATGCACGCCACTTCGTCGCCCACAAGATCCGTCAGATTCGAGTTGTGCTTCTGCGCATCAATGGCTACTATTTTGTCGCTTTCTACCATGTCGGTAATGTCGTGGCAGTGTACGATGTTTATCGAAAAATTACTGAGCATCGCAATGGCAGTCAGCTTTTCGGCAGCGCCATCGTAGCAGATAACAGGCTCTATGCCGAATTTTTCAAGCAGCTTTTGCAAACCAAACGCCGAGGCTATCGCATCAGGGTCAGGGTAGTTGTGCATCTGTATGAACACCCTGCCGCCTTTCAGTATATCAACAAGTTTTGCCAGATCCATCATTTTCGCTCCTTATATAATATGTATATATTGTAACATATTATATTAAAATTTTCAAGTGTATATTTAAAAAATCGCATACTTGCAAGCAAAATCACAAAAACGCCGCGCCGCTGATATGCGCTTATGTAGAATTTTTCACAAAAATACTTATGAATATCTTATAGTTATATTTTAACTGTTGACAATTCGGACAAAAAGTATTACAATAAATTAGTGAAATAGTATAAAAACATTTTGTGCAATAGTTCTTTCGCGATAGATAAACACACAACGTGAGGATAAATATATGAAAGAAAAACTCAAGAGTATAAAAAATAAAATACTCAGGTATGCATCGCATAACTATGTAATGCTTTCTTTTGTTGTCGGCTGCCTGATAAATTCATATATACTGCGTGCGTTCACGGTCAAAAACTACTGGGCAGTAAGACCCATACTCGCCGAGCTTGGAATGTGCCTTATATTCTGCTCGATAGGTTTTCTGATAAAGCCTAAGCGCCGCGTTATTTATTATAGTATACTGGCGGCTTTGTTCGCAGTTCTGTGTGGCGCGAACTCTGTGTATTATACAAACTACCGCTCGTTCATATCGCTGTCGCTTATATCTACAGCCTCTCAGCTGGGCGGTGTGGCAAATGCCGTAACAGGCTATATCTTAGAGCTTAAAGATCTCGTTTTCATATGGTCGGTGCCGTTTGTAATAGTCGTGCATTTTCTCCTCAAAAAGCGCAGACCGCAGCACTTTGAGCAAGCACTTAACGTCCAAAAAGGCAAAAAAGTGCCCGGTAAGGCGCTTTTGGCAGGTGTTATATGCCTCGCTGTTTTTGCAGTAACGCTTCAGGGCTCCGATTTTTCAAAACTTCGTAAACAGTGGAACAGAGAATACGTACTCGGAAAGTTTGGCGTGTGTATCTATGAGATAAGCGATGTAGTTTCTTCTGTTTCGGCAAAATTCAATACCGTGTGGGGCTATGAGGAAAGCCAGCAGACTTTCTCGGAATTTTACGACAGCAACAGCGAAAACCACGGTAAAAATGAGTATACCGATATTTTCAAGGGCAAAAATCTGCTCGTGATACACGCTGAAAGTATACAGAATTTCACGCTCGGTACATATATAAACGGCGAACCGCTCACGCCGAATCTGCAAAAACTTGCAAACGAGGGTCTGTATTTTTCAAACTTCCATTCGCAGGAAAGCGTCGGAACAAGCTCGGACAGCGAGTTTGTTTTCTCAACTTCCATGCTGCCTGCATCGAGCGGCACTGTAGCAATAAACTACTGGGACAGAGACTATATCTCAATACCGAAACTTCTCGGCGAAAAGGGCTACTATGCTTTCAGTATGCACGGCAACAACGGCTCTTACTGGAACAGGCTCAACCTGCACAGCTCCCTCGGCTATCAGAAACTTTACAATTATTCTAACGATTTTGTTATAGACGAAACTATAGGTCTCGGTCTTTCCGATAAGTCGTTTTTCAGACAGTCTATCTCAAAAATACAGAAAATTGCGCAGGAGCATGACAATTTCTACGGCACTATGATAATGCTCACCAACCACACTCCGTTTACAGATATCGAGAATTACAGCGATTATCAGGTCGATTTCAAGTATAAGAAGTATAACGAAGAAACAGGCTCTTATGAGGAAGTATCAGCTGATTTTCTCGAGGGTACAACGCTCGGCAGCTATTTCAAGTCGGTGCATTATGCAGATGAAGCCATAGGTCAGTTCATAAGCGACCTTGACAGCGCAGGGCTGCTGGAAGATACCGTTATAGCTATCTACGGCGACCACGATGCCAAAATAAAAGAGCCCGAGTATGAATACTATTATAATTATGACCCGTTCACGGGCGAGGTGCTCGACGACGACGACGAGGGATATATTGAGATAAACGACTTTATGTATAACCTAAACCGCGGCGTGCCGTTTATAATCTGGGCGAAAGATATGCCATGCGAGCCTAAGGAAATAACCAAAATAATGGGAATGTATGACTGCCTGCCCACGCTTGGCAATATGTTCGGTTTTGAGAGCGAGTATGCGCTCGGCACCGATATATTCAGCCTTAAAAAGAACGAGGAGAATATAGTTATCCTGCCCGATGCCAGCTTTATAACCGATAAAGTTTATTACGACAGCCAGTCGGGCGACTATTTTGATTTGACAAAGTATAAGAACCTCTCAACAGTGGTTTCCTGCAATCAGGTGTATAAAGATTACGTCAGCCCCGTGTATTCCGAGGAGCGTGACGGAGCGTTCAAGTCAACGGCAGGGGACTACTCCGAGGAGAATATGACAGCGCTGATAAACGATGGCGTTGTAGATGATGAATATATTCAGTATTATTCAGATTACGCCGAAAAGAGGATAGAAGTTTCAAACGCTATAATCTATCACGATCTTATCCGCGAGCAGGAAAACCCACCGACGGAGGAGAACGTTTCGTAGGAAGTAAATAATCTTTATTATTATCGCGCTTATGCGCAGCGCAGGAGCGCGTTCAACGCTCCACTAAATTTTGGTTTTCTCTCTTTTTGAGTGTGCTAATAAGTTTGCGCATTACTTGTTTTGAATTTTTCACATTGTACGGCGTTCCAGAATGGAACGCGGCAAAAAAGCAAAGGTTTTCTCAAAGGAGAGGCTCTCTCTTGCAGAGCCTCTCCTCTTTCTAAACAGTCCACCGGACTGTTTAGAAATTCACCTCTTGCAGAGCGCACGATGTATGGGGATTTCGCCGTCTGCGGACGGCGACAATGGGCTTCCGCCCCTTGACCCTGATGACCCTTTTGAAAAAGGGTCAATCGAAAACTTTTCCTTTTTTTGACAAGACTTGAAACTTTCATCAAAACAAAAAAACTGCCTGTTTCATTAACCGAAACGGGCAGATTCTTTTTATGCGGTCATTTTGGCTTACGCTCTTTCAACTTTTCCCGAGCGCAGACATCTTGAACAAGCGTAAACGTGACAAGGAGTGCCGTTGACAACAGCCTTTACCCTCTTTACGTTAGGCTTCCATGTTCTGTTTGTTCTTCTGTGTGAGTGAGATACCTTGATACCAAAAGTTACACCCTTACCGCAAAAATCACATTTTGCCATACAGGTTGCACCCCCTTTTGAAATTTATAAAATATGCAACATTACTATTTTAACAGAAATCAATTCAAATTGCAAGAGATTTTCAAAAAAAATTTGCTTTGAGGGCAATTTTTTAAAAAATTTATACGTTCTCACAAAAAAATGCTTAAAATAGCCTTGTAATTTTAATAAAAATATATTATAATAAATGTAACTGTTATTATAAAGGAGAAAATAGGTATGCATCTTGATGCTCAGACTGTCATTGAGTACGGTACAAGAATACTTATAATATTTATGGTGCTGCCGATACACGAGCTTGCCCACGCGTGGATGGCTGAAAGGTGCGGCGACTATACCGCCAAATATATGGGCAGACTTACAATGAACCCTTTGGCGCATATAGACCCAATCGGCGCAATACTGCTGGTGTTCACGGGTTTTGGCTGGGCGAAGCCTGTGCCGGTAAACCCTCTGCATTTCAAGCACTACCGCCGCGATATGGCTCTTACCGCGCTTGCAGGCCCTGTTTCAAATCTTATTGTGGCGATTATTTCCATGATAATTTTGAGGGTGCTGCTCGGCGTTTCTGATGACTATATGATGAAAAACGGCATTATATATTATATCACAGGCACCAACAATACGGGTCTGTACTATGCGATATGGCTTTTCTACTTCCTTGTTACTATAAATATAGGTCTTGCGGTGTTCAACTTAATACCCGTGCCGCCGCTTGACGGTTCAAGAATAGTTTCATATTTCACCTCGGCAAAATATGAAAGAATACTCGCCGAGAACCAGCTCATTATAAGCATCGTGTTCATGGCGCTCCTCTTTTCTGGTATACTTTCAAGACCGCTCGGTTTTATAGACGGCAAGCTGTTTGATCTGTTTGCTTTGGCAACAAACTGGATAGAAGCGTTGGTGTAAAAAGCAGATGAATGAAGAACTTACCTTTAAACTGAAAGACTTTGAAGGACCGCTTGATCTGCTTTTGTACCTTATAACAAAGCATAAGCTCAATATTTACGATATAGAAATATCCTCGCTGCTCGAGCAGTATCTTATGTATATAGACAACGCCGAAGATACCGACCTTGAAACAGCAGGGGAGTTTCTCGAAATGGCCGCGCGGCTCATATATATAAAGACCGTCAGCCTGCTGCCAAAGCCCGAAGAAGCTCAGGAACTCAAAAAAGAGCTGGAGGGCAGGCTCATTGAGTATTCTATGTGCAAAATGGCTGCGAAAATGCTCTCTGAAAAGTATATCGGCGGCGAGAGCTTTGTAAGAGAGCCTATGAAACTGCCGGTCGATAAAACTTATAACGTTATCCATTCTCCGCAGGTGCTGCGAGAGGCTTACATGGGCATATTCGCCAGAGCGCAGCGTACAAAGCCCATAAAAGCCGCGGTCTTTGAGCCTATAGTTTCACGCAGGATAGTTTCGGTAACTTCAAAGATAATGCATATTATGAAAACGCTGTACAGCACAGGCTCCTGCAAAATGGACAGGCTGTATGACGGACTTACCGATAAAAGCGAAAGGGTAGCAACGTTTCTTGCAGTGCTGGAACTTACAAAATCGGGCAGGATAAGGCTCAGCGATGACAACAGTGTGCTGTATTTTGCAGATGCAAGAAAAAGAACAGCAGCTGTGGAAGATCAGCCGCAGGAAGAAGAAAACGCGCCAAAGAGCGGCAAAAAGAGCCCTGCGCCTAAAGTGAACCTTTGGAACAACAGCGCAATAAGGCATTATACAGTCGCGCAGGGAACGCTTAGAAAAGCCAACCTGTGGGGATATTTGAGAAAGGCTAATACATATGCAGATAGATGAACTGGTAAATCTTACAGAAGCGGCGCTTTTTGCCAGTGGTGAACCGCTTGACAAGGCAAAGCTTTCGCAGGCGCTTGAAATTGAGGAAAGCGAAGTGCCAAAAATAGTAAGGCTTTTGAATGACAGGCTTGCAGACACGGCGCTTTGTGTTTTAGAGCTTGACGGCGAATATCAGATGACCGTAAAAAACAGCTATGGCAGCTTTGTTAAAAAAGCTCTGGAAACCAAGCGAAACACAGCTCTTTCGCCCGCGGCAATGGAAGTGCTCACAATAGTTGCGTATAACCAGCCCGTTACAAAAGGCTTTGTTGAAAGCGTGAGAGGCGTTGACAGCTCGTCTACCGTAAATTCGCTCGTTGAAAAGGGGCTTATCGCCGAGGCAGGCAGGCTAGATCTTCCCGGCAGACCTATAGCTTACAAAACGACAAGCAATTTTTTAAGATGTTTTCAGCTTTCGTCAACTACCGAGCTTCCAGATATGACAGCCGACCCCGAACAGCTGAGCTTCGATGATGTTGCAGCTGCGGCGACCGACGAGCAGCAATAAGTAGTATAATACATTTTTAAAAGGAGATGATAACGGTGATAGTGCTTTATATAATTTTAGGGATAATCGCGCTTATCGTTATTTTGCTCCATTTTTCTGTAAAAGTTACACTGTGCGCCCAAAGCGGCGAGAAACCTGTTATCGAGATAAAATGGCTTTTTATAAAGATATATCCGCGCCCACCGAAAGATAAGGACAAAGAAAAAAAGCCGAAGAAAGAGAAAAAATCAAAATCTCCGCCGTCTGATGCAGACTTTACCGACGAGCAAATAGAGCAGATGATAGAGCAGGCAAATCTGGCAGACGAGCAGGAAGAAGCGCAGGATACCGAAAATATCGAAAATACAGAAAATACGGAAAATATAGAAGAAATAGAAGAAACCAAGCCCAAAAAGGTAAAGCTTACCAAAGAGCAGAAGAAAGCTGAAAAAGCCGCCAAAAAGGCAGAGAAAGCCGCCAAGAAAGCCGAGAAAGCTAACAAAGAGGGCGGTCTTGCCAAGGTAAAACGCTATATAAATATGGTAAAGCCGTATGTGCCTATGGCGTGGAAAGCAGTTAAAAAAATACTGAAAACAATTCGTTTTACAAAGCTTGATATTCGCCTTGTAAGCGGCAAAGAAGACGCATACGACGCCGCAATGGCTTACGGAAAACTAAGCGCGGCGGTGGGTAACGGCGTTTCGCTTATAGACAGCATATTTACAGTAAGGGCAAAGAATGTCGCAGTTTATTGTAAATTCAACGAAAGCGCTTTTGAATATTATGCGGCAACGGTCGTAATGGTAAGACCCAGCGCGCTGATAGCCATAGCGTTTTGTACAGGTGTGAACTTTCTGAGGATATGGATACCTCAAAAGATAAAGGCGCGCAAAGAACGCAAGCGCCGCGAAAAAGAAGAAAAGGCAAAATTAAAATCTAATGGAACGGAGCTGTTAACAAATGAGTGAACAACATCTTGAAAGTCTGGTAGGTACTGCAATGGAAAAAATAAAGGCAATGGCAGACTGCGAAACCGTGGTTGGCAAGCCTATAGTAGTAAACGAGCATACCACCATAATCCCCGTGTCAAAGGTATCGCTGGGGTTTGCATCGGGCGGCAGCGACCTGCCCACAAGCTCGGCTAAAGACTGCTTCGGCGGCGGCTCGGGCGCAGGAATAACGATAAATCCGCTTGCTTTTATAGCCATTACCGACGGCGAGGTAAAGCTGCTGCAAATGACAGTCAACGCCTCCAAGGAAAACGCCGCTATCAATATGATACCCGAGGTCATAGACAAGGTAACTGCGTTCCTCGATAAGAAAAAGGCTGAAAAGTCTGAAAATTCTGACGAGGAATAATTTCCAGAGCATTCTGCGTATCGTTTTGTAAACTTCTTCACATTATAACAATAAATAATATATTGAGGGAGAACAAAATGAAACGCATATTATCAGTAATATTGAGCGTATGCCTTATTGTCGGGCTGTATCCCGTCGGTAAGGCTGAAGCTTTTGGTGAAAGCGATATTTCGGCAAAGTCGGCAGTGCTGATCGAGGCTGAAAGCGGCAGGGTAATATTTGAAAAAAACGCCTATGAACGCCGCCAGATGGCAAGCACCACCAAGATAATGTCCGCGCTTTTGTGTATAGAGAGCGGCAGCCTTGACGACTATTTTAAAGTAGACAGCGAAGCCATCAAGGTCGAGGGCTCGTCAATGGGGCTCGTAGAGGGCGATCTTGTCACAAAGCGCATACTTTGCTACGGTATGCTGCTGCCAAGCGGTAATGACGCCGCCAACGCAGCCGCCGTGAAAGTTGCAGGCAGCGTTGAAAATTTTGTCGCCATGATGAACAGACGCGCACAGCAGCTGGGGCTCTCAGATACCCACTTTGTAACGCCGTCGGGTCTTGACGATGATACAGACGACCACTATTCCACAGCGTATGATATGGCAATGCTCGCGCGCGAGTGCATGAAGAACGAAACCTTTGCTGAAATTGCCTCTGCATCTTCCGCCTGCCTTGAATACGGCAACCCACCCTATAGGCGCTGGCTTTCCAACAGCAATAAGCTTTTAGATACCTGCGAGGGCGTGAACGGCGTTAAAACAGGCTTTACGGATAAAGCAGGCAGATGCCTTATTTCAAGCTGCGAAAGAAACGGCGTTAAGCTTATATGCGTAACGCTTGATGCGCCCAACGACTGGCAGGATCACAACCGTATGCTGAATTTCGGCTTTTCTCAGCTTGTGAACGTCTCGCCCGAGTGCGATTACCGCGCGTTTTCACTAAACGTAGTCGGCGGCAAAACGCCTAACGTAATGTGCTCGGTGGTGGGTGAACCGTCAGTCACTCTGTATGCAAATGAGGCAGATAAAGTCAAAAGCGAAGTCATTCTGCCACAGTTTGTGTATGCGCCCATAGCGGCAGGGGAGAAGGTCGGCGAGATACGCTTCACGCTCGGCGAAGATGTGGTGTACGTCTGCGATATATGCTCAAACGAGTATGTAGAAATGCAGAAGACCGAAAAGTCGGGCGCAATAGATAAGCTGAAAGACAAGCTCGAGGAGTTTATCCACAGCTGACAGGGAAGTCATGCTTCCCTTACATATTTTATTTACATCGCGGGGACGCGAGAAAGGACGTAAAAAGTCATGGAAAAGGTAAGAATACAGAAGATAATCTCAGATGCAGGCTATTGCTCTCGCAGAAAAGCAGAGGAGTATATAGCGGCAGGCAAAGTAAAAGTCAACGGCAGACCATGCTCTCTCGGCGACAAGGCAGACCCACTGAAAGATATTATAACAGTTGACGGCGAAAGGATATATGTTGAGCGCAAAAAGCAGTTTGTCTACATAATGCTGCATAAACCGCGCGGCTATATAACCACCGCCAGCGATGAACTTGACCGCAAGTGCGTTACCGATCTGGTAGCAGATGTCGGCACGCGTGTATACCCCATAGGCAGACTGGATAAGCAGTCGGAGGGGCTGCTGCTCTTGACAAACGATGGCAGCTTTGCCAACGAGATAATGCACCCGTCAAACCACGTTACCAAAACTTACAGAGTAACAGTGCGCTCTATGCTTACAGATGAAACGGTAGTCAAACTCTCCGAGGGCGTTGTTATAGATAGCGGCAGAACGCTCCCATGTACCGTTACAGTGCTTACCAACGAGCCCGACAGAGCCGTTATGCAAATGGTGATACGCGAGGGCAAGAACCGCCAGATACGTAAAATGTGCGAGGCTGTGGGGCTTGAAGTCGCTAGGCTGAAGCGTACCGCGATAGGCCCTGTAAAGCTTGGTATGCTAAAGCCCGGCAGCTACCGCGAACTTACTTCCGAAGAGGTAAGGGCGCTAAGAGCCGCGGCACAGAAAAGATCGAACGGAGGCAAACGGTAATGCTACAGATATTGCAGACAAGACATATTGAAAATTACAGCAATATAATAAATCAGCTCGGCATTGAAAGCGATACCGTCAGCGTTGCGGAAGCCACCGAGCAGGACAAGGTGACAGGCTTTGGCGTATATTATATAGACTTTGACAAAATGGCGGTAGTTATACGCTACGCAAAGTATGAAGACCTTATGCTCGCCGACGGCATTTACCGCAGTATACTTTTTCTTGCTATGATGAAAGGCATAGAAAAGGCCGAATTTGCGCTTGACGATGAAAAACTGTCTGCCGATGTTAAAAAGCTGCACCTTGCCGATGAAAACATGAAGATAGAAAGCATCAGCGAGATGCTTGACGGCTGCAAAAACTGCAAAAATTCTTGAATACTTTAATAAAGACAGATGTTTTGCGCATCTGTTTTTTGTTTTGTACTGCTTGACTTTTTTTCATTTTGTGGTATAATATAATTTGGTATAATATCAGACCAAATTGCCAAAAGCATATTTTCGCCCCGAAAGGTTAGAATAATCCGTGAAAAGGGGCGATATAATGTGTAAAGAAAACGAAAACAACTGTGCGGAGAACGAGGATATAGAGCGCATAGAATCGGTCGGCGAGGTCATCTCGCACAACGCAAAGCACTTGATACACTGCCTTAGCATAATAGGTCAGGTCGAGGGGCACTATATTCTCCCACCGCAGAATAAAACTACAAAATACGAGCATATAATACCTGCGCTGGTTGCCATAGAGCAGGATCTTTCAATAGAGGGACTCGTGATAATACTAAACACCGTCGGCGGCGACGTTGAGGCAGGGCTTGCTATAGCAGAACTTGTCGCAAGCATGAAAACGCCAACCGTTTCGCTGGTCGTCGGGGGAGGACATTCGATAGGCGTGCCGCTGAGCGTGTGCGCAAAACGCTCGTTCATCGTGCCGACTGCCACAATGACTATTCACCCCGTGCGTATGAACGGCACACTGCTCGGTATTCCGCAAACGCTTTCATATTTTGATAAAATGCAGGAAAGAATAGTGCGCTTCGTAACCGAAAATTCGCGCATTACAGAAAAGCGTTTCCGCCAGCTTATGATGACCACCGGCGAGCTTGTAATGGACGTCGGCACGGTGCTTGACGGAAAAGATGCGGTAAAAGAGGGGCTTATAGACGAACTCGGCGGTCTTTCGCAGGCGATAGAGTGCCTCTACCACATTATTGAAAGCGAACCTAAGGTGTACTGATATGCTGTATACGATAATTTCAATTGAAGATGTTTTAGGTGAAAATAATAATATAAAGGCGGCAGATGATTTCTTCTCTACCGACCCTTATGAATATCTTGACTTGCTTAACAGATATAGATAGACAATTGAGAGGAGCAGAATATGGACATTCTTAATACTATAGTGCAGGCAATAATACAGGGGCTTACGGAATTTCTGCCGGTCTCCAGCTCGGGGCATTTGTCGCTCTATCAGCATTTTACGGGCAAAAGCGGCGAGGGCGCGCTGATGCTGTCGGTCTTTCTGCATATGGGTACGCTGCTGGCGGTAATAATAGCATTCCGCGATACCATATGGGCGCTGATAAAAGAACTCGGCGCGCTTATCAGAGACGTTTTCAAAGGCAGATTCAAGTGGAAAGAAATGAACGGTGAGCGCAGGCTCATCTTCATGCTTATATTTTCCACCGCCGTGCTGATACCGTTTTACTTCTTCAAAGACTTTTTCGAGGGCGTCAGCGAGGACAACAGCGTAATGGTAGAGGGCTTCTGCTTTTTGTATACATCGCTTATCCTGTTTTTGTCAGACAGGTTCTGCAACGGTAAGAAAGTGCCTAAAGATATAACGGTGAAAGATTCGCTGGTAGTTGGCGCGTTTCAGGGCGTTGCGCTGTTGCCGGGCGTATCGCGTTCGGGTTCAACTATATCTTCGGGTCTGCTGTGCGGATTTTCAAGAGATACCGCGGTAAGATATGCTTTTATTCTCGGCATACCTGCAATATTCGGCGGCGGTCTGCTCGAAGCGGCAGATGCAGTGAGATCTAACGTTTCATTTGACCCCTTGTGCCTCGTGGTAGGCTTTGTGGTCGCCGCAATAGTAGGTCTTATGTCTATAAAAATGGTGTCATGGCTTCTTAAAAGCAATAAATTCAAAATTTTCGCAATATATACGCTGATACTCGGCTTGGCGGTAATAGGCGTTTCAATATACGAAGTCGTAACGGGTCAGCCCGTAGTTATAAACATATAGCAGTGGAGAGCCGAGCCCAAGTCGGTTTTTGCAGGCATCTTTCCGCCAATACGTCGTTGCCCTCCCTTGCCATACGCCAGTATGCCTGCGGTCGGTCGCCTAGTCTTGATGAAAATCTGCTCTGCAAAAACTGCTGCGCACCTCACACCTAGGGATTTTGAGACGGCTTTTTGTCAATTGTGATGCAGGCAGGTCTGTTGCAGCGCATAAATGCGCCGGCAAAAAGAGCCCAAAAGCATCGGCGTGAGGCGGCTTAGGTTCGACTCTCCACTGCTAGAGATAAACAAAAGAAAGGACGGCTGATGCAATGGCTCAGCAGAATAAAACGGCATCGCAGCGTTCGTCTGCAAAGCCGTCGGCAGCTTCGGGCAAAAGATCTGCCGCAAAAAAGGCCGCAGACACAGGTTTTACTGCTGAAAAAAGGCGAAGATTGTCGCTTATACTGTTTTTCTACGGCGTGCTTACAGTCTTTATAACATTAATAAAAGGCGCAGGATTCTGGACTACCCTGCATGACTTTACATGGGGAATGTTCGGCAGTTCGGCAATAATATACGCGCCGCTGGTAATATACATATCGATAATGATAGCCACCGAAAAAACGCGCAACGATGTTATAATAAAGCTCGTTCAGGGCGTTTTGGTAATACTGCTTTTCAGCGGTCTTTTCCAGATACTCACCGTCGGCAGCGTGAACGGCAAGACCGCAGGACTTATGATAAAGGGGCTTTACAGAGACGGCGTGAACAGAAAAGGCGGCGGCGTTATGAGCGTTATATTCGGCGGTCTGCTGCTGAAAGTTTTCAAACGCGTCGGCGCTACCATAATAATAATACTGCTGACAATGTTTTTCTTCATTATGCTTTCCGGCTGGACATTGCCACAGGTGTGGAGGGTGGTATCCAAGCCGTTCAGAGCAATTTATGAGGCTTTGAATGAGGAGGGCGCGGATCGCAGCGTGCGTGCCATGCCCGTAAAAGAACAGCCGAAGACCGAGCAGAAAGTTACCCGTGAAGAAAACAAGAAAAAGCGCGTAGATATTGCAAAATATTATAACGAAGACCTTGACGACGAGAACAACGACGTCTTTATGGCGGATATGGGTTACGAGGGATTTACATCGGTCGATGAACTGGATCAGACCGAAGACCTTAATATTATTCTTCCGCCAAGACCTTTCGGACCAAAGCCCCCAAAGAAAGACTATTTTGACGAAGTGGACAAGCTTCGCGAATCGAGGAGCAGCGTAAAAGAGGGCAAGTCTTCCCTCACTAGCGATGATATAACTCAGCCTGATTTTTCGGCTATAGAAGAGCAGGCAAAGGAAATGCAGGAGCTTATTGACCGCTCTACCGAAGAACCCGTTTATGAGGAAGATGAAATGTATTTTGAGCCAAGCGGTCAGTCGTCTTTCCTCGATAATAAAAAGGCAGAGAAGCCTAAGCAGCTGCCGCCTATATCTCTTTTGGAAGATGCCGATAAAAAGGTCAATTCTTCCGCTACCGATGCCGAGAGCCAGCAGCGTGCAATAACGCTTGTAGAAACGCTTAAAAGCTTCGGCGTGCTTACAAGAGTCGTAGGCATAAGCCGCGGGCCGTCGGTAACAAGGTATGAACTTCAGCCTGCCGCAGGCGTAAGGGTTTCAAAAATAACTAACCTTGCCGATGATATAGCTCTCAACCTTGCCGCAGAGGGCGTAAGAATTGAAGCGCCTATACCGGGCAAGCAGGCAGTGGGAATAGAGCTTTCCAACACCACAAGAGAAACAGTTTCTATAAAAGAACTCATAGACAGCGATGAATTTCGCAGTGCAAAAGGCAAACTGTGTTTTGCGGTCGGCAGGAATATCGAGGGCAGCATTGTTATGGGCGATATACGCAAAATGCCGCATCTGCTCATAGCAGGCACTACGGGCTCGGGTAAATCAGTGTTCACAAACTCTATCATAATGAACATACTTTACCGCGCCACTTCCGAAGAAGTAAAGCTTATGCTTATAGACCCGAAACAGGTCGAGTTTCCTATATATAACGGCATACCGCACCTTATCGCACCCGTTATAACTGAGCCGAGAAAAGCGGCAGGCGCGCTTGGCTGGGCGGTCACGGAAATGACAAGAAGATACAGCCTTTTCAGCGATAATTCGGTTCGTGAGTTCAACGATTATAACAATCTTGCCGCGCAGACAGATGGCATGGAAAAACTTCCGCATATTGTTATAGTTATAGATGAGCTTGCCGACCTGATGATGGCAGCCGCCCGTGAGGTAGAAGATTCCATTTGCCGTATAGCGCAGCTGGCAAGAGCCGCAGGTATGCACCTTATAATTGCAACACAGTCGCCGCGTGTAGACGTGGTTACGGGTCTTATCAAGGCGAATATGCCGTCAAGAGTTGCGCTCAAAGTTTCAAATAATACCGATTCACGTATAATTCTTGACGAGGGCGGCGCTGAAAAGCTTCTCGGCAACGGCGACCTGCTCTTCAAACCCGTGGGTCTTGATAAACCCAAGAGAATCCAGGGCAGCTATGTCAGCACCTCCGAAGTAAAAGCGGTCGTGAATTTCCTTAAAAATCAGCAGACCGCAACTTATGACGAAGAAGTGCTTGACGGCATAGAAAAGAATATCCCCGTTCCCAAGGGCGAAAAACCGCAGGCTGACTTTGATATTGATTCTTCCAAGGGCGACGATATGCTTGAAGCGGCAATAAAAGTCGTGGTCGAGAACCAGCAGGCTTCAACGTCGTTCTTGCAGAGAAAGCTGAACCTCGGCTATGCCAGAGCCGCACGAATAATGGACACTATGGAAACTATGGGAATAGTAGGCCCTGCCGTTGGCGCAAAACCGCGTGAGGTAAAAATGACCATCTCGCAGTGGCAGGAGCGCGAGGCAATGCGCGAATGAAACGCACAAACTTAGAGCAAAGCGGCGCGCAAAAATTATATGCCGCAATAGGTATTATAGTAGTTGCCATAGTGCTTACCATGCAGGCGCTGATGCATTTCGGCGTTATAACCGGCAGTCAGCTGTCTGCATTTTTCAGACTTTCAGAAAAGCCCGTAAACGACGATCTTTCAGTTCATTTTGTAGATGTAGGTCAGGGCGACTGCGAACTTATTGTATGCAATGGCGAGGCGTGCCTTATCGACTGCGGCGAGCAGGATATGGCTTCAAAAGTGAAAGGGTATCTCTCGCAGCAGGGGATAGAAAAGCTCAAATATTTGATAATTTCTCATCAGCATACCGACCATATGGGCAGCGCAGCTGATGTTTTAGAGTATGTAAAAGTTGACAAAGTGATAATGCCCGATATTCCCGATGAGCTTATCCCTACAAATACCGTCTATGAAGATTTTTTAGATACCGCCGAAAGGCTGGGCGCGCAGGTTTACACCGCAAAAGAAGAAACCTTAGAGCTTGGCGGCTGTGAGATACATATTCTGCCGCAAAGTTTTCATGAAGAATATGAAAGCCTGAACGACTATTCGCTGTGCGTGAAAGCCGTGTATAAAAACATATCTTTCCTGTTTACGGGCGATGCCGAAAGCAGCGAGGAGCAAAATATTCTTCAAAGCGGTTTTGATATTTCGGCAGATGTGCTTAAAGTTGGTCACCACGGTTCTTCGGGCTCTTGCAGCGAGGAGTTTCTGTCTGCCGTGGGTGCTGAATATGCCGTTATAGAAGTCGGCGTCGGCAACGATTACGGTCACCCTGCTAAATCTTTGCTTTCAAGACTGGAAAAGCATTGTAAACATATCTACCGCACCGATATAAACGGCAGCGTTGTTATCCGTACAGACGGCGAAAATATTGAAGTTAGGTGCGAAAAAGAAGATGCAAACTATGGAGAAAGAGAGCAGTAAAATATATTCGGTTTCCGAGATAGCTGACGGCAAGGTAAAGCTTTTAAGCCAAAGCGGCAAGGCTTTGTATCTTGAAAAAAGCGCGCTTCCGCCTACTATCGGAGAGGGTGATATGCTGCGTTTTGACGGCGAGGTCAGCAAAGATAAAGCTGCCACCGCCGCACGCAGAAAAAGCATTAAACATAAAGCTGACAGACTTATAAAAAAGTGAGAGGAAGTCTTAAAAATGCAGACAGGCAGCGACCTTTTGGAGCTTATTGACAACAAGTACGCGGATATGTCGAAAGGTCAGAAAATCATAGCCGATTTTATCAGAGAGCATTACGACAAAGCCGCGTTCATGACCGCGCTGAAATTCGGTCAAACGGTGGGAGTGAGCGAAAGCACTGTGGTGAGGTTTGCTTCCGAGCTGGGATTTGAGGGCTACCCCGAGTTGCAGACCGCCTTGCAGGATCTTATGCGAAGCAAGCTGACATCAGTGCAGAGGATCGAGATAGCCTCCGACAAGATAGGCGATGACGATATACTCGATGCGGTATTGCAGCACGATATCGAGCAGATACGCCATACCCTTGACGAGACCGACAGACAAGACTTTAACATGGCGGTGGATAGAATATCTACCTGCCATACCATATATATAATAGGCGCAAGGAGCAGCGCATCACTGGCGCAGTTTCTAACACACTATTTCAACCTTATCTTTCCGCGCGTAAAGCTGGTGCACGCCTCCACACGAAGCGAACTTTTCGAGCAGATACTGCGCATTGATGAAAAAGATGTGCTTATCGCCATTTCGTTCCCGCGCTATTCAAGACAGACCATCGAAGCGATACGCTATGCACATTCGCGCGGCGCAGGGGTCGTAGCCATTACAGACTGCGCTTCATCGCCGCTTACACAGTTTTCTGATTATGACCTTTTCGCAAAAAGTGATATGGCTTCTTTTGTAGATTCTCTTGTAGCGCCGCTGAGCGTTATAAATGCGCTTATAGTTGC
>CANPZC010000016.1 GCA_947589355.1 uncultured Clostridia bacterium
TGTCGAATTTTGTTATATTTTAAGTACTTGAATATTTTTTCGGCGTATTATAAAATAATTACAGGAACTAAAGTCTTATTAAAGGCTGAATAATCGAAAAGGGCAGTAATGCGTCGAAAAGTTTTTCGGAGGCGACAACTATGAGCAGTAAGATCAAAATTTTGCTTGGAGAGGAAGACAGTGATTGCGCATATGTGTTTGCGGAGATTCTTCGCAGTCAGGGCTTCTATGTTATCACAAGGGCAAGCGACGGCAACGTTATTTATGAAGCGATAAAAGACGAAGCGCCCGATGTTGCGATAATAGATGCCACAATGCCGAACATCGATGCCATTGAGCTATTGAAGAAGATAAACCGCTCGAACTACAAAAAGCCGCTTTTCATCGTGACGAGCACTTACACAAACCCGTTTGTTGAAAAGTCGGTATTGCAATCCGGCGCGGCGCTTTATATGCTGAAACCGTTTGACTATGCTATTCTGGGTGACAGGATACACAGTTTGCTTGGTACTACCGCAGGCGGTGACATTTCAGACCAAACATCGGCAGGAAAGGTGTACAGCCTTGAAATTATAGTTACGGACATAATACACAAGATAGGCGTTCCTGCGCACATCAAGGGGTATCACTATCTGAGAGAGGCTATAATGCTCAGCGTTCACGATGTTGATATGCTTGACAGCATTACGAAAGTATTGTACCCGACGGTGGCGAAGAAATTCAACACGACTTCATCGCGAGTGGAGAGGGCAATACGGCACGCGATAGAGATAGCTTGGGACAGGGGCGATCTTGACACGCTGAACACGTACTTCGGGTACACGATAAACGCGAACAAGGGCAAGCCGACCAACAGCGAATTCATTGCGCTGATAACGGACAAGATAAGGCTGAATTATAAGGAAGAACAGTTGGCGTAAGGGACCTTCTGCTGCTTATGCAGCAGAATTAGTGAAGAGTGAATAACGAATAATGAATAGTTTAGAGTTAAGGTGCGGCTTACGCAGTGTCTTGTCGGCTTTAGCCTCCAAGCCACAATGAAAGAATTATTTCGGCGACATTATGGGGTCGCCGATTTCAGAATATGCTCGATGGCTCGCATATTCTGAAACCATAATTCTTTTGCATAGTGCGTTTAATATCAAAAGCTGTAATCCCTGTCAAGATACCAAAATTTTTATGTACCAACGCAGATAGTACGGACATTAGATATTTTTTGATAACCCGACCCACAAACCTCCCCAAAAGAGAAGTCGCTGGCAGAATATTCTTCCAGCGGAGTGAGGGTGGTGAGCCGTTTCTGTGGGGTAGGAGATACATAGTTGTGGTTGATATGAAAATATATTTTTCCGCAGTACGTTGCAAATCAATTTCCCGCACTACTGACCTCTTTTGCCTTGCAAACGAAACTGATGCGTATTTCTCTCTTTAGCCTCCTCCACAAAGCAACGAAGTTCCGTGCGAAGAGATCTCGAAATACCACCAAGGCTCAGCGCGTGGTCGTAGGTGTCGGGTACAGCGGTCGCAAGCGACCGCCCAAAGAGAGCTCGAGGGGAATTTTTAGATAAGAAGGGAGCAAGTTTCGCAAGAAACTTGTGGCGGCTGCTTGCAGACGCTGTGGAGCCTTGCGCGCCCTGCCTTACATATACACTCCCTATATCCCTATGGTTTTCCCCTCGCATAAAATGCGCGAAATTATTAGCCTACTCAAAATGAGGGTATAACCAAAATAAAGTTGGAGCGTTGAACGCGCTCCTGCGCCGCGCGTAAGCGCGAACAACATATACAAAAACCGGCTCTGCTCAAATGAGTAGAACCGGTTCTTTTTAACCTAAGTTTGGGCGATGTATGTTATCCATACATTCTGTCAAGCGTTTTGTCGCACCACTCTATCATGCTGTCGATATGCCCACTGCGTTTCTCCAGAAAATCTGCCACGCACTGATAGCTTGCATAGCCGCCATAGAGGGCATCGTTTGCGCTGCCCGTGCCTTTATATCTTTCAAAAAACTGCTCAAACAGCGGCGAATAGCAGTCTTTCAGCCAGTCAAGCTGACCCTTTGCCCTGTCGTAGCCGTATGCGCCGTCACTCAGACCTCGCAGGGTATTATAAAACTCGCTCCGCCAGCCCTCGTTCGTCATAAGGTACGCAAAACACAGCACGGCCGGATTGTTTGTGCCCATATCGAGCAGCCCGTAAGTTTTATAGTTATCGTCTTTAATGGTGTTGGTGCGCGCATCGCTCGAGCCGCTCACGCCGCCAAACTCCATATCATAAAACGTGAAACGCCATCTGCCGTCGCCGTACTCGCTGCCGTCATCGGTCACTGTGCGCCACATCGACCAGTTTTTGCCCGGCCAGTCCCACTTGTTGTTTATCCATATCTCCGCCGCGAAATAGTCCATGACGGAATCGACATCAACAAGCTGCGAAAAATCGTAGAAAGACTTATCGTCAGCAATATCGTCATGCGACTTGAAAAAGCTGTTCAGCTCTTCAAAATAATAGCTCTCGTCGGTAACTCCATCGGGCAGGTCGCCCAAATCAAGCTTGTAGCCGCGGCTGTAAGTCTCGGCATCGCCTTTATAGAGCACAACGTCATCTTTGTTCACGCCGTGGTGGTCTTCAAAATAGTCTTCCTTGTAATCTTCTTCAAGAACATAAAGACCCCAGTATTCGCCGTTTAGATACACCACACACGGGCGCGAGGCTTTCATGTCGCAGTCAAGATCACCAGAAAGCGACTGCCAGTATGTATCGTTGAATTTTGCTGTAAATGCGCAGTTGCCGCCTGCACGCAGCGTAAGCGTTTTGAACTTATCGAGCGTTTCGCCGCTGTCATCTTTAAGGCCCTTGAACACCTCGTAATTGAAGTTGTTGTCGCCGTATTCTTTTCTTGCATACAGCCTAAGACCCTTTTGCAGGTCGCTGCGCGAATAGTTGCCCTGCACGCGCACGCCGCAGTTTTGCGACAATACGCACTGAGTGTTAGCGCCGTCAGTCTCAAAAAAGTTAATGGAAATGGGTCTTTCCCACTCTCTGCCGCGCTGTTTATAGTTGGCATCGAGGCTGCGCGCATCTTCACCCGATGAGGGCGTATTAGTTTTCAAAAACTCTTCAAGCGCGCTGTCAAAAATATCGCCCTTGACGTATATGCCCTTTGCGCTGTCAAAAAAGTCGTCAAAATTCGCACTAATAGATATTACAGCCAAAGTATTTCCTGCCGCGTGGCTGCTCTCCCCCACTCCTTTTATATGCTCATACATACTGCCGACAAAGTACGTTTCAGTCTGCGTTTGAGAGAACGTGCCATCGGCATTTTTAACTGCCGCTCTTACAACTGTGCATTTGTCAACGGCATCATCTGTAGGCGCTGAAACGGTGCTTACAAAGCCGTCACGCGCAGAATTTACATTATTATGCGCCGCATCTATAAGCAGAGGATCGACCGCAGAAACGACATTTTTGTCATTTTTGCGGTCTGTTATTTTTATAGGTGATGTGTACTTTACGGCGGTATCGCTGTTTGCAGGGTCGCTGCCGTCGGTGGTGTAGTAAATTTCGCCGCCCGAAAGGGTAAGCTCAAATTCTTTTTCATAAACGCCGCTTGCCGCCGAGAACATGCCGCTCTGTACAGGCTGAGTGTATAACTCGCTTTGCTGCGAATATTCGCCGTTTTCGGTATGTGAAAGATCTGTAAGCGTAATAGGTTCGCGTTTATAGCCTGCATCTTCTTCGGGCGTACTTTCGGTATCGTCAATACTTTCTTCGCTTTGATTTGCAGGCGAAGTTGTTACCGCCGTCCTGCTTTCAGTATTAGAAGAACTATCACTTTTCGAGCAGGCGGCTGCGCTCAGCGCAATTAAAAAAGAAAGAAACACCGCGCAAAATTTTTTAAGCATACAAACTCACCTCGCTAGTTTTGGTGCTTTACAACGCCGTACTCATCGTCAAGCGAGAAATACGGGCAGTCGTAATTTGGCGTACTTAAATATCTGTACATTTCGTCCTCATCTAAATTCACCATGCAGACATAGCAGTCGCTGTCCTCATCGTAGACATAATTTGAACAATACTCACAGCGGCTCATAGCTTTTCACCCTGCTTTTTCTTGTTTCTGTATTCAAGATAACTCTCTAAAATAATCGTTGCGGCAACGGTATCTACCACGGCTTTGCGCTTTTTACCGCGAACATTCGTTGCATTTAAGTACCCGTGCGCTTCTACTGTCGTGGAACGCTCGTCCCACAATTTTACGGGCAGCTCGGTGACAGACTCTACCAGCGCTGCGAACGCCTTACACTTTTCTGCGCGAGGGCCAACCGTGCCGTTCATATTCACGGGGTAGCCTATAACTATCTCGCCGACCTCGTATTCGTTTGCAAGGTGAGCTATCTTCATTGCAAGAATAGCTGGGTCTTTCTCCTCTACCGTGCCGACGGGCGAAGCTAAAAACTCTGTTCTGTCGCAGACCGCTATACCTGTTCGCGCATCGCCGTAATCAACAGCCATTATCTTCATATTGCCGCTCCTTTACCACGGTTTTACAGTGCCGACTATCTCCGAAATGCTTTTAACGCCGTTTTCGTCGCACCATTTGTTCATGCCGTCTATTATTTTAAGCGGCGCAAACGGGTCAGCGAAAATTGCCGCGCCCACCTGCACAGCCGCTGCGCCTGCCATCATCATTTCAATTGCATCTTCGGCAGTTGCTATGCCGCCCATGCCTATAATGGGTATTTTTACCGCGTTATACACCTGCCACACCATTCTTACTGCAATAGGGAAAACCGCAGGGCCCGAAAGACCGCCGACGTTGTTTTTAAGTATGGGGCGGCGAGTTTTTATGTCAATACGCATACCCAGTACGGTATTTATCAGCGAGAGGGCGTCCGCACCTGCCGCTTCAACTGCCTTTGCTATTTCTGCAATATCTGTAACGTTGGGCGAAAGCTTTACCATAAGCGGTTTGTCGGTCGCTTTCTTTACCTCGGCGGTTATCTGCGCCGCTGTATCACAGCAAGTGCCGAACGCCGCGCCGCCGTGCTTTACGTTGGGGCAGGAAATATTCAGTTCTATCATATCTACGGCAGTGCCGTTTAGCATAGCGGCAAGTGTGGCGCAGTCTTCAATGGTCGCGCCTGCTATATTTGCGATTATTCTGGTGTTTTTGGTTGACAGATTAGGCAGCTCATAGTTTATGAACTTATCCGCGCCGCCGTTTTGCAGACCCACTGAATTTAGCATTCCCGACGGTGTTTCAGCGACTCTCGGCGCAGGGTTCCCCTCACGTCTTTCTAAGGTCGTGCCTTTTACGGATATTCCGCCGAGCTTTGAAAGCGGATAAAACTGCTCATACTCTCTGCCGTAGCCGAAAGTGCCGCTTGCGGGTATTACGGGGTTTTTGAATTGCACCCCTGCCACAGTTACTTTCATATCACTCACCGAAAACCACCTCCTTGCTGTCAAACACCGGGCCGTCTTTGCACACGTGCGAATGTATCTGCTTGCCGTCTTTCACGGTAAGGCAGGCGCACACGAGGCACGCACCCACGCCGCACGCCATTCGCTGCTCCAATGATACCTGACATTCTATGCCGTTCTCTTCGGCTATCTTCGCGACCGCTTTCAGCATAGGCATAGGGCCGCAGGCGTAAATTATATCGGGCTTTTCGTTTTCGATCTCTTGTTTGAGAGCTTCGGTAACAAAGCCTTTTATGCCAGCCGAGCCGTCGTCTGTACAAAGCACCGTTTTACAGCCTGCTTTTTCAAAATCCTCCTGCAAAATGGCGGCAGATGCATTTCTGAAGCCGCATATAGATCTCGCGTTTTTGCCGTAAAGCTGCGCAATACCGAGCATCGGCGGCACACCTATACCGCCGCCCACACAGACCGCTTTGCCGCCGTCTGCATACTTAAAACCGTTGCCGAGCGGCGCGATAATGTCGATAAGATCGCCCACATTCAACTGCGACAGCTTTTCCGTGCCGCCGCCCCTTACTTCAAACACAAAGCGAATAGTGCCAATATCTCCGTTTATCTCGCATATAGAGATAGGTCTGCGCAGAAAAAAACCCTCTGCGGCTATCTGAGCGAACTGCCCTGCCTGCGCTTCGGCGGCTATATCGGGGCAGCAAACTTCGATATCGAAAATGCCCTTTGCGATCGCCCTTTTGCTTACTATCTGATATTTACCCTGTCTGTACATTTTATCATTCCTTTTTATAACAAAGGGCGAGACAATGCCCCGCCCGTGATGAACGTTTATTCAAGAGATATTTTCGGCAGATACGAAACTATATCCTCTTTCATTCTTATTACTTCTCTGCGTGCGGCTTTCGCATAGTCGCGCTCGTCGCAGCCCTCTTCTTTTTTGTATGCAAGCATTACCGCTCTTGAAGAGTTTACTATCGCGCCAAGACCGTTTTCATCAAACGCTTTTGCAACACCCTGTGCGCCGCCGCCCTGTGCGCCATAACCGGGAACGAGGAAAAACGTATTCGGCAAAGCCTTTCTCATCTGCTCAAGCTGCTCGGGGTATGTAGCGCCTACGACCGCGCCGACCGACGAATAGCCAAGCTTGCCCATAGCCTCCGCGCCCCATTTTTCGCACATTGCTCCCATAGCGGCATAAACGCTCTCGCCGCTGTCCAAAAGTCTGTCCTGCATCTCTCCGCTGGAGGGGTTTGAAGTTTTTACAAGCACGAAAATACCCTTGTCATTCTCGCGGCAGACCTCTAAAAGCGGTGAAATGCCGTCGGTGCCGAGGTAGCCGTTTACCGTGAGCGCATCAGCGCCGAAAGCCTGCATCATTTCGCCCTCTATATCTGTAAAGCCAAGGTGCGCCGCCGTGTAAGCGGTCATGGTCGCGCCGATGTCGTTTCGCTTGCCGTCGGTTATAACATACATACCCTTTTCTTTGGCGTATGCTATTGTTTTTGCAAGGCACTTCACGCCCTCCCAGCCGTACATTTCATAGTAGGCTGCCTGCGGTTTTATTGCAGGAACGATGTCGTAAACTTCGTCTATTATGCCCTTGTTGTATGTGAGTATAGCCTTTGCCGCGCCCTTGAAGCTCTTGCCGTATTTTGCAATTGCCTTTTTGCGTATATATTCGGGAACGTACTCCAGCTTGGGGTCAAGACCTACGACCGTGGGGTTTTGCATTTTAACTATCTTTTCGATAAGTCTGTCAAATGACATGGTGTTTTCTCCTTTTCAAATAATACGTTATCTTTCAAAAATAATGTTGCCATCGGTTATGGTTACCTTTGCTCTGCCCTTGAAATGCTCGCCCTTAAAGACCGAGTTTTTAGATTTAGAATGGAGCTTTTCGGGTTCTACCGTCCACTCCTCGTCGGGGTCAAAAACTGTTATATCGGCAGTCGCGCCGCTTTCAAAGCATACCCTTTCAAGACCTAAAACTTCACGCGGCTTTACCGACATTCTCATAACTATGTCTTCAAGCGGCATTTTACCTGTATGGTAAAGAAAAGTAAGCGCTGCGGCAAGCGAAGTTTCCAACCCAACAACGCCGTTGGGCGCAGTCAGAAAATCCGCCTTATCCTCTTTTGAATGGGGCGCATGGTCGGTCACAATGCAGTCTATAGTGCCGTCCGCGACTGCCTGCTCAACTGCCGCTCTGTCGGCTTCTTCACGAAGCGGTGGGCTCATTCGGTAGTCTGCATCACGCGCAAGAAGCTTTTCTTCCGTATACGCAAAATAGTGGGGGCAGGTCTCACAGGTAACGTTCACGCCGTCTTTTTTCGCGGCACGAATTATATTTACCGAGCCCCTTGTTGAAACGTGCGCTATGTGTATATGCGCTCCGCAGGAAGCCGCCAAGGCGATCTCACGGGCTGTAATATAATCTTCCGAGGCTCTGTCCATACCCTTTACGCCGAGCATTTGTGACACTTTGCCTTTGTTTATTATACCGCCGTTTATGATACTGAGATCTTCACAATGCGATATAACACACAGACCGTTGCCCACCGACTTTTCAAGAGCCTGCCGCATCAGCTCTGCGTTCTCAACTGGTCTGCCGTCGTCAGAAATGGCGATAACGCCGCACTGCCTGAGCATATTTTGATCGGTAAGCTCTTTTCCCGAAAGACCTTTGGTAATTGCTGCAACGGGGTACACCTTAACGCCCGTGCCCTTTGCCTTATTTACGATATACTCTATAGTTTCGCGGCTGTCTATAGTCGGCTTTGTGTTTGGCATACAGCAGACCGCTGTAACGCCGCCTGCCTTTGCCGCATTAGTTCCGGTGATGATGTCTTCTTTATAGGTAAACCCGGGGTCGCGCAGGTGAACGTGCATATCAACAAGCCCTGCACAGGCAACAAGTCTGCCGCTGCCGTCTATCACTTTGTCTGCTGAAATTTCGCTTTCCCCTGCCTGCATAACGCTTTGTATCCTGCCACCGTCAATGAGTATGTCATACACGCCGCCAAGGTGCAAAATGGGGTCAGCAACGCGCATATTCTTCAAAAGAATTTTCATGATCTTTACCGTTATTTAGATGTCACTGCCGCTTCGGCATCTTCAGAACCCTCGCGGACGAGTTTGAATATTTCACCCGTGGTCTGAAATTCCAGCGTATCACTCAGAATATTGTTGTCGCTGTCACGGTATTCAACAGCGCCGTCTTCTTTTTCTTTATAAACATACTTGAAAGAAATATCGCTGCGAAGCTCGCCCACATCCCATTCAGCAGGGAAATTCTGCATGAACGGCAGCATAAGCAGTTTTATCTTGCCGCTGGAAGGCGTCATTTTGTCGCCCTCCTCAACGTCTATCTTATAAAAGCCGCTCGCTATCTTTTCACCGTCGTCATACTTTATTGAAAAACGTCCGTTGTCTTTGAATGTGAATGTTATTCCCTGCGGTGCATGATAGCCGTAGCCGGTATCGGTTATAACTATCTTCCAGTCGCTCTCGATGAGCTTCTGACCCTCGTGCGAGTTGGAAGCCAGCGTAAAGAAGAACGTCAGAAAATAGATTATGCAGAACGCTACAAACAGAAACAGCAGCAAAAGCAGCGTTCCCACAATTCTTTGCTTAGGTGTTTTTTTCACTTTGAATCCCATGATGTATACCAACCTTTCGTACTTAAAATTACTTTTCTTTATTTCTTCCGAGGAACGCCGCGCCTATTATGCCTGCATCGTTGCCGAGCTTTGCAATAACTATCTCGGTGTTCTTTTCGGAATTTTTGGTGTATATCTCTTTAGCGACAAGCTCTTTCAAAGGCAGCAAGAGAGGATCGCCCTCGTTGCAAACGCCGCCGCCGATACACAGTATATCGGGCTGGAAGATGTTTATAGTATTCGTTATGCCGCACGCGAGGTATTTTATGTATTTGTCAACGACCTCTTTGCCTGCCTTGTCGCCTGCGCGCATGGCGTTGAATGCCGTTCTTGCGGAAACCTTGCCGTCTTCCTCGTTCATCTTCCACATTATCGAGTCTTTGTGCTCCAGCATTGCTTCTCTTGTCATTCTTACCAGACCCGTTGCGGACGAGAATACTTCAAAACAGCCTTTTCTGCCGCAGGTACATTCGGGTCCGTTGGGGTCAATTACCGTGTGACCTATCTCCGCGCCTGCAAAGTTAAAGCCCGAATAAATTTTGCCGTTGATAATGATACCGCCGCCAACGCCCGTGCCGAGAGTTATGCACACGGCATCGTTTGCTCCCTTTGCCGCGCCTGCCACGAACTCACCGTAAGCCGCAGCGTTTGCATCGTTCTCAACAAAACACGGTTTGTCGATATGCATCTGCATAAGCTTTACAACGGGGAAATTGAGAAAGCCTAAGTTGTTTGAATACTCAATAATACCAGTTTCAGAATTTGCGGTGCCGGGTGTGCCGATGCCTACCGACTCAACGTCGTCAAGCGATACGCCTGCATTTTTAACTGCCTCCAGCGCTACCTTTGCCATGTCGGCGCAAATGTCTTCGGCGGGGCGCGGAAGATTAGTTTTGCAGGTTGCCTTTGCAACAATGTTGAACTCCTCGTCAACAACGCCTGCTTTTATGTTCGTGCCGCCAAGGTCAATACCTATGTAATACTTCATATTTCACATTCCTTTCGATTTATCATACTTTTGTAAGTATCGCTCTGCACTTGCCCTCAACGGCAAACCTGCCTGTGCCTGCCGTGATAAAGAAGCTGTCGCCTTTTTTGAAGCTCTCTGTCTTCTCGGCGATAATATTGCCCTCACCCTCAAGAACAAGTATATTTACAAAGCTTTTTTCATTGGCTTCCAGATCTGCCGTGCTGTCTATATCAAGAGCATAAGTAGTAAAATATTCACACTTTGAAAGCAGCTTTTGTGTGTAGCCGCTCTTTTGCTCGGCAGGCGTTTCGGGGTAAGGCTGCGCAGGTCTCAGTGCTGTAACGTCTTTTGCTTTTTCGATATGCAGCTGCCTCGGCTTGCCGTCATTGCCTACTCTGCCGTAATCGTAAATACGGTATGTAGTGTTTGAATTTTGCTGTATCTCTGCAATAAGTATGCCCTTGCCTATGGCGTGCAGCGTGCCTGCTCTTATAAAGAAAACATCGCCTTTTTTCACCGGTACTGCGTTGGTTACTTCAAGCAGAGTGTTGTCTTCAATGCGCCGCGCGAACTCATCTTTGCTTATTTCTTTTTTAAAGCCGTAAAGCAGCGTCGCGCCCTCGTCGCAGTCAACTATATACCACATTTCCGTCTTGCCGTACTCGCCCTCGACCCTCTGCGCGTAGTCGTTGTCGGGGTGAACCTGCACGGAAAGGTTATCTTTAGCATCTATAAGCTTTATAAGTATCGGAAAATCCTCAAACTTCTCGCAGTCGCTGCCAAGAATGCCTTTTCCCTGCTTTTCAATAAGCTGCGAAAGCGTAAGTCCGTCCGCCTCGCCGCCGTCTATGGTACTTTCGCCGTCTTTATGGCAGGAAAGCTCCCAGCTTTCGGCTATTTTTTCAAAATCGCACTGCTTGCCGAAGTCGTCCCTCAGGCGCGTGCCGCCCCATATATAGTCCTTAAAGGCAGGCTTTAATTTATAGACCGCCATTCTATCTACCTCCGAAAAATATATACATATTTATGATTACATTATAACACACTTTGCGCTCCTGTGTCAACAAGCAAAAGCGCGCTACTGCGCTACCGGCGTATACAATATTCTTATCTTCGGCAGCTTTTCTATACGCGCATAGCAGTTGAACATTCCGTCCTCTGCCGACAGGTCGTTCTCGCCGCTTGCAGGGGGAGCGAATATTTTCATAGTTATATCTTTTGCGCCGTCAAGGCGGTTTTCAAAGAACGCAGGCATAAGGTCAACAAACTTTGTCTGTGGTGACTTATAGAACCACCTGCCGTTTATCTCTATCATAAGATTGCTGTCGTCTTCAAAGTACAGCTCGCAGAAGTGCGGATCGCCCTCAAAATGTATGGGTATCGCTATGCCCTCGGCGTCTTCGCTGCTTCCCCAGCGCAGAGTACACGGCAGAGAGATTTCGTTTCCAACCGTCATTGACGGCATGAAATACTCATCGTGGATTATCTCTTTATATGTCTTCATTACAGGCTGCTCTATGCCTACATCGGGGTCGTTCACGTCCTGAATCTCTAAACCCAGTCTGCCCCTGTCGCGGAACTGATAGAACGTAAAGCCCGAGAACCAGTCGGCGTTTTCTTCTTTTAGGCGCATGGTAAATTCTTTCACCATTTCGCACTGGTCGTAAGGCCCTGTAACGTCGCCGTCGGCGTTAAATTCGCTCATGACCATAGGCTTTTGCTTGCCGTCACAAATTTTAGCAAAAAGCTGTGCCGAACGCTTTGTGGCATCGTAAACATCGGCTACAACGCTTCTTGAATGGCTGTTGCCGCCCTTTTCTGCAACATCGAAAGGCCAGCCCCAGTGCAGCGCCATATACTTGTCAACAGAGAAAATATCCGTCTCTCTTACAGCCTGCGCGAACTCTTTTTCCATTTCAATGTGCTCATCGTTTTTATGTTTAACGCCGTCAATGCAGAGAATCATTTTTACATTCGGCGCATACTCGTGCATGATCCTTGTGACCTTGCAGTAAAAGTCCGCTACCTCCTGATAGCTCGCCCTTTTGTTGAAAGAGAACCAGTTGCCCGTAGCCTCGTGGTTCACCCTTAAAAACAATCTGCCGAATGTGCGCAGATCTTTCGCGATAGCAATAATATGCTCATCGTCAAGTTTGGGATCCATTGTAAGTGTAAGGGTAACGTCCTGACCGTGCCGCCTAACCTCTCTCATATAGCAAAACGGCTCGTCATTAAGGTCGCCGCCTATGCCGCCTTTGTAGGTAAAATAGTCGTCATAAGGGTAATCCCACTGGAATGATATATCCGCATCTTTCATAGCCTGAGAAATTCTTGCGGGCCACTGTTCGTCATAGGGGTAGTAACAGTACATAAGGCTTATAGAGCGGTGAGGTCTGCCCATTTTGTTAAGTATATAATCCTGACCGACATACTCCCCTCTTTCAGAGCCGTCGCCCAGATCTACAGCGCACTTAGCAGCGCCCATTTTTACCGAGTAAGTCTTGATATTGTCCATTTGATTTACCTCCTGTTATCTTATAACAACGCCGCCGCATATGCCTGCGCCCGAGCGGTTTATGCAGCCAACGGTCACAGTTATCTCCTGCTTGCCGCAAAGTTCTTTCGTTATGGGTATCTCTGCTTTGGCTGCCCACACATCTTTTGAAGTTTTCACAAGTTTTCCGCCTATATACACCTCGCAGTCGCCCCACAGTCCGTAAAATATCAGCGTAGGGGCTTTGCCGTTCAGTGTTTCGGGTATTTCGGCAGTGGTGCGGTAAAGCGCCCATTTACCCTCGCTTTTGAAGAATTTCTGCGGCGCTTCGGTAACGCCCACAGGCTCAAAACTGTTCATGTCGGTATCGGTTATCACCATGTGCGGATCGGGCTTTGTGTCGCTAAGCTGTGCTGACATTCTCCAGCCGCTTACGTATATTTCACTAACGCTTTCTATCTGCGGTTTTTCGTCTGCCGCAGTGCAATCTATCTCACATTCGCCGCTGACGCCGTTTTTGCCGATGCAGGCAACCTTTACTTTACCTACAGTATCACAGCTGACAATAGATTGGCACCTGCCGTTGAACACGCTTCTTTTGCCGCTGTCAAAGGCTTCGTGGCAGTTGGGGTCGCCGTTTGAAGTACCGAGTATTTTTCCGCCCGTGCAGGATATTTCCGTTTCAAAGCAGGCGGTGGGTACTTCTATGCCGTTTTCGTCTAGTACAACAAAATCAACGGGAATAGCCTCGCCGCGCGGCACTGTATTTTTATATGGCGCTGCCTTTATAGTTTTCGGCGCACCTGCTGTTACTAAAGTATCGCTGACTATCTCTCTGCCGTCTTTATCGCAGCCGACCATTTTAAGTGTGCCCTTTTCAAAAGGTATATCCCAGATCGCCTGCTCGGTTTTGTTTATAGCCTTTCTGCCGTGCGATACGCCGTTTACAAAAACTTCGGCATAATCGCAGTTGGTGCAGGACATCACCCGAACCGTTTCGCCCTCTTTAACGTCAAAGCTCCAGTGGGGCAGCGCCTTGCACACCTTTTCGTCTTTGAAGATAGCCCTGCTCAGCCAGTAGCCGGACTTTGGGTTGCCGCATATATCCATCATGCCAAAATAACTTGATACCGCAGGCCACGGGCACGGGGTAGGCTCGCCGAGGTAGTCAAAGCCCGTCCACATAAAGCCGCCCATAAGATACTGACGTTTAAGTATTTCTTTCCATGTATCTCTTACAGTGTTGCCCCAGTCGGAAGAATTTTCGTCATAGTCGGCAATGAGATTTTTATCAAGGTCTGTTTCTGTGCAGCCTCTTACCGTAAAATATGAAGTAGTTTCGCTGCACACAACGGGCTTATCTGGGTACTTGTTTCTGAAATCGTCAAACGCCCAGCTTTGATAGTTTATACCCACAATGTCAAGAGATGCCCCTGCGCCGCTGTCTTCAAGTATGCCGCCGTTCATGGCAGCCGTAACAAAGCGCGTATCATCAAGCTTGCGAACCTCTTCGCGCATACGCTTTGCCATTCGCTGACCCTCATAAGTATATTGCAGCGGTTCTTCATTAAAGATAGAATACATAACAACGCTCGGGTGGTTTCTGTCGCGCAGCACCATTTTTCTAAGCTGCTCAAGCTGGTCTTCGCCCGTTTCAAAGTTGCGGTTCTCGTCCATTACGAGCAACCCCTGCCTGTCGCATTCGTCCAGCAGCTCTTTTGACGGCATACCGTGCGCGCACCTGTAGGCATTGCTGCCCATTTCTTTCAGCTTTTTTATACGATACTCGTGCAGGCTGTCAGGCACAGCAACACCCACGCCGCCGTGGTCTTGGTGATTACAAGTACCGTAAAGTTCAACGTGTCTGCCGTTTAAGAAAAAGCCCTTGTCGGCATCTATAGAAATAGTTCTGAAACCGAAATCGACTTCTTCGCAATCAACCTCTTCGCCGTTTTTAAGTATCTTTACTGTGCATTTATACATATCGGGCGTGTCTATATCCCACACGAACGGGTCGGCACACACGCCGCTCAATACAATGCTATTGCGCGAATACGCTTTTAATGACAAGTTTTTTTCAGCTGCCATTACGGGCGCGCCGTTTTTATCGGTAACTACCGCCTCTACAGTGACTTCTTCATCTGTATAGCCCGTGTTCCGGGCATCTGTATGAATATTCACGTTCCAGTCGGTATCGCTCGTTTTTTCTGTCTTTACGAACACCCCATACTGCGCGGTGTGGCATTTGTCTTTAACGGTAAGGTCAACATGGCGGTATATACCAGCGCCCTCATACCACCAGCCCTCCCAGCCGGTGGCATCTACAAAAACAGCAAGAATATTCGGCTCTTTTCCAAAGTGCGCCCTGTCGGTTATGTCTATAGTAAAAGGCGCATATGCAGTATAATTTCTGCCAAGGACTGAGCCGTTGAAATACACCGTGGCATCCTTTGCAACGCCCTCGAATGTTATCAGCAGCTGTTTTCCGTCAAAGCTCTCATCAAGATAGAACACCCGTCTGTACCACGCGCTGCCCTTTGGCTTAAAGCCCCACGAACCTACGCCGTTTTCATCGAACGGCAGCTTTACCGACCAGTCATGCGGCAGGTCTACCTTTTCCCAGTCGGTGGAATTGAATGCGCTTTCGGCTGCACCACGCGCCGAGCCTGCTTTTGCTCTGTTGTAAATATCGCAGTGAGCGCTGTCTATGCCCTCATCTTTGCCGCCCAGCCGAAACGACCAGCCTTTATCGAGCGAATACACTTTTCTAGAACTTGCCATGCTTTGTCTCCTCCGTTATGAATTTGCCCACTTCACATTCAAAGTGGGCAGAAACTTCTATTCATCTTTGGGTCTGTTTTTACCTGCGTTTCTTACCGCCTGCTTTTGCTCTCTTATCTCGTTAAGGCTCTTTACCAGCGATCTTTCGGCGGCATCAAGCGTATAGGCAATGTTGTCGGACATTGCAGCCTTTATCTCTTTATCCATATTGCGCGCCTTTGCGAGAATGTCATTAGCCTGCTCTCTTGCCTGCTTTGTTATAGCATCGTTGGCAACAAGAATTTTAGCCCTGTTTTCGGCAGCGGCTATAATATCCTCGGCTTTTTTGTTGGCGTCGGCGATTATCTTAGAGCGGTCTGCAAGCGTTTCCTTTGCCCTTTTTACTTCGGTAGGTATATTGTACCTCAGGTTATCGATAAATTCGCGCATCTTGTCTACCTCTATCATAGCTTTCTTGCTTGAAAAAGGCACGGTGGGGGCGTTATCGAGCATATCTTCCATAAGGTCAAGTATCTCATCGATCTTCATATTCATCTTCTCCTTAAAGTATGATGTCCGTTATATTTTCTATCTATATAAAATGTTCGCAAGGAACATGAATGTTCAGATCTTTCTCAGGCGCGTTTTTATCATGTCGTGTATCTGCGGAGGAACGAACGTGCTTATGTCGCCGCCCAGGCGCGCTATCTCTTTAACAAGGCTGGAGCTCATATACATATTCTCCTGACTTGTGGTGAGAAACACCGTTTCGGCATCGGGGTAGAGCTTTTTGTTTGCCAGCGCCATTGAAAACTCATACTCAAAGTCGGTAACGGCGCGCAGGCCCTTAACTATAGCTGTAGCCTGCCGCTCTTTAAGATAGTCAGCAAGCAGTCCGTCCCAGCAGTCGGCAACAACGTTATCCCAGCACCTCACCACCGCGTGTATCATATCAAGTCTTTCGTCAATGGTGAATGACGGCTTTTTCTGCGAATTGAACGAAACTAGCACTATTACCTTGTCAAAAAGCATAGACGCTCTTTCAATTATATCAAGGTGTCCGTAGGTTATCGGGTCAAAGCTGCCCGGGCATACCGCTATCTTTCTCATTCACTCTCGCCTCCGTCGCTTGCCGCAGTTTTGTATACTGTCAGAGCAATTTTTCCGTATTTATATGTTCTGTACTTTTTTAAATTTCCGTACTCCTCTGCAAGCTGCAAGCCTTTTTCATGCTCGCACACCACCGTGCCGCCCTCGTTTATATGCCCATCAAGCAGCGGCAGAACTTTTTCAAGCGTGCCTTGGTGATAGGGTGGGTCTAGCAGCGCGATATCGAACCTCTCCGCCGCGGTATTTACAAAAGAGAACGCATCGCCGTTTATGACCTTGCAGCGATCTGCAAAACCGCAGGCAGAAATATTTTTCTTAACTATCTCTACAGCTTCTCTGCTGCTGTCAACAAAAACGCAGCCTTTCGCGCCGCGGCTTACAGCTTCTATACCCAGCTGACCGCTGCCTGCGAACAGGTCAAGCACATTTGCCCCTGCAACTTCAAACTGTATTATAGAAAATATCGCTTCTTTCACCATATCGGTGGTGGGGCGTGTAATATCCTCACCGCTGAGCGCAAAAAGTTTCTTGCCCCTCGCCTCTCCCGTAATAACCCTCATAAACTTAGGAAGTTCCTTTCAAAAAAGTCCATATAGAAATATTATAATACATTTTTTGCCGTTTGTCTATACGCATTTTAACAAAATAAGCCGCTCTAACTTAGCTAAAAGCACGAAAAAAGCTGTCCGAGCACCCGTTTTGGGGCGCTGAAACAGCTTTTTGGCACATTTTACTTCTGCAAATATTTTTTAAGATACATACCCGTATACGACTTTTTGCACTTGGCTATCTTCTCGGGCGTACCTGTGGCTACCACCGTGCCGCCCTTGTCGCCGCCCTCGGGACCCATATCTATGATATAGTCTGCGGTCTTGATAACGTCAAGGTTATGCTCTATTACAAGAATGGTATTGCCGCCGTCGCACAGCCTTTGCAGGACGTCAATAAGCTTATGCACATCGGCAGAATGAAGGCCCGTTGTCGGCTCGTCGAGAATATAGAAAGTTCTGCCCGTCTGCCGCTTTGAAAGCTCTGTGGCAAGCTTTACTCTTTGAGCCTCGCCGCCCGAAAGCGTTGTTGCAGGCTGTCCTATCTTTATATATCCAAGTCCTACGTCATAGAGCGTTTTCAGCCTGCGGTATATCTTCTCGTGGCTGCTGAAAAACTCCATGCCCTCCTCAACGGTCATTTCAAGCACATCATAAATGTTCTTGCCCTTAAAGCGCACCTCCAGCGTTTCGCGGTTGAAGCGTTTGCCGTGGCAGACATCGCAGGGAACATACACATCGGGCAAAAAGTGCATTTCTATCTTTATTATGCCATCGCCCTGACAAGCCTCGCACCTGCCGCCGCGAACGTTGAACGAGAACCTGCCCGGCCCGTAACCGCGCATTTTGGCATCTGCTGTGTTGGCGTAAAGGTCGCGTATATCGTTGAATACGCCCGTGTATGTTGCAGGGTTCGAGCGCGGCGTTCTGCCTATAGGCGACTGGTCTATGCAAATAACCTTGTCAAGATGTTCAACGCCCTCTATGTCGTCAAAGTCGCCCGAGCGTATACGCGAACGGTTGAGCCTGCCTGCAAGCTCTTTGTAGATTATCTCATTCACAAGGCTTGATTTTCCGCTGCCAGAAACGCCCGTTACCGCCGTGAACGTGCCAAGCGGTATATCTACCGTGATATTTTTAAGATTGTTCTGCCGCGCGCCCTTTACGGTGAGGACCTCGCCGCTGCCCTTTCTTCTCTCTTTGGGAACGGGAATTTTTATCTCGCCGCTGAGATACTTGCCCGTTATCGATTCGGGGCATTTTATTATATCTTCCACCGTGCCGCTTGCTACCACATTGCCGCCGTGAACGCCCGGCCCGGGGCCTATATCTACAATAAAATCGGCGCTGCGCATGGTGTCCTCGTCATGCTCTACAACTATCAGGGTATTGCCTATGTCACGCAGGCGTTTGAGCGTTGCAATAAGTTTGTCGTTATCCCTCTGGTGCAGACCTATCGACGGTTCATCAAGTATATAAAGCACGCCGACAAGCGATGAGCCTATCTGCGTTGCAAGGCGTATACGCTGGCTCTCGCCGCCCGAAAGCGTGCCTGCCGAGCGCGACAAGGTGAGATATTCAAGACCCACGCTTTTCAGAAATCCGAGGCGCGAACGTATCTCTTTTATTATTCTCTCGCCTATTATCGTTTCCTTTTCGGTAAGTTTCAGCTCCTCGAAGAACCTGTCGGCATCTACTACCGACATATCGGTAAGCTGTGCGATATTCACGCCGCCCACCGTTACCGAAAGGCTTTCGGGGCGCAGTCTTTTGCCGTGGCAGGCAGAGCAGTTTTCCTCGCTCATGCAGGTCTCTATATCAGCTTTAGAATAGTCGCTCGCCGACTCTGCATATCTTCTTTCAAGGTTGGGTATTATACCCTCAAACTCCGCTTCGTATCTGCTTGTGCCAAAGCCCGTTTTGCGCTCAAGTTTCAGCTTCTCGCCGTTTGTGCCATACAGAAAAATATCTATTTTTTCCTGCGGAATATCTTTCACGGGCATATTCAGATCAACGCCGTATTTTTTAGAGATACCCTGAAAATACATCATAGCTACCGAGCCGTCGTCGAGGTTGTTCCAGCCGTTGGCTTTAATAGCGCCCTCCATAATAGATAGATTCTTGTTAGGAATTATAAGCTCGGGGTCTATCTTTTTATATACGCCCAGACCCGTACATTTGGGGCAGGCGCCGAACGGGCTGTTGAACGAGAACATTCTCGGCGTGAGCTCATCTATAGAAATATTATGCTCGGGGCAGGCGTAGTTTTGAGAGAACATCATCTCTTTGCCGCCTATAACGTCAACGCTGACTATGCCGCCCGTAAGCTTTGATATGACTTCAATGCTGTCGGTAAGGCGTGACTTTATGCCATCTTTTATGACGAGCCTGTCAACTATTATGTCAAAGTTGTGCTTTTTATTTTTTTCAAGCTTTATAGGCTCTGAAAGGTCATATGTTATGCCGTCAATTCTCACCCTTACATAGCCCGATTTGCGCGCCTGCTCTATCTCTTTCTGATACTCGCCTTTTCTGCCCTTTGCTATCGGCGCTAAAAGCTGTATACGCGTGCCCTCTTCAAGCTCGCATATCTTGTCAACTATCTGGTCTACCGTCTGGTGAAGTATCTCTCTGCCGCAGACGGGGCAGTGTGGTATGCCTATCCTTGCATACAAAAGTCGCAGATAGTCATATATCTCTGTTACCGTGCCCACCGTTGAACGCGGATTGCGCGAGGTGGTCTTCTGGTCTATGGAAATTGCAGGCGAGAGCCCCTCTATGCTGTCCACTTCGGGCTTGTCCATCTGCCCTAAAAACATTCTCGCATACGACGACAGCGATTCTACATATCGGCGCTGACCGTCGGCATATATCGTATCGAACGCAAGAGAAGATTTTCCGCTGCCCGAAAGACCAGTCATGACTATCAGCTTATCTCTCGGCAGTTCTATATTTATATTTTTAAGATTATGCTCCCTCGCGCCTTTTATAACTATCTTATCTTTTGACATCTGAGGTCTTTCCTTTCGCTTTATTACTTTTCGCCTTTAAGCTCGGCTATCTTGTCGCGCAGAAACGCCGCGTGCTCAAATTCCAGCATTTTGGCGGCTTCTTTCATCTGCTTTGTAAGCTTATCTATAAGCTTTGCTGTTTCAGCCTTTGAAAGCTTGCTTCTCTGCCGCGCCGAATACTCCACTTCTTCTTTGGTAGATATTTCGATAACATCGCGTATATCCTTGACAATCGTCTTAGGTATAATGCCGTGTTTTTCGTTATACTCCTGCTGCAAGGCGCGTCTGCGCTCTGTCTCCGTTATAGCTCTTTCCATAGAACCCGTAAGTTCGTCGGCATACATAATTACTTTGCCCTCTGCGTTTCTAGCCGCTCTGCCTATCGTCTGTATAAGCGAACTCTCGGAACGCAGAAAGCCCTCTTTGTCGGCATCAAGTATAGCAACGAGCGAGACTTCGGGCAGGTCAAGCCCCTCACGCAGAAGATTTATACCTACAAGCACATCAAACTCACCGAGCCGCAGATCGCGTATTATCTCCATACGCTCAATGGTGTCGATATCGTGGTGCATATAGCGCACCTTTACGCCGAAGCCTTTCAGGTAGTCCGTCAGGTCCTCAGCCATTTTCTTTGTAAGGGTAGTTACCAGCACGCGCTGGTTTTTTTCCACCCTGATATTTATCTCCGAAAGCAGGTCTTCTATCTGTCCCTCAACGGGCTTTACTTCCACCATGGGGTCTAAAAGTCCCGTCGGGCGTATCACCTGCTCTGCCACCTGCTGCGCTCTTTCTCTTTCAAACGGTCCCGGCGTTGCAGATGTAAATATAACGTGCTTTATGTGCTTATAAAACTCGTCAAAATTCAGCGGTCTGTTGTCGTAAGCCGAGGGCAGGCGGAAGCCGTAATCTATAAGCGCTTGTTTTCTTGCCCTGTCGCCTGCATACATAGCCCTCACCTGCGGCACGCTTACGTGCGATTCATCTATCAGCAAAAGAAAATCATCGGGGAAATGATCAAGCAAGGTATACGGCTGACTGCCCGGCGCACGCCTTTCCAGCACTCTTGAATAGTTCTCTATTCCGCTGCAAAAGCCCACTTCTTCAAGCATTTCCATATCGTAAGTAGTGCGCTGTTCAATTCGCTGAGCTTCTATCAGCATATCTTTCTGCTTGAAAAACTCAACTCTTTCTCGCATTTCCTGCCTGATGTCTTCAATAGCGGCTTTCATTTTTTCTTTGCCTACGATATAGTGGCTTGCAGGGAATATTGCGGCGTGCGAAAGCTTAGCGACTATCTCACCCGTCAGCGCGTTTATCTGGCATATCCTGTCGACCTCATCGCCGAAAAACTCAACTCTTATCGCATCGCCGTCCGAGTTTGCAGGGTATATCTCTACAACATCGCCGCGCATACGGAATTTGTTTCTCTCAAACGCCATATCGTTGCGCTCATACTGTATGCCTACAAGCTTTGCGGCAAGCTCCGCTCTGTCCATCTGCATACCCTGACGAATAGATACCACCATGCTTTTATACTCCTCGGGGTCGCCCAGCGAATATATGCACGACACCGAGGCAACGACTATAACGTCATTTCTCTCGGCAATGGCGGTTGTGGCAGAGTGCCGCAGTTTGTCTATCTCATCGTTTACCGAACTGTCTTTTTCTATATAAACGTCCTTGCCGGGGATATACGCCTCGGGCTGGTAATAATCGTAATACGAAACGAAATATTCAACAGCGTTATTCGGGAAAAGCTCTTTGAATTCCGAACAAAGCTGCGCCGCAAGTATCTTGTTGTGGGCAAGCACTAAGGTGGGCTTGTTCACCTTGGCGATAACGTTTGCCATTGTAAAAGTCTTTCCGCTGCCCGTAACGCCCAGCAGTATCTGTTCGCGCAGACCGTCTTTCACGCCCTGCACAAGCTTTTCTATCGCCTGCGGCTGGTCGCCGGTAGGTTTATATTCCGAAACAAGTTCAAAATGATCCATACTTAAAATTCACCGCCTGATAAAGAACATCTGTTTCTATAATAACACATAACAACCTGTTTGTCAAGAACATTTGTTTCAATTGTTCGGTTCCAGCAGCGGCAGATGCCCCTCCCTCTTCATTGAATATGTTTCACCGCTGCCCGAAACTATTATATGGTCAAGCAGTCTTACACCTATATGTGCAAGTATCTGCTTTATGGAGCGTGTTACGGCTATATCTGCCTCGCTGGGGGCAGCGCCGCTTATAGGGTGATTATGCGCCAAAAAAGCAAATTTGCCGCGCGCTCTGCCTGCCGCCCGTATTATTTTCAAAGGCTTTACGCTTACGGAATCTATATTGCCTACATTTATTATCTCGCAGCTGATAACGCGCAGAGCGTTATCAAGAAAGCAGACTACCAGTGTTTCAACTCGGGCAGATGCAAGAGTTTCTTTAAAATATTCGCACGCTTTGCCTACATTATAAAGCACCTGTTTGTTGCTTTTGTTGCGGTAAGCGAAGATCACATCGGGAATGTTGTTTATAAGCAGAGCAGTTGCTTCGTCAAGCCCGAATTTATCCATAAGCTGCTCTATGGGTATATCTACAATATTTGCAAGGTTTCTGTCATCGGCAGACATCTGGGCGGCTTTCCCCTTTACATCAGCCGATGGCATAGAATAGCAAAGGAGCGTTTCAAGCACGCTGCGGCAGTCTTTGCCCTCAAATCCGCTGTCTGCAAAATCATTTATTATATGTTCTCGCCACTGAGTTTCAGACTTTGACATATCCGCTCCGCCTTTCATTTTTCATATCCGCATTATAGTATATCACAACAAAGCGAAAACTTCAAGTAGCAGCACTTGAAGTCTGAAAGAAAATGTGGTATACTGTATAGCAGTGGAGAGCAAAGGAGGCGAATATGTATGAGAAGCTTTACGGCAGGCGAAAATGATGCTGGTCAGCGCGCCGACAAATTTCTTTCAAAGGCTGTGCCGCTGCTGCCCAAAAATCTTATGTACAGATATATTCGCCAAAAGCGTATCAAGATAAACGGCAGGCGGTGCGAGATATCGCAGAAAATACAGGTCGGCGATGTGATCGATATGTATATTAACGATGAATTTTTTGAAAGCAAGTCTGACCGCCCTTTCCTGCGCGCTCCTGCGCAAACAGACATAATATATGAGGACGAGAACATTCTTATTGCGAACAAAAAAAGCGGCTTGGCGGTACACGCTGACGAAAGCGGCGGCTGTGACACGCTTATTGACAGGATCCGGCACTATCTTTACAACAAGGGCGAATACGACCCTGATGGAGAGCTTTCATTCGCGCCTGCTTTATGCAACCGCATTGACCGCAACACCACGGGGCTTGTGATTTGCGCCAAAAACGCCGAAAGTTTGCGCATTTTAGATCAGAAGATAAAAGACCGTGAGGTCAAAAAGAGCTATCTTTGCGTGTGTCTTGGCATACCAACGCCGCGCGAGGGTACAATAACTACATATCTTGAAAAAGACGAGAAGACAAAGACCGTGCGAGTTGTGAAGCAAAAAACGCCGCGCTCGAGAACCGCGGTGACAAAGTATAAAGTGCTTGCCCAAAGCGGTGAGCTTGCCCTGTGTGAGGTGCAGCTGGTAACCGGGCGCACGCATCAGATAAGGGTACACATGGCACACATAGGCTGCCCTCTGCTGGGCGACGGCAAATACGGCAGAAATGAAGCAAACAGAAAATACGGCGTTAAAACGCAGGCTTTACAATCTCACAGACTGGTGTTTGATCTTCATGGCGACAGCGGCATACTTGAATATCTAAACGGCAGAGAGTTTTGCGCTCCCAAGCCGTGGTTTATAGATAAATATTTCAAAAACACGGAGGTAATTTTATGAAGTATTCTTACAGGACAATGGGCACCTGCTCATCGAGGATAGACTTTGAGCTGGAGGACGGCATACTGAAAAACGTGCAGTTCACAGGCGGCTGCAACGGCAACCTGAAAGGCATTTCATCTCTTGTTGAGGGCATGAAAGCCGAAGACGTCATAAAAAAGCTGGAGGGAACAAAGTGCGGTTTCAAGCAGACTTCCTGCCCCGACCAGCTGGCGAACGCTCTTAAAGCGGCGTTGCAGGAGGCGTAAAATGACGCTTTCTGCCGTGATCTTCGACATGGACGGTGTTATTTTTGACACCGAGAGACTTTGCCGCGACAGCTGGAGAGAGACCGCCGCAAAATACGGTATCAGCGACATAGACGAGGTGTTCCCTTTGTGCATAGGCTCTGCCGAGTGGGTGACGAGGGAACTTTTCCGCGCGCGCTATGGCGAGGGATTTGACTATGATTCTTTCCGCGCAGATGCGGCAGCGCTTTTCAACAAGGCAGGCGAAAACGGCGGTTTTCCGAAGAAAAAGGGAGTTACGCAGCTGCTTACATATCTCAAAGGGCGCGGAATAAAAGTGGGCGTGGCGTCTTCTACGGTAACTAAACGTGTGCGCGCGGAGCTTAAAGATGCATCTCTTGACGGATATTTTGACGTTATTGTGGGCGGCGACTGTGTTAAACGCTCAAAGCCCGAGCCCGACATATTTCTGCATTGTCTTTCTCTGCTGGGCACGGCAAAAGAAAGAGCAATAATAATCGAGGATTCTCACAACGGTGTTAAAGCGGCTGCAAAAGCTGAAATTCGCTGCATAATGGTGCCCGATCTTCTGCCGCCTACCGATGAAACGAACGCGCTGGCATACTGCACGCTGCCCTCGCTGGTGGAAGTGAAAGAGCTGCTGGAGGCAGAAAGTTAGGTTTTATTTGCGCAAAAGTTAAAATTGCAGTTTCTTGCTTCTTGCCTCTATCATTAAACCGCACAAAAACGGCTTCGCGCAAAAGTCGCAGAGCCGTTTCTAATGTCTAATATCTAACATCTTACTTCTAAAAGCGAAAGCCTGCCGATCGTAAAAGACCGACAGGCTTATTTAATTCAGATCAATGCCTTGAGCTGTATCAGCCTTTCATAGCCTCTTCAACCGCAACCGCGCAGGCAACGGTAGCGCCGACCATCGGGTTGTTGCCCATGCCGATAAGACCCATCATTTCAACGTGAGCGGGAACAGACGAAGAACCTGCAAACTGCGCGTCGGAGTGCATTCTGCCCATGGTATCGGTCATGCCGTAAGAAGCAGGACCTGCTGCCATATTATCGGGGTGGAGCGTTCTGCCCGTGCCGCCGCCGGAAGCGACTGAGAAATACTTCTTGCCTGCTTCAAGTCTTTCTTTCTTATAAGTACCTGCAACGGGGTGCTGGAATCTTGTGGGGTTGGTGGAGTTGCCCGTTATAGAAACGTCAACGTTCTCTTTCCACATTATGGCAACGCCCTCGGTAACATCGTTAGCGCCGTAGCAGTTTACCTTAGAACGCAGACCCTCTGAATAAGCCTTGCGGAAAACTTCCTTGACTTCGCCGGTGTAGTAATCCATTTCGGTCTCAACATATGTAAAGCCGTTGATTCTTGCGATTATCTGCGCTGCATCTTTGCCCAGACCGTTAAGTATAACTCTCAGCGGCTTCTGGCGAACTTTGTTAGCCTTTTCTGCTATACCTATAGCGCCCTCGGCTGCCGCGAAAGACTCATGACCTGCGAGGAATGCGAAACACTCTGTCTCCTCCTCGAGCAGCATTTTGCCGAGGTTGCCGTGACCTAGACCAACTTTTCTCTGGTCTGCTACAGAACCGGGTATGCAGAAAGACTGAAGTCCCTCACCTATAGCTGCTGCTGCATCTGCTGCCTTGGTGCAGCCTTTCTTTATTGCGATAGCGCAGCCAACGGTATATGCCCACTTAGCATTTTCAAAGCAGATAGGCTGAATGCCCTGAACTATGGTATAGGGGTCGAAGCCTTTTTCTTTACAGATGTCGGCACATTCCTCTATAGACTTGATACCGTACTGCTCCAGAACGGCAAGTATCTGCTTTTCTCTTCTCTCGTAAGATTCAAATAAAGCCATTGTTCGTTCCTCCTTATTCTTTTCTCGGGTCGATAAGCTTAGCTGCATCTGCAACTCTGCCATACTGACCCTGAGCTTTTTCAAACGCTGTATTTGCGTCGTCGCCTGCTTTGATGAAGTCCATCATCTTGCCGAAGTTAACGAACTTATAGCCTATTATCTCATCGTCCTCGTTGAGGGCTATCTTGGTAACGTAACCGTCGGTCATTTCAAGGTAGCGGGGGCCTTTTGCCAAAGTGCCGTACATAGTACCTACCTGTGAACGCAGACCCTTTCCGAGGTCTTCAAGTCCTGCGCCTATGGTAAGTCCGCCCTCTGAAAATGCGCTCTGTGAACGGCCGTAAACTATCTGCAAAAACAGCTCTCTCATAGCGGTATTGATAGCATCGCACACGAGGTCGGTATTAAGAGCCTCGAGGATAGTTCTGCCGGGAAGTATCTCCGCCGCCATAGCTGCCGAGTGGGTCATGCCTGAGCAGCCTATCGTTTCAACGAGGCATTCCTGTATTACGCCCTCTTTAACGTTGAGCGTGAGCTTGCAGGTACCCTGCTCGGGAGCGCACCAACCGATACCGTGGGTAAATCCCGAAATATCGGTGATCTGTTTAGCCTTTACCCATTTTGCTTCCTCCGGTATCGGAGCAGCGCCGTGAGCTGCGCCCTGCGCTACGGGACACATTCTTTCAACTTCGCTTGTGTAAGTCATACTGATAAAAACTCCCTTCTGATATATGCTGCGGATAGGTTTCCGCAATACATATATATTATATATTATTTTCACATCTTTTTCAAGGGCTTTTGACAACTTTTTTCAAAGACTTTTTCAGATACGCCCAAAAAGCAGTGCCTTAGCGTATTGATAAAAATTAAAAAGTATGATATAATTATATAAAATATGTATGGAAGTGAGTACATGGAGGACTTTATAAACGCAGAGTTTACCGAAGAAGAAGTATGTCGCATGGTAGACGAGGCGCGCGCAGAGATACGCAAAGAGCGCACCGACAGTCAGGCGGCAAAGCGCGGCTGGAGCTTTGAAAAGCTGTGCGACGACATTGACGTTTGCATATCGCCCGAGCACCGCTTTGGCACCGATGCTTTTTTGCTTGCAGATTTTGCTGCCCCTCGGCACAAAGACTATGTTTGCGACTACTGCGCGGGCTGCGGCATTGTGGCGTTTCTGATGATACGCGATTTTCAGCCCAAATACGTTGCCGCTTTAGAGATACAGCATCAGGCGGTGGAGCAGATGAATATTTCATACGACAGGAAAAGTACGCTACACATTGACATAATCGAGGGCGATCTTAAAGAATACAAAAGTGAAAAAGAGCTTGACCTGATAACCTGCAATCCTCCGTACAAAATAAATAACACGGGCATTAAAAACAGCAGTGATGCGGCTGCGGTGGCGCGGCACGAGATAATGTGCACCATTGACGACGTATGCAAGAGCGCGGCTAGAAACTTGAAATTCGGCGGCAGGCTGTGCCTTTGCAACAGACCCGAGCGTTTATGCGATGTTTTATACGCGATGAGGCAAAACGGCATTGAGCCGAAGCGTTTGCGAACGGTACAGAAAACGCCGCAAACGCCTCCGTGGCTTATACTGGTCGAGGGGTGCAAGGGCGGCAAGCCGTTTATGACGATAGAGCCGCCGCTGTACACTTCTGACGGGAACGGCGGATACTCGGCGGAAATGAAAAGGATATACAAACTGGATAAATACGGTCTGGAGGGCATGATATGAAACTACTTGCGATAGACGGCAACAGCATACTCAACAGGGCATTTTACGGGATAAGAATGCTTTCAAACTCAAAGGGTATGTTCACCAACGCGATAACGGGATTTCTCAATATTTTTCTGAAAGAGCTTTCGGAGGTATCGCCCGACTGCGCGGCGGTGGCGTTTGACCTGCCTGCCCCGACATTCCGGCACAAAAAGTCTGCGACATACAAGGCGAACCGCAAAGGTATGCCGCCAGAGCTTGCAATGCAGCTGCCGATAATAAAGCAGATACTCACCGCGATGGGCATAAAGATAATAGAATGCGAGGGCTTTGAGGCTGACGACATTTTAGGCACGCTTTCGCGCATATGCACCGAAAACGGCAGCGAGTGTTATATCGTCACGGGCGACCGCGACAGTTTGCAGCTGGTGAGCAAAACCACTACCGTTCGTTTGGCGACAAACAAAGGCACTGTGATATACGACCCTGCGAAAGTAAAAGAAGTGTACGGCTTAGAGCCTTTGCAGCTTATTGAAGTCAAGGCTTTGCAGGGGGATAGCTCTGACAACATATCGGGCGTTGCAGGTATAGGCGAAAAAACGGCGCTTTCGCTTATTCAGCAGTTTGGCAGTATTGACGGTCTTTATGAAAAGCTGGATGGCAGCGCGCTGACGGCATCTGTAAAGGCAAAGCTTACAAACGGCAAAGAAAGCGCATACGAGAGCCGCTGGCTGGGTACTATTGTGAAAGATGCGCCTATACCGCAAAGCTTGGACGAATACGCCAAAAAGCCGCAGGATAATGCCGCTCTGTGCGATATTTTCGGCGAGCTTGAGATGTTTAAAATGCGCGAGCGATTTGCCACGGGCGCTCAGGGCGACACTGCCGCGGAAGAAAAGGTAAAGATAGCAGATGCGCCGAAATATGAGGTAAAGCCTTTGGACGGCGGTGCGCTTGATAAGCTGAAAAATGCCGCAAAGCCCATATGTTTTATATTCGCTGACGGCAATTTGCAGGTGTTTTCTGAGGGTGCTATATACGAAACTAATGATGAGCAGGCGGCGCTTGATTTTCTGGAAAGCGACTGTGAAAAGTACTGCTTTGAGGGCAAGGCGGCGCACAAATTCGCGCTCTCTCACGGCAAGGAAGTAAAGGAACTTACGTTTGCGTGCGATCTGGCAGGGTATCTTTTAAATTCGCTTTCCACAGAATACACCGTTGAAAATATGTGTTTGAAATACAAGGTGATGTACCGCTCCGACATGGCAGGGTATGAAAATATTTCGTCGCTTGACGGGCTGTGCAGTCATCTTAAAGCGGAGATAAGCGGCAGCGGAATGGACAGCCTGTTTTATGATATTGAACTGCCTCTGTGCGAGGTGCTTGCCTCTATGGAGCTTGCAGGCGTTAAGGTAAACGCTGACGGCGTGCGCTCGTTCGGCGAGGGGCTTAAAGGCGACATAACGCAGCTGGAGCAGGAAATTTACGATATTGCAGGGCATGAATTCAATATATCATCGCCAAAGCAGCTGGGCGTTGTGCTTTTTGAGGAGCTGCATCTGCCGTGCAAAAAGAAAACGAAGTCGGGCTATTCTACCAACGCCGAGGTGCTTGAAGATATTGCAGATCGCTCGCCTATCATACCGAAAATACTGGAATACCGCACGCTTACAAAGCTAAGCTCTACCTATGTTGACGGGCTTCTGAAAGAGATACGCGCTGACGGCAGGGTACACTCTGTCTTCAAGCAGACAGAAACACGCACGGGCAGAATTTCTTCTACAGAGCCGAATATGCAGAACATTCCCGTTCGCAAAGAGATAGGCAGGAATATGAGAAAATTCTTTGTTGCGGAAAGCGGAAACCTGCTGCTCGATGCCGACTACAGCCAGATAGAACTGCGTGTGCTGGCAGCTGTTTGCGGCGATGAGAACATGAAAAAGATATTTTTAAGCGGCGGCGATATACACACTTCAACCGCGGCGCAGGTGTTTGGTTTACCCGAAGATTTTATAACGCCCGAGATGAGGCGTGCCGCAAAGGCTGTAAACTTCGGCATAATTTACGGCATAGGGCCTTTCTCGCTCTCAAAAGACATAGGCGTTTCGGTGGCACAGGCTAAAAAGTATATACAAGACTATCTCAGTAACTTCCCCAACGTTTCAAAATACATGGACAAGGTGGTGGAAGATGCGCAGAAGCAAGGCTATGTTACCACGGTTTTTGGCAGGAGAAGATACATTCCCGAGCTTTTGTCATCTAACAAAAACGTGCAGGCATTCGGCAAGCGCGCGGCAATGAACGCACCTATCCAGGGCGCGGCGGCGGACATTATAAAAATAGCTATGGTAAGGGTGTATAAACGCCTTAAAGAGGAAAAGCTGAACGCTAAACTTATTCTGCAAGTGCATGACGAACTTATCGTTGAGGCGGCAAAGGAAGATGCCGAAAAGGCTGCGCAGGTGCTTTATGAAGAAATGAAAAAGGCTGTTACTTTAGATGTGCCCATTCCTGCTGACGTTGGCACGGGCGAGAGCTGGTATGATGCCAAGCAGTAAAAACCTATTGCAAAGCAGAAAAAAGTGTGATATAATATCATTACTACTAATTTCAGGGTGATCTTATATGAATGTTACTATAAAAGATGTTGCAAAGGCTGCCAACGTTTCGGTGGCGACCGTTTCAAGGGTACTCAACGGCAGCGCGAGCGTTTCAAAAGAATCAACGCAGAGGGTGAACGATGCGATAAAAGAGCTGAAATACAGCCCTAACTTTCTGGGGCGCAATCTTCGCAAATGTGTTACCAACAGGATACTGGTAATCCAGCCGTCGTCGGATCATTCGCTGTATGCAAAGATAATCGCAGGCATGAGCGACGAGGCTGAAAAGGTGGGTTTTGACATAGTTACGGCTATTTCAAACGGCAGCAGAGAGTCTGAAAAGCGACAGATGGATATGCTTTACAACCGCACTGTTGACGGCGCGGTGCTGCTGGGTACTTCTCTTGACAAGGACACCATTAACAGCATTGCGGAGAACTTCAACATTGCGCTTTGCTGCGAGAGCGTTCACGGGGCTGACGTGCTGACTGTGGTAGTTGACGACGAGGCAGGCGGCTATGATGCGACCACGGCGCTTATCAAAAAAGGTCACACAAAGATAGCTATGATATCGGTGCAGGGAGATGTTATCTCCTCAGGGCTGCGTGAAAAGGGCTACAAAAAAGCGCTGAAAGATCACGGCATCGAGCCGAGAGAGGAATACATTTGGCATGGCGAGTATGAATATGAAAACGCCGCGTCGGCAACGAAGTATTTTCTTTCGCTGCCCGACAGACCGACCGCAATTTTCGCGGTGTCTGACAATCTGGCGGCAGGCGTTATAAAGACAGCCTCGCAAATGGGCATAAAGGTAGGCAAGGAGCTTGCCGTGATAGGCTTTGACGGTATTACATGGTGCGAGAGGTTCGTGCCGTCTATATCAAGTATAGCGCAGCCGTGCGAGGAAATGGGCAGGCTGGTGGCGCAGAAGCTTATTGCGAACATCACCGAGGGCGCAAACGACAAGGGCAGATACACGCTGAAACACAGCCTTGTTTTGAGGGAATCCACAGGAGACTGAATAATGAATATAAAACCCGTCGGAGAGAAGATTCTCTGACGGGTGGTTTTATAAATAGTGAATAATGAATAGTGAAGAGTGAAGAGTTAAGGTGCGGCTTACGCAGTGTCTTGTCGGCTTTAGCCTCCAAGCCACCCCGAAAAAATCCCTCGCCGCCATAAACGGTCGGCGGCGCACACCTTGCGGTGTAACGGGCTTTTTTCCTTTGCTACCAACACTTAGCGTGTAAACTAAACCGTAACTTTTCAGCGAGTGCGTTTAACCGCACAAGTTGTAATCCTTGTTAAGAATTTAAAATACGCGGCGTAAGCCGCACATTATCTATTAACTATTCGTTATTCAATATTCACTATTCACTAATTCTGCTCCGCAGGCTGCGCGACAGCGCAAAATTAAAAATAAACCTTTACAACTCTCAGTTCCTTATAAATATATACACTGCATATGCTACATACATCAGCAGGGCGAAAATGCCTTTGGGGCGTGAATATTTGTCCTTTCTGAAAAGCATCAGCAGCATTATTATGCTGACCGCTGCAAGTATCGAGAGGTCTATCACGGACGACATCTTCACGGGAACAGGATTGAGCGTTACCGAGAACGCCAGCACGAACAGCAGATTGAAAATATTTGAGCCGACAACGTTGCCCAGCGCGAGACCGTTTTCGCCCTTTGCAGATGCGACTATCGAAGTCACAAGTTCGGGGAGCGAAGTACCCATGGCTATTATGGTAAGGCTTATGAGCGTCTGGCTCATGCCGAGTTTTTCGGCTATCACAACGGCGTTGTCAACTACCATATCGCCGCCGATCACCACCGCCGCGAGACCTATCACTATAAAAATTATGCTCTTTACCGCCGAAAGCTTCTTGCCGCTATCTTCCTCGGCGGTCTTGTTTTTCACGGCTTTGCGTATGGTAAGAAACAGGTACGATGCGAACAGCGCGACAAGTATCAGACCGTCAACACGCGAGAGGCGTTTATCTATACTTAAAGCAAGCACCACCGCGGTCATCACTATTGAAAACGGCAGGTCAAATCTCTTTATATCGCGCTCGACGGGCATTGCCGATATTGCGGCGCACACGCCCACCACCACAAGCAGGTTGAACATATTAGAGCCTATAACGTTGCCGAGGCAGATCTCGTTGCTGCCTGCAAAGCCTGCGGATATACTAACCGCGGCTTCGGGTGCGCTTGTGCCGAATGACACCACTGTAAGACCTATTATAAACTGCGGCACTTTAAGTATTCTGGCGACGCTGCCCGAGCCGTCAACGAAGATGTCTGCGCCCTTTATCAGCAGCACAAAGCCGACTATCAGCAAAATGTATTCCATGTCTTTTTTAGTCACTCCGAATTTTATTATCAAATCTTATTGTACCACATTATAAATAATATTGCAAGAAAATTTTTAAAAACACTTGCTATATTTTTTTGCAGATGTTATAATATAATTGTATTGTACACAACGAAACAATGAAAGGAGTAATTCTATGATCTACAATGATTTTCAAGGCATGAAAATTTCCGCGCTGGGTATGGGTAATATGCGCCTGCCCACTACCGATGGCAACGATGCGCACATCGACGAGGAGCGCGTTGCGAAGATGATAGACACCGCCATGAAAAACGGCGTGAATTACTATGATACCGCATGGGGCTATCACAGCGGTCAGTCGGAGATAGTAGTCGGAAAGGTGCTTAAAAACTACCCTCGCGACAGCTTTTATCTTGCTACGAAGTTTCCCGGCTATGACAACTCAAATATGCCGAAAGTGAAAGAGATATTTGAAAAGCAGCTTGAAAAATGTCAGGTGGAGTATTTCGATTTTTACCTGTTCCACAACGTTTGCGAATCAAATATCGATGACTATCTTGACCCGAAGTTCGGCATTTTTGAATATCTTTACGAGCAGAAGAAAAACGGCAGGATAAGGCACCTGGGCTTTTCTGCGCATGGTAACTACAACACCATGAAGCGTTTTCTAGATGCGTACGGAAAGCACATGGAGTTTTGCCAGATACAGCTGAACTACCTTGACTGGAAGTTCCAAGATGCGGAGAAAAAAGTACAGCTTCTTAATGAATACGGCGTGCCGACTTTGGTTATGGAACCCGTAAGGGGCGGCAGACTTGCTTCGCTTTCTGATGAGGACACCGCGCTGCTGAAATCTTTAAGACCCGATGAGAGCATTGCGGCGTGGGCGTTCAGGTTTGTGCAGAGCCTGCCGAATATTGTTACCGTGCTTTCAGGTATGTCAAACGACGAACAGGTGGCTGACAATCTGAAAACATTCTCGGAAAGAAAGCCGCTGAATGACAAGGAAATGGCGGCGCTGATGTCTATTGCAGATAAGATGATAGCCGAGAACGCGCTCCCCTGCACCGCCTGCCGCTACTGCACAAGTCACTGTCCGCAGCAGCTGGATATACCAAATCTTCTCGCGCTTTACAATGAGCATTATCTCACTCGCGGCGGATTTATAGCGCCTATGGCTCTTTCAGCTCTGCCGCAGGAAAAACAACCCAGCAGCTGCATAGGCTGCCGAAGCTGCGAAGCGGTATGCCCACAGCAGATAAAAATATCGGAAGCTATGAGCGATTTCACTAAGCGTTTACAGTAATACATAAATATTATACACGGAGGTAACGAATATGTCAACAACTGTAGTAAGCAAAAAGAGAATTTCCGTTACGGCGCAGTTTATTTACGCCGCGGCAACAATAATAGCGGCTGTGGTTTTGCCGCAGATATGCCACCTGGCAGGCGCGGCTCTGCACATGGGAACATCGATAGGTGAAGTGCTGCTGCCTATGCATCTGCCAATAATTCTTTGCGGAATACTGGCAGGCCCTTACGCGGCTGGCATTGCAGGAGCGCTTGCACCTTTGGCTTCTTTTCTGATGACGAGTATGCCGACAAAAATAATGCTGCCGTTTATGATGATAGAACTTGCGGCATACGGTGTTTCGGCAGGGCTGCTTGGCAAAACAAAGCTGCCTACTCTCGCTTCTGTATTTTCTGCACAGGTCATAGGCAGGGCTGTAAGGGCTCTGGCGATACTTTTTGTATTCTACGTAATAGGCAGCAAGGCTGTCGCACCTGCTGTGATACTTAAAAGCATACCTACGGGCATTGCAGGCATAGTTTTGCAGCTTGTGTCCATTCCGCTGATAACGTGGGCGGTAAGGCGCAAAGAAAATGACTGAAGCTCTTAAAAAGGCAAAGGACATACTTCTCTCAGATAATTCTTTAACTTGCGCCGCTTGCGGCGATGATATTTTCACGAGCCGTGAGCGCGGTGTAAAGCCGCTTTTGCAGCTGTATGAAAGCAAAAAAGACTATTCGCATTACAGCTTTGCGGACAAGGTGATAGGCAAGGCAGCGGCATTTATGTATGTTCTTTTGAATGTTAAGGAAATTTACTGCATTACGGTAAGCGAACTTGCCGCCAAAGTACTTGACGAGCATGGCATTAAACTTTACTATGAAAATATTGTGCCTGCAATAAAAAACCGCCGAGGTGACGGCTTTTGCCCTATGGAAACGGCTGTAAAAAACATTTCACAGCCGAAAGAGGCGTATGGAGCTATTGTAAAAAGGCTTGCCGAAATGCACGCTGCGGGCGGTGAAAACCATGGCTGACGACAAGGTAAACATTCACGCAGGGCACAGGCAGCGGATAAGAGATCGAATATCCGAGACGGGGCTGCGCGGATTTTCGGAGCATGAAGTGCTTGAATTTCTGCTTTTCTACACAATACCGAGGCGCAACACAAACGAACTCGCTCACGAACTTATAGCGCGCTTTGGCAGCCTTTACGGCGTATCGCAGGCAAGCATCGATGAGCTTTGCGAGGTGAAAGGCATATCGCGCAAAAGTGCGGCGTTCATAAAATACTTGCCGCAGCTTTCGCAGCAACTGACCGAGGCGGATATGCGGCCTGTAATGTCAAACGTTCAGACGGTATTAAAGATAGTAAAAAACTACTTTGAAGACCTGGATTGCGGCTGCATGATGGCGTTTTGCCTGACATCTTCGCTCAGGCTGGTGGAGGCAGCGACCATATGCGAGAGCGAACCGTTCAAAGAAATAACTTCTCCTGCCAACATCGTTAAAAAGCTTGCAGTAAACGAATGTACCGACATAATACTGGCTCACAAGACCAACCGAAACGATATTCTGCCAAGCGATAAAGAACTTGCGGCGTTGAAAGAGCTGTACAAACTTTTAGACAAGCTGGATATACGTTACCGCGATCACATTATCGTTTCAAAGCAGAATGTGGTGTTCTCACTTTGCGATGCAGGAATGTTTGAACTTGTAAAAAAGGGCGTTAACCAACATATAACATCGCGGCAGCGTTGGTAAAATAACAAAATACAACAGCGGAAGCCACCACGGTTTCCGCTGTTTTTCATGCGTTAAGAAATTCGGCAAGTCGTTTTATTTCGCTCTTTGCCGATATGTTTTCAGCCGCCGGAGTTTTATCCGTGCCGAGGCAGCAAACGGGCAGCGCAATATCTTTTACGCCGAACATTAAAAACACATCTTTCAGCGTTTCAAAAGCTTTTAGCGCGCCTGTAGTATCGCCGCTTCCGCCTGTGAGTATAACGCCGCCTTTGCGAATACTTAAATTTGGTGTTATACCGCGAAAACGCCTTTGCGAAAAATAAAGCTGCGCTCTGCTGCAAACGTCAAGCAGTCTGCCTGTGGGCTGAGAAAAATACAGCGGCGTTGCAATTACCAGATTATCGCTTCTTTCGGCGTATTCATAAACCTTTTGCATACCGTCGTTTATGGCGCACCTATCGCTTTTGCGGCAGGCGCGGCAGTCTACACACGGCGAGATATTTTCATGATAGCAGTCAACTATCATATATTCCCCGTCAAGGTTTTCAAGCAGCATATCCAGTAAAAATGCCGTATCCCCTGCCCTGCGCGGAGAACCGAAAAGCACAAGAGTTTTCATAGTATCACCACTTTACAAAAAAGCCGCAGACAGTTCCGCGGCAATTTTATTATTCATCGACCTTTTTAAGCGCTGCGACGGTCATTTCATAGTCGCGAACAACGTTATCATAAAGTGAAACATCTTCAAGCGCCTTGCCGCCTCTGAGAGCCTCGCACAGGTCATGTGAAGACTTATACAGCGCTGTAAAACTAAGGTTCTGGCTGACGCCCTTTATTGTGTGCGCCGCTCTGAAAGCCTCGTCGTAATTTTTGGCTTCAAGCGATGTTTTCAGCAGTTCAAAGCTGGGGTCGTCCAAAAATCTGAGAGCAAACTTCTTCACCCTCTCCTCTTTCATCATTCTTGCAAGCACGTCGCTGTAGTCTGCGCCCATTTCTGCGTAACATTCCTGTATGTTCATATTACTACACCTCTGCTATTTCTGAATCTATAAGCCTTATAATACCGACCGTTCCCGTCAGCGAATCGTCGCTCCAAAGTGTACGGAAAATAATTCTCCAGAACTTGTTGCCGCTTTGAAGATCGCACTGACCGTCGGTCGCCTCTGCGGTGGTCTTGTATATCTCGTCTTCCAGCTTTTTATGCGTTTCAATGCCCATTGCATCAAGCAGTTTTGTGTTGCTTGCAGGCGACATTATTGTTTTTTCAACGCCCAGAAGCTCCGCGCTCTTATCCGAGAAAATAAGCATATCCGTCTTTGTAATATACTCAAAAATAAGGTCGCTGCCGTAGACGTTATAAAACTCGTTCTTTTCCCTCTCATATTTAAGGCTTTGAGAGAGCAGGTCGCTGCGCGAAATGTTCTTGTTTTCAAGTATCTCCTGAGCTATCAGCCGCGACTCCGACTTGCTGAGTTCCTCTATCATATCTTTAGAGAGCTCCGACTTTATCATTTCAGCCGAATCTACCAGACATTCCATAAGCATAGGGTTGAACACGCCGCACTCGTTGTTTAGTATCATTTCAACAGCCTTTTCATGCGTGAAAGCTTTTTTATAGCACCTCTCGCTCGTCAGCGCATCGTAAACATCTGCAACGGCAACCACCTGCGCTGAGATAGGTATCTCGTCGCCTTTAAGACCGTCGGGATATCCCCTGCCGTCAAAACGTTCATGGTGCCAGCGGCATATTTCAAATACCGAGCGCACAAGCGGTTCGTCTTTATATATAGGAAGCTGATTTACAAGGTCTCCGCCTGCCGCCGAGTGCGTTTTCATAATGGCGTACTCCTCGTCGGTAAGTCTGCCCGGCTTATTAAGAATGGAATCGGGTATAGAAATTTTACCTATATCGTGCAGCGCCGAGGCGTTTGCTATCATAGCTTTTGTAGATTTTGTAAGCGCATATTTATCGGTCTTCTGCGTAAGGCAATCGAGCAGTATCTCTGTTATCCTGCGCACGTGCAGAACGTGCAGACCGCTCTCGCCGTTACGAAATTCAACTATATGGCTGAGGATATTTATCAGCATCTCGCTGTTCTTTTCTTTTTCCTCTACCTGCTCTTCAACTGTTTCAATGAGCTTTTTCTGCTTTGAATACAGCATGATAGTATTTATAACTCTTCTGCGTACTATCATCATATTGAACGGGCGCGGTATGTAGTCGGTAGCACCCAGTCTGTAAGCGTGCTCCATGCTCTCGGGCGAGCTTTCGGAAGATATCATAATAACGGGAAGATCCTCTATGATCCTCAGCTTGTTCATAACTTTCAGCACCTGAAAACCGTCGACCTCGGGCATAAAAATATCAAGCAGCACCAGCGAAAACGAACTTCCCTGGTTAGATATCACCGCGATAGCTTCCTTGCCGTCGGCGCACTGATACACGTCAAAGTCATCTTCCAGCATATCTATAAGAAGTTCTCTGTTTGCCTCGTTATCGTCAACTATAAGTATTTTATGTTTTTCAGACATAGCATCTCCTCCGTTCTAAAAAAGATGTAATGACCTGTAATAATGCAAGCCGCGTATGCCTTTTGCAAAGCCCTGTTTTTTCTATATTACGACATTAAAAGACCATACATATATATTATAACTCAATTTTGCCCGAATGTCAACCACGCAAGCGAAAAAAGCCGCAGTGCAGAAAATGAATGACAAAAATGCGGTCTTAATATGTTATTCTATTTATTTCCATCGGCATGGGGCTTGTAGGATAATTATCAGAATGTTGTTCTGATGACTTGACTTGGAACAGCTTTTTTGTTATAATTTGTGTAAAGGAACAGACTTAATGCGCCGCGTGGCACACTTTCAGAACACTCACAGGCAATATAAAATTAAAAAGACTTCTCTTTTTCGGGAAGTCTTTTTGTTACAAAAAAACTAAAAAACAAAGAGATGACTAAAGCAGTCATCTCTCTGTTCAAAAGAATATGAAAAAAGATTATAAAAAAGTAACCATAAAATGCAATTTACCGACTGAAACATCAGTCGCTTCTATCAGCGTTCCGAACTAGTTCGGGGCGCTATCAAAGGCTTGCTGTACAAACCTTTGATAGCTCTCTGAGCTATCGCTTTCAGTCGTTTGATATTAAAAAATGGCTGGGGTGGAAAGATTCGAACTTTCGGAATGACGGAGTCAGAGTCCGTTGCCTTACCGCTTGGCGACACCCCAAAATTGCTATTGCGTGTATACGGCACAGCCGCTCTGGTTGGGATAGATGGATTCGAACCATCGGAATGACGGAGTCAAAGTCCGTTGCCTTACCGCTTGGCTATATCCCAGTATCTATTCTCAACGTCACTAGATTATTATATCAGTATTTTGCCTTAAATGCAAGCGCGGCGGCGCTTTGTTTACAAAAAATTCATAATTATCTGTCTGCGGCTATTAAAAATTTTGGAAAAGTCTCGAAAAGTGTTGATTTTCAGTAAAATTTCTGTTATAGTATTATTAGAAATATTTTTTGGAGGTATACATACTATGGGTGCAAAATCATTAAAAGAGGGCGGTGCAGCCGCTCTTAAAAAAACAGGCGGATTTTTCGGCGAATTTAAGGCGTTCATCTCGCGCGGAAACGTCATGGATCTGGCGGTCGGCGTTATCATCGGCGGAGCGTTTCAGGGCATAGTTACCGCTCTGACGGCAGATTTCATCAATCCGCTGATCTCGTCTATCGGCGGCGCAGAGGTCGCGGGCTCGGTTCGTCTGCCGTGGGTAAATTACGATGGCATGACACTTGAAGAAGTTCAGAGTATGTCGCTCAATTACGGCGACTTCATCACCGCTATAATCAACTTCCTCATCATGGCGTTCATAATCTTCATACTTATGAAGAGCATAAACAAGCTTATGAGCCTTGGCAAGAAAGCGGAAGAACCCGCTCCCGAAGAGCCTGCTCCCAAGCCTGACGACGTTGTACTTCTGGAAGAGATACGCGACCTGTTGAAGCAGCAAAACGGCTCCGCCGCAGCGACAGCTGAAACAGTTACAGCCGCGGCCGAAGAATAGGAATGATAAAAGCAGCCTGCCGAAAGGTAAGCTGCTTTTTTATTACATTTTATATTTACTTATGTCTTCTTCGCATCGCTGAGTGTCCAGTTGGTTTTTTCAGCAATGTTCGGGTAACCGCCGACATATCGTGAGTTAGCGGATTCAGCCCATATGATCCCGTTCGGGAAACCATAGGCGTTTATTGAAAAAGCATAAACAGTTCCTGTAAAATCACGTCCCAGATTTATAGCCATCGCATTTTCAACAAAGGTCATAGCGCCGGCCGGTGTGTTTACTTCACTGTCTCTTTCAGGGATAACAGGCGTAAGATTGCCGTTTTCGGGCGGCTTTGCGACAGGATTCATGTAATTTCCGCCGCTTCTCGAATAATCACCCTGCGGCAGCTTTATGCCGCCGTTTATGCACTGCTGGCAATAGCTGTTAAGCGCGTTGTAAGCGGTTTTAGCCGAGGAATTAGCCGTGTCCAGTCTTGACTGGGTAACATAGCCGATCATTGACGGTACGATAATTGCCGCCAAAACACCGATTATAGCAAGAACAACGATAAGCTCCACAAGGGTAAAGCCCTTGCTCATTGCGTTTTTGTCGTTCTTTATATTTTTGAACATTTTACGCATGACCGCATCTGTCCTTTCAAAAGCATATTTACTATTTAATTATATCTTGAACGGTTCAAAAAGTCAATACAATTAAGCAAATTTAACTTTGCGCCCCGTGATTTTTGGTTATACCGCACAAAAACCAACGCTCTGTTTTGCACACTTTGCGTTTTGCGCTGTCAGAGGTCAGAAGTAAGAAAGGGTTTTTACAACCTTTGCAGTGGGTATTCAGTTGTGGTTTTATAAATATGTATCATTTCTTGACTGTTGGCATTCTGTAATGTCAAGGCAAGAGCCGCCTGCTATTTTTCGGGAACGTATTCCAGAATATCGCCGGGCTGGCAGTCAAGCGCCTTACAAATAGCGTCCAGCGTTGAGAAGCGTATCGCGCTTATTTTGCCGGTTTTTATTTTAGAAAGATTTACATTGCTCACGCCGACCTTTTCGCTAAGCTCGTTAAGGCTCATTTTCCTGTCAGCCATAACACGGTCAAGTCGTAAAATTATTGCCATTATTCTCACCTTTACAGAGTTTCGTCAGACTGTTTTTGCAGCTGCGCGCCGTATCTGAAAAGATATGCAAAAAACAGTATCACGCACACTACTATCAGCACCGCGGCGGTATTTACGCCTGTAGCAGGCAAAATTGAGATCGCCGCAAACGGTATAAGAGATATAGCAAAATGTTTCATTGCCTTGGTAACGCTGTCTTCAAACGGCGAAGCGCAGCTTTTCAGGGCTTTTGCAAGTTTTCCGCCGAACACAAGGGCTATCAGTGCCGCCGCACCTGCCAGCGCCGCATATGCCATAGCCAGCGTTAAGGCAAGTTTTACTTCGGTTGTGGTAATGCCGTCAGCAGAGGCGTTTATAACGTATTTGAATGTGCCGTCGCCCATGGAGATCTTATCGGGCGTGAAATCAAAACTCAGCCCCATTACCCCTATGCTTACCCTGTCGGTGTCAACCAGGTTCTCGGCAAAAATGTCAAATATAGTGCCTTTTTCAGAGCTGTTCACGGTAATTTCTCCGTTCGCGCTGCCGCTTGCCGTGATAAAGTCTTCGGGCATAAACTGACAAAACACCCCTGCCGCGACTGCGCACACTATACATATTATCATGATGACTTTGGCAATGTTGATGACGATGTTGGCGATCTTTCCGAGGGTGTTTATTTTTCTTACGTTTTCGTTTCTTTCGTATGTTTCCATATAAATTCTCCTTAAAAGTTTTTGTGTTTAACGCACAAGCTTGCTTTGTATATTTATATTTTAACACGTGAATTATCTTTTGTCAATGAATTTTTAATGATAAACGATAAATTTTTAACGTTTAGACAAATCAGAGTACGTACAGGCGAGAAAAGTTGTATAAGTTGTCGCAAAGTTTTTTGAAAATTTGCTTGACATGGCAATGTTATTGTGATATAATAATCTTACTGACCTTAAAAAAGCATATCGCGGGATGGAGCAGTTGGTAGCTCGTCGGGCTCATAACCCGAAGGTCGGAGGTTCAAGTCCTCCTCCCGCAACCACGTCGTCGCGGACTTCGTATCACTCGCGGCGACTTTTCTTTTATACTTGTGGAAAAGTCACCTCTCACTCACTCCGTCGCTCCTCCTTTCCAAACCGAGTCTCGCTTGCTTATCCTGTTCGCTTGTAAACGCGCTCACAACGGCTAAGCTGCGCTACCAACTCGTTTTGGTTCTAAGAAAAGCTGCACCCAATTTCGGGACACAGAGCGATGTGTCCCTTTTTTGCGCTCGTGAAAATAGTTTTGTGTATATTATCAGCCTGAATTTTTTCTGCAAAAGTATTGACAGATCCTGTCGGATATTATATAATACTAATGGTGGCAGGCAAAGACCTGTCGTATGGGAGCATTCGGCTTCTGTAAAGAGTGGTGAGTCCTACCGTAAGTGGAAGTTGTAAAAGCAGTGTGTCCTACTGTAAGTGGAAGTTGTAAAAGCAGTGTGTCCTACTGAGAGTGGAAGTTCTTTTATAGGGGAGTTGTTTATACAGCTTCCTTTAGTTTTGATGTAATAATAGCGAGAAACCAAAGTGTGTCACCGTGACAAACTTTTTACTGTCAGAAAGAAAAAAGTGTTGACAAATCTTTTTTTATGATGTATAATATATATGGTGATAAGCACAGACTTATCAAATATCGGTTATCCTGACCGTGCAAAAATGGGAGCTATAAGAGACGGAAACCCTACCGTATAAAATAACCGGGAACTATAAAAGACGGGTCACTCGACCGTATAAAATATTCGAGTGCTATAAAAGACGGGAACCCTACCGAGCGAATAGGATATAAAAAGTCGTGATCATTCACGGCTTTTATTTTAATAACTATTGACAAATACATATATATGGTGTATAATATATATGGTGATAAGCACAGACTTATCGTATGAAAGCGTTAAGCTTTTGTAAAAAGAGGAGAACCCTGCCGTAAAAGTGGGAACTATTAAAGAGGAGAACCCTACCGTAGAAGTGGGAACTATCAAAGAGGAGAACCCTACCGTAGAAGTGGGAACTATTTCTCAGCTGTACTTTTTGCAGGTACGGCTGATTTTTATACAAAAAGTGTGAGTGGGAGTTTTTAAATGAAAAAAGTCGGTGAGGCACACCGGCTTTTATTTTTCGCAAATATCACAAATATCTGCTATCCTTTCTTCCACAGATCCAACAAGACCGTTTACACGTTTTTCATTTACATAGCCCTTTTCTTTTAACGGTTCAAGGATATTTGCCATTTCTTCACCGAAACCGTCAAGCTTTGAAGCATCGAACCAATCAAGCGACGATACCAGTTTTAATTGCTCATCATGCGTTTCATACCAGGGCTTGCACTCGATAACTCTGCTCTTGTTCGGAATATCGATATGCTTATTGTACAGCAAAGAAGTACCGCTGTCATACACGGGAGCAGCGCTTACAAATTCAAGCGTATCGGCATTTCTGAGCAAGCCGAAATTGTTGGTGTGGCGGTCTTCGTTTGCAATGATGTGATCTGTTACTATCATTTTATCCATAAAGGTTTGTATATTGCGGACACCTGCTTCATTGCAAAGATTCAGATAGTGCTGATAAAAATTTTGATGATTTGGCTTGTTTTTTGATGCAAGCACCGAATATGCTGTGACAAGTTCGGTATTTTGATCGGTAAAACACGGGCAGACACTGTAAGGAAGTTCGTCTATCCATACAACATCATAACTTATGTGCGGTATGCCCAGACGTTTCATTAAAGCAGAGGCTATCTTCTCATTAAAAGGCTCTTGCTGATAAGGAAAAGTACCTGCTTTGAGCAGCACGCGCTCTCCGTTTATTATTTTCCAGCGTTTCTTCAGATTGCCGTTTGTTGTGCCATCGGGAGAGTAAAGATCTTTTACCGTTTCAGCATAGTCTCCGAAAAGCGCATCTCCCAGTTCTTCCGAAAAAGCGTTGTCAAAAAAGTTTATGCTCTCCCACGAAAGGTCAGAGCCGCGCGGCTTTATCCAGTAATGGTCTGACAGGCTAAGCCCCATACATTTCGCCGCGAGAGCTTTCGTATTATAGATCTGAAGCGCCTGCAATACATCTCTGATGTCTTTTCTGCTATCGGGGATAGCGCGGTATCTCCACCATTTAGCGAGAAGCACAATATCGAACTCGCCGTCTTTGCAAGTACCAACAGGCAAATGCTGCGACGCGTAAATTTCATTTATGTCCATTATATAGCCGTCATCTGTCAGTATGTCGGCAACTTCTGTATTCTTGTGCATCAGGATATGACAACTGTTTCGCATATTCGCACCTCCATTAAAGCAACTGTGTATAATGTCACACTTTTTATTTTGAGAGAGCTGAAATGCTCCCCTTTCATTAGACTTCTTTCGGGTATATTTCTATTATACCATATTGTCTAACAAATGGGGAGCATTTCAGCCTTCCAAAGTGAAACGGTTATTTTTTTAACTAAGTTTGGGAGCTAGCCGCTATCGTACTGAGCCAGCGCCCTTTTTCTATTTATATTATACACCAGAGAAATTTATTTGTCAAGTCTTTTCTTCACAAATACAGTTGAAATATGTTATAATATATACGGTGCCGGTGAGGTACGAAACGGAAAAGCGGCTATCTCCCATATTCTCCTCTGTCAGAGGCAGAAGGGAGGTGGGTATTATGGATTATTTGTCTTTAATACTTATTATTATAATTCTTGTGTTTTTCATCCTTAGCGAACAAATAATATGCGAACAGACTGGTATGATTTGATATAAATACTATGCAGATGTTTCTCTAAATGAGGAACATCTTTTTTTGATAGGGCGTTCCTCTAAAAAGGAATGTCCTTTTTAATTTAATTGAATAATAAATTGGGCGTTCTGCATGATAAGCGGAGCGCCTTTTTTCTTAAGGAGGATAAAAATTGAATAAGATACAATGTTACTATATGCCAAAGCAAATAATGTCTTCTGATTACTCATCGTTTTCTATCGAAAGCAAGATGTTATTTTCAATAATTTTTACAAACGCAAAGCATGTAAAAACTATCATGGAAACTGCCGATCTGATTGAACGTATCGGTGCAAAAGAATTGTATAACATGAGGCGATGTCAGGAACTTCTTGAAGGCGAAAAAACCGACCAAACAACTAAATCCGAAGAAGACGAAACCGACATCTGACATTTGAAAAAACAAAAAGGAGAACAAGATTATGGAATTTGACTTTTTCTATAAAGATGAGCCAAAGCAATATGCATTTTATTCAATTCCGCAACTGCTTTTCACAGATGAAAAATTTGAAAAATTGAGTTGTGAAGCAAAAGTTTTATACGGCTTGCTACTGGATCTCGCAGGTTTATCAAGCAAAAACGGTTGGACAGATGAAAATGGAAAAGTCTATGTCTATTATAAGCGAGAAGATGTTTGTAATATGCTTGGCTGCGCTAAAGACAAGGCGACAAAAATACTTGCCGAACTTGATGACAACAAGGGTATAGGTCTTATTAAGAGAGTACCACAGGGACAAGGCAAGCCGGCAAAGATATATGTAAAGCATTTTTTGAGGATTAAAGACGAAAATGCAGGATTATTTGACAATCCTGCAAATTCCGATGATGTTAGCTATGAATCAGATGACGACTTGGAAAATGAAACCGCCCTCTTGGGGGCGGAAAAATCGCCCTCTAAGGGGCGGAAAAATCGTCTTCTTGAAGGCGAAAAAACCGACCGCCTTTATAATATCCAAACTAATATATCCAACTTTATTGAAACATCTAAATCAATCTATCAGCCTGAAGATACTAATCCGCCCTCTAATCCTTCTAACTATACAGATGTGATTGATGCGATTGAATATGCACAAAAAATTTCTGAAATAAAAGAACGCATTGAATATGCCTTTTTTCAAGAGAAGTATAGCAATGACATTGATATTATTAACGAGGTCGTTGATGTAATAGCTTGGACTGAACTCACAAAACGCCGCTGCCTAAAAGTCAATGGAGAAAATCTGGCAACTGAAATTGTGCGTGAAAGACTATCAGTGCTTGATGAAAGTCACATAGAATATGTACTTGACTGTATTAAGGAGCAAACTACAAAAATCAGTCAAAGACGTAATTATCTTTTAACGTGTCTTTTTAACGCTCCCATTACAATTGATGGATATTATGCTAATCTTGTTAAGCATGATATGTACGGCGGAGGTTACAACTAAGAAAAACAACTTTATATCCAGTGGATACAAAGTAATATTATTGAGGAGGTCATGATATGACAATGACAATCATTACACAAACCGAGGAAATCATTAACTTCGGCAACATCTTGAAGCTCACACACATGGTGGGCGAATATGACGGAGAGCAAGCGTATGCTATATATGCTTTCCCCATAAGTGAAGCAGAGGCGTCTGAAGCCGACTTAGAAGAACGTGCTATACAACTGTGTATAAGCCACAGCGAAACAGCCATTAAAGAGGTGTTTGATAAGATAAAAAAGTGGTTGCAGAACGGCACACAGCCTTTACTTGACATATCCAGCATGATTTTGGAAGATTAAAAGAAAGGAGAAAGCAAACTAATGAAAAGTAATAAAAGAAAATATGGTTTTTCGCTTCCAGAAATTGAACCTCTTCAGGTTATAGCAATGATAATTTTTGGAATAACCTTGTGCACTGTAGGAATATTTGGAATTTGGCAAGTTACTGAGGGGGCAAAAGAGGCTGAAAAAGAGCAAATAGAGCAAGCTCAGACCTCCTCTTATAGCATGGTTTTGGATGAACAAGATCAGACAAGATCTTATAACATAACTGTGGAGGACTAAAAATGCAAAACGATTTTGAAAAGGGTGCAGAAAATACTATTGATATTACTGTGCAGGCAACTAAACTTACCAGCGAAGTATTAAGGTCAGCTCTCAATAATTACCTTAACGGTAAGGCTGAAAAGCAAGGACGAATGAGCTATAAAGCACTTGAACGCAAAAGCGGTGCAAAGCTAGACAGTATAGAGATAACGGATAACAATATTCAGTCTTTTCTTAAAATAGCAAAAAAGTATGATATTGATTTTGCACTTAAACGAGATGCAACAACTGCCCCTCCTACATATCACGTCTTTTTTCGCACATCTCAAACTGAAAACTTCAACCGTGCCTTCAAAGAATATGCAACTGGAAAAAGTCAGGAGATAAGTAAAAAGCCTTATGACAGACAAAAGTTGCAAGAAAAAGCCCAAGAGATAGCTAATCAGCCTAGAGAGCGTAAGGAAAAAGTTCTTGTCAGAAGCAAGGAGAGCAGTTTATGAACATAAACTCAAAGAAGCTCAAAAAAGTAATACTAACTAACTTGCCATATCTAATTTTCGGCTATGCAGGAGATATGCTTGCTTATGCGTATCGTACAGCTGACGGAGTAGGCTTTCAAGAAAAGTTATTGCCTTTTTTGAATAATTTGGGAACGGTCTTTTCAAAAATGCTTCCGATCTTTTATCCAACAGATATTTTGTTTGGCATACTGACTGCTGCTCTTATGAAATTGATTTTATATATTAAGTCAAAAAATAAAAAGCAGTTCAGACAAGGTCGTGAATACGGTTCAGCAAAGTGGGGTACTGAAAAGGATATAGAGCCTTATGTAGATTATAAAGACTTTGACAATAATATCCTGCTAACTCAAACAGAGCGCCTTACTATGGGAAAACCTTCGCATCCAAAATATGCAAGAAACAAAAATGTGCTTATCATAGGAGGATCAGGCTCAGGAAAAACACGCTTTTTTATTAAGCCAAATCTGATGCAGATGCACTCATCTTACGTTGTCACCGATCCTAAAGGTACTATACTGGTTGAGTGCGGCAAGATGTTAGAGCGCGGCAGACCTGTCAAAGGTGATGATGGTGAAATTCATTATCAGCCATACAAAATTAAAGTGTTCAATACTGTCAGCTTTGAAAAATCAATGCACTATAATCCTTTTGAATACATCTCTGAGAAAAATCGTGAAAGAGATATTTTAAAATTTGTTGAAACTCTTGTAAAGAACACCAACGGCAACAAGCCTGCTGGCGGAGATGACTTTTGGGAAAAAGCAGAAAGGCTGCTTTATACCGCATATATAGCTATGATATTCTGCGTATATCCACAAGAGGAAAGAAATTTCGCTACTCTTATTGACATGATAAACAGTTCAGAATGTCGTGAAGATGATGAAACTTTTGAAAATGCTGTAGACAAGCTGTTTAAGTACGTTGATATGTGGATAAACGGAACGTTGCCAGCAATTGAAGAAATAGAAGATAATTTTCAAGATCTAACTGCCTTTGAGCCTGATGCCGAACAAAAACGAATTGGAGCGTTTGCAGTTAAACAGTTTAAGGCATACAAACTTGCCGCTGGAAAAACGGCGAAGTCAATCTTGATTTCTTGCTCTACAAGGCTTGCACCTTTTGCAATTGATGAAGTATTAGAGATTACTTCCTATGATGAGCTGCACCTTGATAAGCTCGGTGATGAATTGTCAGCCCTATTTGTAATTATTTCAGATACCGACGCTACATTCAATTTTCTGGTAGCGATAATGTACTCACAGATGTTCAATCTGCTCTGCACCAAAGCGGACAACAGCAAGGGCGGCAGATTAACATATCACGTTCGCTGTTTGCTTGATGAATTTGCCAACATTGGTGAAATACCACAATTTGATAAGCTTATAGCGACTATCCGTTCCCGTGAAGTATCAGCTGATATAGTCCTTCAGGCTAAGTCACAATTAAAGGCTATCTATAAGGATAACGCTGATACTATCGAAGGCAACTGCGATACTACGCTGTTTCTAGGCGGCAAAGAAAAAACTACATTAAAAGAGATTTCTGAAAGCCTAGGCAAGGAAACAATTGATAGTTATAATACATCAGAACAACGTGGTCAATCGCAGAGTTATGGTCTGAATTATCAGAAACTTGGAAAGGAGTTGATAAGTCAAGATGAGCTGGGAGTAATGGACGGTGGAAAATGTATCTTACAAGTCAGAGGAGTTCGACCGTTCCTGTCTGACAAGTTTGATATTACACGGCACAAAAACTACAAAATGTTGCTCGACTATGATGATAAAAACGAATTTGACATAGCTAAATATGTCGCTCGCCGTTCTAAGTGTAGAGCAAGAATAATGTCATCAGATGTTGTAGAGCAGTACATATGTAACGATACTGAACGGTCAGAATAATTAAAAAGGAGAAAGTTTTATGAAAAGAAAAAGTACTAAAATCACAAGCATATGCAACACATCTCGTAAAGCAATAGTAGCACTTACCACTGCTATGATGAGCATATGCGTAATGACGACTACAGCTTTTGCTGCGACTGGCGAAGTTGATGCTACAAGTTTTATATCGACCGCCTGCACTGTGCTTAAATCAGTGATTATACTTATCGGCGCTGGTGTCGGCGTGTGGGGTGTAGTCAATCTGCTCGAAGGTTACGGTAACGACAACCCCGGCGCGAAAGCACAGTAGTGATATAGAAGTTTTTTCTCCCTTAGTGTAGTCGCATAACACCGTCGGTTATGCGACCTTTTTTCCATATTTACCTGTTTCAACTGAAATCGTGGACACCGCCACATCAAAGCGGAAGTGTATCTCAATATCCTGCACACGCTTTCCGCTGGACTTGTCGGGTTCGTGGACGATGATCTTGTCAACCAGTTCGTGCATGATCTCAGGCGTGAGCTTTTCGATATGCTCATACTTGTGTACGACTTTCAGAAAAGCGGTAACATCGGAGGACTTCTGTTCCGCACCGTCAATCAGGGTTGTAAGTTCCGCAACAGTGGCTTTCAGCTTTGCCTGTTCGTCCTCATATCCTGCCGACATCATTGTGAAACGCTCATCGGAGAGCCTGCCGAGGACATTATCCTCATAGAGCCTTGTGAACAGCTTGTCCAGTTCAGCGATACGCTTTTCAGCCTGTTTCAGCGTTTTCTTTGCTTTTGTAAGTTCCGAGGATTTCCGCTGAACGGAATTGCTCATAGCGGTCTGGATAAACTCGTCTTCATTAGCCTTGACCATTGCAAGGAGCTTGTTCAGTTCACCGAGGACTATCTCGGTGAGGACACAAGTGCGGATATAATGCACAGTGCATTTGTTCTGTTCCTTTGCGTAGGTGGAGCATCTCATGTGTTCCTGTTCAGGGCGCTCATTCTTGCGACGGCTCAGGTACATCTTCTCTCCGCAGTCGGCACAGTACACCATTCCTGCAAAGGGATTGACCGTCTGCATTTTCTGCGGTCTGCGCTTGTGCTTGCGAAGCTCCTGCACCAAGTCAAAGGTTTGCTGGCTGATGATAGGCTCTTGCGTATTCTCGAATATCTGCCACTCGTCCTGCGGATTATAGACTATCTTGTGAACCTTGTAGGACTTCATTTTCGTTCTGAAATTGACCGTGTGACCACAGTATTCAAGGCGCTCAAGAATATGGGTGATCGTGTTTGCACCCCAGCGGTATGTTTTAGCATTGTGTCTGCCGTTGTCACGACCTTGCGATAATGCGTAGGCGGTCGGCGTAGGGATACCCTGTTCGGTCAAGATACGGGCAATTTGCACCGGACCGTAGCCGGCAATGCAGAGCTTGAAAATCTTGCGTACCACCTCAGCGGCAGGCTCATCAATTACCCACAAGTTCTTGTCGGTATCCGACTTCTTGTAGCCGTACACGGGCGGACACAGGTGCTTGCCCGACTGTCCCTTTGCCCTGAACACAGCACGAATCTTCTTACTGCAATCACGGGCGTACCAGTCATTAAAAATGTTCTTGAAAGCAAGCAGTTCGTTCTCGGACTTTGCCGTATCGACATTATCGTTCACAGCAATATATCGCACATCATAATCGGGGAACACCATTTCGATCAGCTCACCCGTTTTAAGGTAATCACGACCGAGCCTTGAAAGGTCTTTGGTGATAACCGTAGCAACCTTGCCGTCCTCAATGTCAGCCATCATCGCTTTGAAGCCGTCACGCTCCCAAGTCGTTCCGCTCACTCCGTCATCGACGTAGAAAGTCGGATTGGGAAAGCCGTTGTCCTCAGCGAATTTCTGGAGGATAGCCTTCTGGTTGGTAATACTGTTGCTCTCGCCGTCCAACATATCGTCCTGGCTAAGACGGCAGTATAAAGCTGTTATCTTGTCTGTCATATTAACCTCACTTTCCGACAGGATACAGCAAGCTATTATCATTATAGCGCACCAAAGAAAAGAAATCAATGCGCCGATATTCCAAAATCAAACAGCCTGCTTGTCCTGTTCTTGTCCGGATTCACCGAGCATTTTCTCACAGTCCTCTGTGATGAGCCTTGCAAGTATATCGCTCAGGCTTTGCCGAAAAGCTGGGTTAAAAGTTGTTGTCACCCTGTATGTTGTATGCCCGATATGATATTCGGACACACTTCCCGATACCGCAACAGCGGCAGTTGTAGTTTCATTCATAGCGAATTTTTCTCCTTTAGCTTGTCTTTATCTACGCATTTGGATTTGAGGGTTTCGCTTTATCTCTCTTACCCTCATGGTTGTTGTTTGTGATTATAGCCGTGAGGAACGGCATTGCTGCCGCCCCATTCACAGCTATCGTTTTGTTGTCGGAAATATGTTAATCCTTGTAGGAATTATCTCCGAAGAAAGAAGTCTGCC
>CANPZC010000017.1 GCA_947589355.1 uncultured Clostridia bacterium
CTCACTTCCAGCCTCTAATTGCGCAAAATTATTACTAATACCTGCTGAAAAAAGACGTTTTTTCGGTAAAAATGCCTATGACATCTTCTTTAAATTTGTGGTATAATAATATTAGGATAATTATGTTTTGATATAATGCGAAAGGAGCGTTTGTATGCTGACAACAGGAGATTATGTTTTGTACGGCGGTGTAGGTGTGTGCGAGATCGCCGCATTTGAAACGCAGAGCTTTGACGGCAAAAATACCGATGAATACTGCAAGCTGGTGCCGCTTTTCGGCTCCAGCCTTGAATATTACCTGCCGTCGTCTATCTTGGAAAGCACGGTGAGGGGTCTGCTATCAAAAAACGAGATACTGAACGTTATAAACAATATGCCAAAGACCGACAGCCTTAAAATTACCGACAGCAGGGCAAAAAAGCACACTTTCAACCTGATACTTAAAAGCGGCGACTACAGCCGTATTGTACCGATGATAAAAATGCTTCACGACGAAAAACAGGCGCGCCTTTCAAACGGCAGGCGGCTCACGTTCTCCGACGAAAAGGCGATGCATGATGCCGAGGAGCTTATGTGTCAGGAATTTTCGGTGGTGCTGGACATTGACAAGAGCGCGGTGCCGCAGTATATTGAAAACACCCTGAGAGCCTCGGCTGCGAGCTGAAATAGTGAATAGTGAAAGAGTGAATAGTGAATAACGAATAGTTAAGGTGCGGCTTGCGCCGCGTATTTTAAATTCTTGTCAAGAAAGGGAAAGTTTTCGATTGACCCTTTTTCAAAAGGGTCATCAGGTCGAGGGGCGAGCCCCTCGTCGCCGTCCGCAGACGGCGAAATCCCCATACGGCAGGCGCTCCGAAAAAGGTGAATTGTGAAATAGTCCGGTGGACTATTTCACAAGAGGAAAATCCCTGCAAGAGAGGGATTTTCCTTTGAGAAAACTTTATCTCTCTTTCCGCGTTCCATTCTGGAACGCCGTACTAAGTGAAAAATTCATAACAATTAAATTGCGCGAACGTATCAGCACACTCAAAATGAGAAGAAAACCAAATTACAGTGGAGCGTTCAACAGCTCCGCAGGCTTGCGCGTAAGCGCATAAAACAAGACCGTACTTTGTAGTACGGTCTTGTTGTTTGCTTTACGATATTCTTTTGCCGCCGCCCTTGCTCTTTGTGCTGCCTTTCGAGCCGCCGCCTCTTTTGGTCGGTCTGCTGCCCTTAATAGGCTGTTCCTTGCCGCCTTTGTCCTCAAAAATAGCATCGTCGCCCGTGGCAGGCCGCAGATAATCAAACTCGGGGTTCTTCTCGCCCTTTGAATCATAATAAGGCTGGATAACATACTTTCTGATAACGGGATAGCAGTTGTATGAAATTATGAACGCACTGCCCGAGAATATCAGCGCGCTTATTATAACAAGGTCTATTATCAGCCCTATGTTTGAAGCGCTCAGCAGTATCAGGAACATCACCACCAGCAGGGCAACTATCGAAAAGAACGAAATAAGCGTTTTCTTCATGCCTATGCTTGCAAGCAGAAATGAGTTTTTCACTATCTGCTTCAGTTTCAGGTTCGTGGAAATTATCAGCAGATAAATGTAAAAATGCATGATGTAGATTATCAGCATAAGGCTTATAGAAAGCACAACAAGTATCTTTCCCCACGAGAACACCTTTGAAAAATTATAGTAAAAAACTATCATGAACGGCAGCCATATCATCAGCAGAATGTCAACTATCCCCGTCACGAACGACTGCTTGAAACTGCTTTTGAAAGTCTTCCAGAATTCGTGGAACATAAAGCAGCTGCGCTCCTGCGAGTAGTTGCGCGCCACCTTGAAAAGCGCCGCCGTGGCAGGCCCGAACGTCAATATAGGTATGCAGAAAACTATATACAGCAGATTCAAAAACACAATATCCCAGAAGTGCCTGCCGAAAACCTCTAAAAATTTTACTATACCGCGCTTTTCCTGCGGCATTTTCGGTATGCCCGGCCCCGCGCTGGAGTAGTTTGGAAACAGTCCCATTTTCTAATTCCTTTCGTTTATTTGGAAAGCTCGTAAGCTCTTGCGGTGCAGGCTTCGCAGCATTTTTTCACGGTATTTTCTAAACCGCCCTCGCGCAGCTTTTCAAGACCTGCAATAGTTGTTCCGCCTTTTGAAGATACCATTTCTATAAGCTCTTCAATACTCTTTCCGCTGTCGGTCATCATTTTTGCAGAACCTGTCAGCGACTTTGCAAACAGCTTCATCGCTTCGCCCTCGTCAATGCCTACAGATACTGCATAGTCTACAAAAGCTTTTGCGTACAGATATATAAACGCAGGCGACGAGCCGTTCACAGCTATCACCTCGCGCATTTTGTCTTTCGGCAATACGGCTGTTATACCGCATGAATCGAATATAGAGCGCACCAGCGCAAATTCATCTTCGGTAACGCTTTCAGAGCGCGAAAGAGCCGTTGCACCCTCGCCCAGCAGAAGCGGCGTGTTCGGCATTACCAGAACCACCTTTGCATTTTCTTTGGTCTTTGAGGCAATGTATTCGTCAGAAATTCCTGCGCATATTGAAATTATAACGCTGCCGCTCTTTACGCTTGTTGATACCTCATTCAGAACATCGTCAAGCTGCTGCGGCTTTATCGCAAGAAAAACATACTTGCACTTTTCAAAAACATCGGCTGCGCTTTGGCAGATTTGCGCACCCACCTGCTTTGCGGCGCACAGCTTTTCCTCGCTTAAATCAAAAGCGTAAAGTTTAATGCTCTCTTTAAGCGCGCTGCCCGATATGCCTTTCATAATGGCGTAGCCCATGTTACCTGCGCCTATAAAACCAACGTCCGTCATATATAACACTATCCTTCTGTCAATTTACACAATCATATATATTCATTATACTACACTTTGCCGAAAAACGCAATAGCTTTTAAAAAATTAACGGACGACCTCAGCCGTCCGCTTGTTTTAGTTTGCCGCCTTTGCGGCTCTTTTCTTTTCATACTTCTCTTTAGTAGCCATACCGCCGCGGATATGCCTCAGCGCTTTATTTTCTTCCAGAACGGCTTTCACCTGCTCGTAAAGCTCGCGGTCTATGCTTTCCAGCCTTTGTGAAACATCTTTATGAACAGTGCTTTTGCTTATGCCGAAACGTTTTGCAGCCGTCCTGACTGTTGCTTTATCTTTTACTATGTATTCTCCCACTACTACCGGTCGTTCCTTGTCTGTCGGAACCATTGTCTCACTCCCATTTCGTCTTTTTTACAATGTATATGCGCATACGGCTCGTATCATTCTGAAAAACTTTTGCGCCTTACAAAATTCGCCTCATAAAGATATATGACAAGCATAAAGATATTACAGACGGCAAATGAAAGGACGGGTGTCATGGGTCATAAAAAACTTCGTCGGCAGGGTTTTTTACTTGCCAGCGTTATACTTATTTTTACTGTTCTGTTTACTAAAATAGTCGGCATGGTCTACCGCATACCGCTTGCAAATATTCTGGGCGGCAGCGGCATGGCGTATTTTTCGTCGGCGTATTCTATATTTATGCCGGTATACGCCGTGGCAGTTTCGGGCATACCGCCGGCAGTTGCCAGAATGACCGCCGAGCAGTGCGCTTTGGGCAACTTTCAAAACGCGCGGCGGCTGCGCTCTGCGGCTGAGATGTTCTTTCTTCTCACGGGGCTTGTTTTTTCACTTTTGCTTGTAATATTCTCGCAGCCCGTGTGTACATACATAATATCAGAGCCCCTCTCTCGCCTGTGCGTTACCGCCATTGCGCCCTGCATAGCCATAGGCGCTGTTTCTGCCGTTGAGCGCGGATACGCCGAGGGTATGCAAAACATGATACCCACCGCAGTTTCAGAAGTGATAGAAGCCGTGGTGAAGCTTGCAGCAGGTCTCGGGTTCGCAGCTTTTGTATCGCACAAGGCAAGCGAAGAATTTGAGGCGTTTTCAACAGTCTTCGGTGTAAGGTGCGCAAGTGCAGATGAAGCCAACGCCGCCGCTCTGCCCGTTATAGCCGCCGCCTCGGTGCTGGGCATTACACTATCGGATATATGCGGCTGCGCGTTTTTGTGGCTTGCAAGAAAAATATGCGGCGACGGTCTTACAGACGACATGATGTATATGTCGCAGCAGCACACGCCAAAGCGCGTTATGCTCAAAAGGCTGCTGCGGCTGTCCGCGCCGTTCGCCTTAGCTTCTGTTATAACCACGCTTTCGGGGCTTATCGACCTTGTAACAATAAACCGCTGCCTTGAATATTCGTTCGATAAAAACAAAGCCTACGCGCTTAAAAAGTTCGCCGCCGCAGTTTTAGAGCTTTCAAAAGGCGAAAAGCTCTCCAGCTTTATATACGGCTCTTACAGCGGCATGGCGTTCACGGTGTTCGGCATTGTGCCCTCTCTTACCGCAATGTTCGGCAGAAGCATACTTCCCACAGTATCGGCAGCATACGCCACCAAAGACAAAGAAAAACTTGCGCGCTCCGTAAACATGGTGCTTACTTTAGCTCTGTTCGTATCCGTCCCCTGTGGCATAGGTATGTGCGTTTTTTCAGGCGATATACTACGCTTTTTGTTTTCGGGGCGCACCACCGAGATAGAAGTCTGCACAAACGCGCTTTCGGTGCTGGGGCTTGCAAGCATACCTGTTTCGCTTTGCTCGCCTATATTTATAATGCTGCAAGCGGCAGGTATGCAGAAAGAACCCGTAAAAATAACCGTTGTCGGCAGTATAGTAAAGCTTTTTGCGAACATACTTCTAGTAAGCACGCCGCAGCTCGGCATAACAGGCGCAGGCATGGCAACGCTTGTATGCTACACCGTAATGCTGGCTATGTGTTTTGCAGATCTTAGAAAACTCTGCGGCAAGAACCCCATACACCTGAAAACCGTTTTGTGCATACTTATGGCGGCGGCGCTGAGCATAGAGGGCGCGTATTTGCTGAACAACGTTACCAGTATTTGGCTTAATATGAGAATTTCTTTGATAATTTCTATATTATTCTCTGTCAATATATACATACTTTCAACCCAACTATTGAGCGTAATGCCGAAAAGTCCGCCTAAATCAAAAAAATATGCGCAAAGCACTTGAAATTTCAAAAAATATGAGTTATTATATTATATGTGCCTTGTCGCCCTTGAAAAGGCTTGTAAAGGTGCGGTCTGCTGACTGAAAACTGCATGATATTTTTAGTGCTTTAGTGTATAATTGTATGAGGATTTTTTATGGACGGTTTTGTTTTCAAAGACAAATATGACGTAAGCGACCTGCGGCTGATCGTCAAGGCGCTGCGCAGCGAAAACGGCTGTCCGTGGGATAAGGTGCAGACACACAAAACTCTGCGAAAAGATATGATAGAAGAAGCCTATGAAGTGGCTGAGGCTATCGACTGCGAGAGCGTGCCTATGCTTCGCGAAGAGCTTGGCGATGTGCTTTTGCAGGTGGTGTTCCACAGCGATATTGAAGAAGATGCAGGCAATTTTGATCTTGACGAAGTGGCTGACGAGGTTTGCAAAAAGCTGATAACGCGCCATCCGCACGTTTTTGGCGAGCTAAAGCTCGATACTGCCGACGAAGTTCTGGAAAACTGGGATAAGATCAAGAAAGAAACTAAAGAGCAGTCGTATACAGATACACTCAATGCCGTGCCTATGGTCTTCCCCGCGCTTATGAGGGCGCAGAAGATAGGCAAACGCGCAGGCAGGGCAGGCATGGATCACCCTACCGTGGAAGATGCGCTGGCATCTTTGCAAAGCGAAGTAAACGAAGCGCGCGAGGCAGTAAAGAGCAATGGAAACGTAGAAGAAGAACTCGGCGATGTGCTGTTTGCCTGCGTAAATGTAATACGCAAATGCGGCTTTGATGCCGAAGAAGTACTGACAGAAGCTACCGATAAATTTGTAAAGCGGTTTGCAAAGGTCGAAGAAATGGTAAGGCAAAACGGGGCTGACATGAAGTCCCTGAGCATAGATGAGCTTGATCTCTATTGGGATAAGGCTAAAAAAAATTAAACGGAGAGATCCGTATTATTATTGGAGGTATTAAAATGACAAAGGCAGAATTCGTAAACGCAATTGCCGAAAAGGGCGGCTACACCAAGAAGGACGCTGAAAAGGCGCTTGCTACAGTAACAGCGGCTATCACCGATGTTCTCGCAGCCGGCGACAAGATCACTCTCGTTGGCTTCGGTACTTTCGAGGTTCGCGAAAGACAGGCTAAGACGGGTATCAATCCTCTCACCAAGAAAGCTATCAAGATCCCCGCTAAGAAAGTTCCTGCTTTCAAAGCCGGCAGCGCTCTCAAAGAGGCAGTTGCTAAGTAATCTAAGCAAAACTTCACGCAGCCCGGTGGTCTACATCGGGCTCTTTTTTAATTCTAAGGAGAATATTATGAGGCTGGATAAATATCTTAAAGTAACAAGGCTTATAAAGCGGCGCACCGTTGCGAACGAGGCGTGCGACGCGCAGAAAATATCGGTCAACGGCAAGGTCGCAAGGGCATCTTATGACGTCAAGGTCGGCGATGTTATCGAGATAAACATGGGCGCAAAGCCGCTGAAAGTGCGCGTGCTCAGCGTAAACGAGTATGCCACTAAAGACAACGCCGCCGACAATTACGAGGTAATATAATGTTTGAGTTCAGCACTTTTCCCGTTCAGGGTGAAATTTTTGCGCGAATAAACGGCGTTTCTTACCATGAGAACACCCACATAACGCCCGATGAGCTTATTTTTATGACCCTTACTCACTTCGGCATAGACGGCAAAGAACATACGGGCGAGCTTATAGTAAACAGAACGATCGAGCCCAAAATTCGCGATATTTTCGGCAGTCTATACGAGGCAAAATACGCCATAGAAAAAATGCGGCTGGTAGACTGTTACGGCGCTGACGACGTGCTTTCAATGGCTGACAACAACTCGTCTGCGTTCAATTACCGCGTTATCGCCGACACCGATATTCTATCGCGCCACGCGCTGGGGCTGGCGATAGACATAAACCCCCTGTACAATCCGTACATCACCTATATCGGCGGAAAAGAGAAGTGTTCGCCACCGCAAGGTCTTCCCTACTGCGACCGCACGAAAGACTTCCCGATGAAGATAGACCATGATGACCTGTGCTATAAGATGTTCACCGCGCACGGCTTCACATGGGGCGGCGACTGGCAAAACTCTAAAGACTACCAGCATTTTGAATATAAGCTATAAGAAAACAGCCATTCTCACCAATGCGGCGGGAAAGGCTGTTTTTGATTTGTTTATATATTATTGCGCTTACGCGCAAGCCTGCGGAGCAGAAATAGTGAATAGTGAAAGAGTGAATGGGAAGAAGCCTCGCAGAGGGTTCTTCTGCACTTGACCGACACTTGTGGCGGTCAACGTGTGGTGAATAGTTAATAGTTAAGGTGCGGCTTACGCCGCGAATTTTAAATTCCTGTCAAGAAACCAAAAGTTTTCGATTGACCCTTTTTCAAAAGGGTCACGGAGGTATGGGGGCAGAGCCCCCGAAACACAACGTGCGCTCTGCAAGAGGTGAATTAGAAAACAGTCCTGTGGACTGTTTTCTCAGAGGGGAGGCTCTGCAAGAGAGAGCCTCCCCTTTGAGAAGATATATCAAATTTTCCGCGTTCCATTCTGGAACGCCGTACATTATGAAAAATTCACAACAAGTAAAACGCGCAAACGTATTGACATACTCAAAATGAAAAGATAACAAAAATTCAGTTTGGCGTTGAACAGCTCCGCAGGCTTGCGCGTAAGCGCGAACAATACACGCTAATATCGCACGGACATTGCCTTTACCAATTACTTCTCCTACCCTATCGGCGCATAGCCGCTTTGAGCTATAATTTCCTGACCCTCGTCAGAAAGCACCCATTCTACTAGCTTTTTTACGTTGGGATTTCTGTTGTTCTTGTCATACACCGCGTAAAAATCATACACCAAAGGGTAGCTGCCGTCCTGCACATTCTCCATGCTCGGGTAAACGCCGTTCAGCGACAGCATCTTCACGCCGCCGCTGTCAGCTATCCCCTCAACATAATATCTGAACGAAAAACCTATCGCGCTGCCCAAAAAAGCGTCGAAATCACGCGGCATTTTCACGCCGTCCATAAATTGCAGCATTACCGTCTGGCTGCCGCTGCCCTCCATTCTCTGCAACGGGCTGATGAGCCTGCCGCTGCCGCCGACCTCAGACCATCGCCGGATCTTGCCTGCAAAAATGTCTTTCACCTGCTGCACCGTCAGGTCGCTGACTGGGTTCTCGGCGTTCACAATAAACACGAAAGCCTCCCTGCCAACGGGGACAAGCTGAAGTTCTACGCCATTATTCGCAGCATATTCAAGCTGTTCTTTCGAGGGCGCGGCGCAGAAAACTATGTCCGCATCGCCGTCTACCACCGCCTTGTACGCCCTTAGCGTGTTGCGAAATTGCAGCTTGCTCTCACTTGTGAAGTTCTCGCCGTCAAATTCCACCGAATCTTCGGGGTATACAGAGCCTACTATCCCTGAAAAAACAGGGTACAGCGCGGCGGCTCCGTCTATCACCGGCAGCTCTCCGTCAAGACGAAATTCGGTATCAACAGTCGCGGCAAGGGTGTTTTCGTCAAACGGCAGATACTTGTCAAGATCAACAGCCTTTGCCTGAAGCGCGGCGCTCTTGCTGCTCATGCACCGTTTTGTGCACACTTCAAAAATGGCTATGTCAAGCGCGGCGAAAAATAAAATAAGCAAAAATATCACCGCAAGCTGCTTTAAGAGCAGCTTTCTTTTATTTGTCACATCTGCCATATCAGCCACCGTTTGCTATAAAGCTTATTATAGAACAATGCCCGTGCAGATAGTATGTAACAGCCAGCAATATCACGGTAGAAAGCATACCAAGCGCGACTACTATTGATACCACTATGCGAAATGTTTTTTCTTTCATACAAAATTCTCCTCGTCACATATATGCAATAGACTGCATAAACATAAGCGCCAGCGCAATATACACAAGCAGCACAAACGCCGCTATGATCCCCGATATCTTTGCGCGGAATTTGTACTTGCTTTTTTGCTCGGTGTCGTCTTTGGGTGTTATTTTGTACTTTTTCAAGAATAATGTGAATACGGCACATGAGGCTGTAAGCGGCAAAATCACCAGTATCAATGCGCCTATAGCCCAAACGATCGTGATGATATCTTCAAGTGTTTCGTTCATTTCTTCACCTCATTTTTTCCTTTCCTGAAAACTATCACCTTGCTGATGATGTAATTGAGCACTACCACACCGACGGCAGCTATTATCTTTATAATAACCTCGTCAAATTTCAGCCATGTGACAAATACTAGCAGCATTGCTTCTTCAAAACCGTATGTGAACAGCCTGCCGCCCGTAAAACTCAGCGCCTCTTTAATGATGCCGTTCTTTGTTTCGGCGTGCTCTTTGAACACCCAAGTTCTGTTTGTGACGTATGCAAAAGCAACGCCTGCCACCCAAGCTATAGAGTTTGCAATATGCACATTCAGCCCTGCCACGTTTTCGCCCAGCAGGAAAAATACCACAAAATTCACAAGCGTTGTAAGCACGCCAAAGAACAAATAAAGCAGTATATCCTTGTACTGTTTATAGGGCTTTTCAAACAGCCTGAAAAACGGCAGCGCCATTATCCTGTCAAAAATGTCCGTTTTTTCGGTCTGCAAATTCTTTTCATTTTCAGTCATAATAATTTCTCCTGTACTTTCTTTTACTCTGTTAAAATGCCGCCAGACTCTGTGCTTCCTGCTCGTTCGGCGTTACGAAAAGCGTTTTGTTGTTCGTAAAGATGACCATTCCCGGGCGCGCACCCGACGGCTTTTTCACATACCTTACATAGGTGTAGTCAACGGGCACCTGCGAGGAATTTTTCGCCTTTGAGTAAAGCGCCGCAAGCCTTGCCGCCTGCAAAAGCGTTTGGTCGTCAACCTGCCTGCCCGAGCAAGCAACAATAGTGTGCGAGCCTGCAATACCATGCACATGAAGCCAAATATCGTCCTTTTTGCTGTCTTTCAGCGTGAGCGCATCATTCTGGCGGTTGTTCCTGCCAACGTAAATATCAACCCCCGCGCTCGATACAAAATGCAGCGGTTTCGGCTGGCGCACCTTGGCGTTTTGCCGCTTCCTGCCATGCTTGGCGTAGCCCTCCTGCTCCAGTTCCTCGCGCAGCAAGGCAATTTCGTCCTCGCTCGCGGCGCGCGTCAGCGAATCAAACACGCTGTCAACATACTCCAGCTCCTTTTCGCCGTCCGCAATAAGCTGCCCCAGCTTCTTCTCCGCCGTGTCAGCCTTGCGATACTCAGCGTAATACTTCTGCGCGTTCTGCGCCGGTGTCAGCCGCCTGTCAAGCTTTATCAGCACAAGCGGCATATCTTCCGCATAAAAATTCTCTAGCCGCGCGCTCTCCTGCCCCTTTTCCAGCCTGTAAAGGTTCGCCATAATAAGGTCGCCGCACATTTTAAGTTCCTCACGTTTTGCGCACTCTTTAAGTTCCTGCTGCTGCCCTGCAATACGCCGCTTTATGCGTTCTTCGGTGCGTGCAAGCAGCTTGAAAACGTCGTCAGCCCACTGTCTGCGCCGCGCATCTGCATCTCGTTGTGTATAAAAAATGTCAAGTGTTTGGCAAGCACTTTCCTGCGGCATACTTATCATCAAACTGCCGTACTGCTTTATATCCGTAAAGCAAAAATCTTTCAGCACGCCCTCGCGGTTCTTTATTATCGTAAAGACGTTATTGCCTGTTTTCAGCGATTCAGCGGTATTTTTAAGATAAAAGCACAGCCTGTCAAATTCATCTTGCGTCAAATTATCGCTCACTGCTTCTCTGCCGCGTGCCGCAAAATGCTCAGCCTCGCGCGCAAACAGCGGCGATACCCCCTCAAACACCGCTACTACAGCCTTTGCAAGCGCTCTGCCTGCATACTGCGCATCTTCAAGCTTTTCTTTAAGTACTTGCTTGTCAAACTCAAAAATGCTGATTCTTTGCTGCCTCGCAGGCGGTTCATACACCATGCCGGGCAGCACAGGTCTGACAGAAGAAACATCGGGCGTTACGCGCTTTATGCAGTCCAAAATTTTACCCTGTTCGCCTATAAGTATAAGGTTTGAGCATCTGCCCATTATCTCGATCGCCAGCGTAAGTCGGCACTTATCGCCAAGCTCGCTTACGCAGTCAAAATCGAAGTACAGCACCCTCTCGCAGCCGTCTTGCCTAATATCAGTCAGCTTGCCAGAGGTAAGCCGCTTTCTCAGCAGCATACAAAACATAGGCGGCGTTTTGGGGTTTTCTGCCGCCGCGTTCGTTATGTGTACGCGTGCATCGTTGGCGGAGGAATTGAAAAGCAGCTTTTCGCTCCCCTCGCGCGTGCGCAATGTCATGATTATTTCTTCGCGCGCAGGCTGATAAATTTTGTCAACTCTGCCGCCTATAAGCCGCCCCAGCTCTCGCCGCACGGCAAAAAGAAAAATTCCGTCCAAAGCCATAAGATCAGACCTCGTAATTCAAAATATCTTTATTTTCCGCAGCAATTTCACACTGCACCGAAAGCCCCTCGCTCAGCATTTCCCTCATCTTTATGCAGAAAATATTCTCGGTATGAAAATGCCCTGCATCAAACACAGTCAGCGAGGAATTGTGCGCATCAACAAAAACGCTGTGCTTCACATCGCCCGTTATGAACGCATCGCAGCCGTGGTTCTCAGCATCTTCCAGAAAATCGCCGCCGCTGCCCGAGCAAACCGCCACTTTGCTGATATTCTTGCCGCTGTCGCAGTAGCGCACCACCTTGCAGCCAAGCGCGCTCTTTATCTTCTTTGCCATATCGCTTGCCGAAATTTCGGTACATTCACAAACGCAGCCGCAGGGCACGCCGTTTTCAACATGAAGCGGCAAAACAGGCGAAAGACCGAGCTTTTCGCACAGTACATCATTCATCACCGCACTGTCAAAATTCGTGTGCGCCGATATAACGTTTATGCCTCTCGCAGCGAGATACACAGCCGCAGAATCCGTATCCAGCCGCTTTATAGCCCTGAAAATAGGCGGGTGGTGCGTAACAATAAGCTGCGCGCCTTTTTCAGCCGCCTCATGCGCGATCTCTTTAGTAACGTCAAGAGCCACCAGAACGCGCGTAATTTCGCTATCCATACTGCCTATAACAAGACCGCTGTTGTCGTAGCTCTCTTGCAGCGAAAAAGGCGCAATTTTGTCAATAAACCTATAAATATCGCGAACTTTCATAATGTCACCCCTGTTTTATGTATCTGTCCAGTTTTTCTGCCAGCTGCAGATATTTTTGCGCCTGCGCAGAGCCGCTTTTCTTCATGCCCTCGCCCTTTTTGCGCAAACGCTCTGCCTGCTTTGATATGTAGCCTTTGTCATCGCCGCTATCGCCTTTAAGCGCGCCTATATAGCACTGCGCCGCGGTGTATGCCGAATTTTCGCCCGTGTACTTTACAAGCATAACTGTGTAATAAATTTCCTCTTTGCAGGCTCTCTCGCAGGCTATCTCAAAGCCGTTTTCCCACAGCCACTGTCTTAAACGCTCGGGCTTGCTCATCGGCTGCAAGATAAACCGCGCGCTGAAAAACGCTTTTCCTCTGCCTAAAATATCCGCAATAAGCTCGCCGCCCATGCCTGCTATCACAACGTCTGTAACGCCATTTGGCGAAATGCCGTCAAGCCCGTCTGACAAAACGGTATCAATTTTATCTTCAAGACCTGCCCGTTGTATATTTTCCTTAGCCGCCGCCAGCGGAGACGGGTTGACATCAGCTGCCACAGCCCTTTTGCACACGCCGTTTTTTACAAGATAGCACGGCAGATACGCGTGATCCGTTCCCACATCGCAAACTATTCCGCCGCCCGAAACAAACGAAGCGCAAGCCAGCAACCTTTTATCTGTAAGCTCTTTAAAACTCAATATAAATACCCCTTAAAATACGCTGCGCCCACCTTTCGGCGGACGCATTTTCAAAGATTTCAGCCTTCCAATGCGTTATTGAGCTTCTTTACCAGCTCATCGGCATCAGTGCCGTGCGCCGCGCAAGCCTGCTCAACCGTTTCCCCTCTTGAATGGGGGCAGCCGAGGCAGTGCATACCTATTTCAAAAAAATATTCGGCAAGCTGCGGCGCTTCGTCCAGTATCTCGCCAATAACGCTGCTCTTAGTAACTGTCATGATGCAACTTCCTTTCTTAAAGACTTCTATAAACATATTATAACCCAATTTATCAAAAAAAGCAATACCCAAAAAGCGCAAAAAATGCCTGCGGATATTTCACCACAGGCGACATATTTTGTGAAACTAAAGCTTTACGCTTCTTCTTTCATCTTTGCGAAACATTCGCTGCAATATACAGGTCTGTCTTCTCTGGGTCTGAACGGAACTTTCGCTTCGCCGCCGCACGCCGCGCAGGTAGCTGTAAACATTTCTCTTTCGCCCTTTGCAGCATTTTTCCTTGCATCTCTGCAAGCCTTGCATCTCTGCGGCTCGTTTACAAAGCCTTTCTCAGCATAAAATTCCTGTTCGCCTGCTGTAAAAACAAATTCGTTTCCACAATCCTTGCAGACCAATGTCTTGTCTTCGTACATTTCCTTTTACCTCGCTTAAAATTGATTTTAATGATTTTGCCGTGGTCGGACTTGCACCGACACCTTTGATAAAACAACGCTCTGTAATTAAGCTACTATGGCATACTGACGGCTCAGCCGCCAAAATTTGTGAGATTTTTCTTCAGTTTTTTGCGCACCCTCTGCATCGCGTTATCTACCGATTTTACCGAAACACCTAGCCTTTTTGCTATCTCCGAGTATGGCAGCGCATTTAAGTAAAGCTGCAAAACGCTCCACTCGTTTACCGAGAGCATATGCGAGATGTTTTCAAACAGCAGTTTTTCATGCTCCCTTTGCACCACAATGCTCTCGGGGCTGCTCTCGCTGTCCTGTTGCTCCTCGATATCTTCAAGAGCTTCGCTTTTCCTCGCGGCGGCTGAAACGGCATTGAGCATTCTGTTTCTCATACAGATGTTTGCATATGTACGAAACGCCGCTCCGTTATCCTTATCAAAAGACTTCACCGCGTCCAGAAGTCCCAGAACGCCCTCCTGCAAAATATCGTCGGCATCGCTGCCGTCGTGCGCCATTTTCCTTGCCTTGCACACCGCTATGGGGTAATACCTTATAATAAGCGCCGAAAGAGCCTCTCTGTCACACAGCGCGAGCCGCACAAGCTCCTCGTCTGAAAGCTGATCCATACTATTCTGCCTTATCTGCGCATCGGTCATGATATTCCTCCCACTGCAAGGAACGCTATATATATAATAGCACAAAAGTAATGCATTTGTCAAGTACAAATTCGGCAAAATGACAATTATGCCTGTTTATACTTTTCTCTGCCGCTTGAGAATATATCGCCGCCGAAGCTGTCGCACGCCACCACCAGCGGAAACTTTTCAAAACGCAGTCTTTTCACCGACTCACAGCCGAGATCCTCAAAAGCTATTACCTCGCACTGTGTTATGCACCTGCCTGCAAGCGCTCCTGCGCCGCCAACGGCACACAAATAAATACTTCCGTTGCGCTTTATAGCTTCCATTACCTCTTTTGATCGCTCGCCCTTGCCTATCATTCCGCCGAGCCCCATATCTAAAAGTGTGGGCGCATACTTATCCATTCTGCCCGAAGTTGTCGGGCCGCAAGAGCCTATCGGTTTGCCCTCGGGCGCAGGGGTAGGGCCTGCATAATAAATTACGGCATCTTTAATATCATACGGCAATTTTTCGCCGTTTTCTATCATTTTCATAATGCGCTTGTGCGCCGCATCTCTCGATGTATACACTATCCCCGAAAGCAGCACCTTGTCCCCTGCCCTCAGAGTTTTTGCGGCTTCTTTTAGCCTTTGCGCGTTTATCTCAATGATGTTTTCCACCAAAATTCTCCTTTATACAAAAGCAGGATAGACCTTTTTGCGGGCACTATCCTGCACGTATTTTATTTATTGCCCTTTTTGCCGCCCCACGATTTGAGTATATCCTCGTCCGAGAGTGTCTCGTCATCGTTTTCGCTTGCTATTCCGCGTGCAAGAGCAGCCATCATGCTCTGATCCTGCGCATTTACAGGGTTTGAAGACTTAGGCCCTTTTGACATTGACAGACCCGAAACGTTATGTTTAGGCGCCTGCTCGGGCTGTTTTTCCTCCTCGTCAGGCTGCTTCGGCTTGTTTCCTGCCATATGGAAAGTAGGCTTTTCTGCCTTGGGTTCTTCAGCCTTGGCTTCCTGAGCCTTCGGAGCATCTTTCTTCACCGAATCCGGCGCAGGGCCGCTGAATTTCAAAGAAGTAGCAAAAGAATTTTTCTGCGGCTTGTTTTCCGCCGGCTTAACGTCTGGCTCGTTTATCTGCGACTGCACTGCCGCCAGAGCTTGCCTTGTAAGCTCGTCTAGCTCATCTTTCGCCCTTTTCTCCGCCTCAGACTGCGCTGTCTGTTTCGGTTCATTCTGCACAGGGGCATTTACTTTATTGTCATTACCTTTAGTATCGTTTTTCTGACTTAATTTCGCTGCATCACTTCCTTTCGGTACATACTTAAAATTTGAGCCACCATTTACAAGCTGAAGGCCCTCTGCCGTCAGCTTCTTGAGAGCATCGGTCTTTTCAATGCTGCTATTCAGTAGTTCATTGAGCAGACCCGCTATCTTCTGAACGTTTATGTCGATATCGGTAAATTCGTCTCTTGCGGTATCTCTCAGTCCCTGAGATTTTGCAAGTATAACGCCCTCCTGCTCCTGAGCGTTCTTTATCATTTCATCAGCCTGCGCCTTTGCGGTCTCGGTAGTATTCTTAGCTTCTTCGTTTGCATCGCTTACTATCTTAGCCGCCTGATTGTTAGCATCTTCAAGTATCTGGTCTTGCAGATCCTTAGCGTCCTGCTCCATTTTCTTTGCGGCTTCCTTAGCCTGCGCTACAACAGCGTTTGCAGACTTCTGCGCCTCCATGAACAGTCCGCTCATATCAAATGCAGCTCCGCCGCCTGCCGCAGCGCTTGCCTCAGCATCGGAAACTTTCTGTTTCAGTTCTTCTATCTCATTTTTCAGCTGCTCTATCTGAGCATCTTTTTCTGCCGCATCGCTTTCAGCCGTTGTCAGCTGGAGTTTCAGGCTGTCTGTAGATGCCATAAGCTCCGAGACCTTAGCATGGCTTTCTTCAACCTTTTTCTGACTCTCTTCCAGCTTCTTTTCAAGGGCTTCCTTACCCTCGAAGTTCTCCGAAGCTGCCGCTCCGCCGCTCGCCTCATAAGCCGCGAGAGCATCAGTCTTCTCTCCCAACTGCGTTTCAAGATTGTAAATTTTGGTGTTGAGTTCGTCAACGTATGCCAGTACGTCTTTCTTGTCAAATCCACCAAAGTTTACGGTACGCAAATAACCGTTACCTGCCATTTTGACACTACCTCCTGTAAATATTTAAATATTATTACATTTATTATAATGAGAAGCTTAAAGTATACCTCTCGTAATAATTTATTATACAATATTCTGCAACATTTTTCAAGTGCTTTTCATGTTCTGCCACATTTTTTATATAATTTGAACAAATTCACTTTTTCTTTTTTAGCAATACTATTGAAACAATGACCGTCAGCACCACCGCCGCCAGCGTTGCAAACCACGTATACGGCAGCGGAAGATCTGTATTCATACCGTAAAAGCTGAAAACTATGGTCGGTATCGCCATAATTATGGTAATTACAGTCAGCCTCCACATCACCGTGTTAACATTATTTGAAATTACCGATGCAAACGCGTCTACCATGCCGTGAAGTATGCTGTCGTAAATGCTTGCCATCTCGATCGCCTGCTTTATCTCGATAAGCACATCGTCCAGCAGATCCTGATCTTCCTCATAAAGCTTGATGACTCTGCCCCTGTTTATTTTTTCAAGGGTAACATCGTTGGCTTTCAGCGATGTTGAGAAGTAAACTATAGATTTTTCCAGTCCCAGCAGCTGCACTATCTCCTCGTTTTTCGGCGCGCCTTGCAGTTGTTTTTCCAGTCCCAGCGATATTTTTTCTATCTGCTTTAAGTTGAACATAAACTTCGCGGTAATTTTCAGCAAACATTGCAGCACGAAGCGTGTTTTCATGTTCGTCTGCATATTTCTTATCGCGCCGTTCTCTATCTCCGAGAGTATGCTGTTCTCGCGCGAGGATATCGTTATTATGTTCTTCTCGGTGATTATCATACCGACAGGCATTGTATAAAACAGCGTTGTATCCGACTTTTGCGCATCAGCCACCGGCGTATCTACGATAATGAGCGTCTGCTCGTCCTCTATCTCAACGTGAGAGCTTTCCTCCTCGTCAAGCGATGAACGCACAAAGCCTGCGTCCAGCCCGAGGTCGTTTATCAGAAACTCTATTTCCTCGCTGTCAGGCTGCGTGACCGATATCCAACAGCCCTCAGCGGCTTTATCAAGCATTTCCAGCTTGCTGCCTGCGCTTTTCAGGTATTTTATCATAAAGCAATTCCGCCTTTCTGTCGCGGCGGCAAGAGCTTCTAGGCGCACCTGACCCCCGCGAAACTGTTAAATTTTATAAGGGAACGTTTCCCACAAGGGTCGGGGTTCATAGCGCACCTCCTGAAAAATTATTATTGATTATACAGTTACACTATTATTATATCAAATCTGAATAATTTTTGCAATAGCAAGCGGCGAAAAATTTTGCGCTTATCAAAAATTTTTTATATACAAAAAACGCCCCGAAAATCTCGGAGCGTTTCGCTTTTAGTATTGCTTCATTACTTCTTATTGAAGATATTGAATATATCGTCATAATAGTTGGGGTTATCGGCAGGCTTTGAAGCAGCTGTCGCAGTGGTAGTTTCCGGTTTAGCAACAGGCGCGGGAGCTATCTCCTCACCCTCGCGACCCGGGATATTGCTGAAATCTGCCGCGATAACGGTAACAAATATCTCGTCGGTAGAATCTTCCTTGTAATCAGTACCGAAGATGATAGTAGCCTCGGGGTCAACAGCGTTTGTGATTATATTCGTAAGCTCGTCAACGTCGTCGGTGATGATATCATCAGACATAACAATGTTGATAAGCAGTCTCTTCGCGCCGTTGATAGATGTTTCAAGCAGCGGGCTGGAAATGACCTGCTTTGCAGCTTCCTGAGCCTTGTCCTTGCCCTGACCGTGACCGATAGCAATGTGCGCATAGCCTGCATCTTTAAGGATAGATGTAACGTCGGCAAAGTCAACGTTAACAACGCCGTTTCTCAGAATTATATCAGCTATAGACATAACGCCTGTTTTGAGTATTCCGTCAGAAAGCGAGAACGCCTGACGCATGGTAAGTTTCTGGTCGCCCGTAAGCAGCTTCTGGTTAGGTATAACAATAAGAGAGTCAACATTCTTCAAAAGCTCTGTTATACCGTTTTCAGCCTGAGCCATTTTCTTTGCGCCCTCAAAAGCGAAAGGCTTAGTAACAACAGCTATAGTCAGTTTTCCGAGCTCTCTGGAAATTTCAGCAACAACGGGTGCTGCGCCTGTGCCTGTGCCGCCGCCCATACCTGCGGTGATAACGACCATATCGGCATCTTTAAGAGCCTCGGCTATTTCTTCCTTGTTTTCCTGCGCGGAAGATTCGCCAACTTCGGGCTTTCCGCCTGCGCCCAGACCATGCGTAAGCTTTGTGCCTATCTGAATTTTTTCGGTAGCGATAGATTTTTTAAGAGCCTGAATATCGGTGTTGACTGCTATGTAGTCAACATTGCCGTAATCTATAGAACCCTCGGCAGCCTCTGATGCTATGCAGTTCAGCGCGTTTCCGCCGCCGCCGCCGACGCCTATTACCTTGATCTTAGCTCCAAACGTTTCTTCGGTATTGATTGCCCAACTCATGTTTGACTTCCCCCTGTTATTTCTTTTATTCAACATTTATATTTTCATTTGCGCACATCACGCATTTTTATATACATATTTATAATAACACATATTTTTCTGAATATCAAGTATTTTTTACAAATTTATTTGAATTATTTATAAAAAAGTCTGAAAAAGTGTTATTTCAGTCCGCTGTTGTACTTATCCTGAAGCGGAACATCGCCCTCCTCGCCGTTTTCATGCACGGTATAATCGGCAGGTGCTTCATTTTTCAGCGAACCCGACAGCTTATCGGAATCTATCACAGACACGCCGCCCGAATCGGTATGGTAGTAAATAACGCCGTTGAATGTATCCGAAATTTTGGTATCTATTATTACTTTCACGGCGCTGAGCTTATACTCCAGATCAAGCGAACTTCCCAGCAGTATATTTATGCGGCTGTCGTAATTGAGCTTTATATTCGATCTGTCGGTTATATTTATCGCCGAGATATGCTCTTTCAGCCCCGTATGCTCAAGGCTTGCAAAAATAGTATCTGTGATATTTTGCTTCATATCGTCGTTTGACTCCACCTTGTCGCCGACTTTCATATCTTTCAGATCATACCCCACAATAACTATCAGTCCGCCCATAGGCTTGTCGAGCCCTGCTTCAAGTATCTTGCCGCTCTCGCTGACAACGTAATACCTGCCGTCCTGCTCTATGTTGGCTTTTGGCACTGCTTCCGTTACTTTTATAGAGATCCTGCCGGGAAAGCTTCTCAGCACCTTTATATCGTCAACGTAAGAGAGGCTTTCAAGCACGCACTGTTCGGCGGTGTGGGTATCGAGCCTTATAAGGTTGTCGCCCGTTTCAACGCCGCATATCATGCGGATCTGCTCAGAGGAATAAAGCTGTGTGCCGCTTACTACCACTTCATTGGCATTGAACAGCAGCGTTACCGAAAGCACCGTAACAGTGATAACTACCGCAAAAAATATCATGTAATAGTAAAGAGTCAGGTTGTTCCTGCGGTGCCGCCTGCCTACCTTTACTCTTTTGCCGTTCATTACTTTGTATTCCGACCTGTCAACGTTTTGTTTTTCAATATCCCTCATTGCCACTTTTCTCATCTCCTGCCGCGTTATTGAACGCGCTTTATTGTTCCTCCCACAGACGAAAACGCTTGCTCTATCGCTTCATATCCTCTGTCTATATACTTTATGTCGCTTATCTGAGTAACTCCCTCCGCGCCGAGAGCCGCGACCACCAAAGCCGCTCCGCCTCGCAGGTCGCTTGCCCTCACCTTTGCGCCCGAAAGCCTTTTCACGCCGTCTATAATAGCAACTTTTCCCTCGGTCTTGATATCCGCGCCCATTCTCACAAGCTCATCTACATGGCGAAAGCGGTTTGAAAAAATATTCTCTATCATCACGCTCGTGCCCCTTGCCTTTGCAAGAGCCGCCATTACCACCGCCTGCGCATCTGTCGGAAAGCCGGGAAAAGGCATGGTTCGTATTGTCTTCACGGCTTTTATACCGCGCCGCGCGTTTATATATATCTTGTTTTCGTATGTATACACCGAGCAGCCCATTTGCTCAAACACAGGCAGGACGCTTTCAATATCTTCGGTGCGCGTATTCAGCAGCGTAAGTTCACCGCAGGTAGATGCCGCCGCGCTCAGATACGTTGCAGCCACTATCCTGTCGGGCATAACGTCATACTCGCAGCCGTAAAGCTTTTCAACACCCTGCACCGTAACGGTATCTTCGCCGAAGCCGTCTATCTTCGCGCCGCACTTGTTGAGAAACCGCGCCAAGTCGCAAATTTCGGGCTCTCTCGCCGCGTTGTGTATCACGGTTTTGCCTTTCGCTGTAACAGCCGCCAGAATTATATTCTCCGTAGCCCCTACCGATGGGAACGACAGCACTATTTTCGCGCCTTTAAGACCGTTTCCCACATCACATTCAAGCGTGCCGTGTTCTTCTTTAATAGCCGCGCCCATTTGTTTCAAAGCCGATATGTGCATATCTATAGGTCTCGGTCCCAGCTCGCACCCACCGGGGAACGAAAGCCTGCACTTGCCCACTCTTCCCAGTATCGCGCCGAGAAACACTATAGACGAGCGCATCTCCCTCATCAGTTCGTCGGGTACATTGAAATTAGTAAGACCGTCGGTGTTGACTACTACCGTATCCCCTTGCCGCTCACATTTGCACCCAAGGCAGGAAAGTATCCTGCACGCGGCGTAAACATCGGTAAGCTTAGGGCAGTTATGCAGACAGCTTTCGCCCCTTGAAAGAACGCAGGCTGCAAGCAGCGGCAGGGCGCTGTTTTTCGCACCATGCACCTCTATCTCTCCGACAAGTCTTTTCTCGCCCTCTATCACCAGCCTTTGCATAAAGCTATCTCTCCTTTAAAAGCATATTACAAGTCATAATATGCCGTTAAAGGTAAGCAGGTGAATTATTCAACGCTTGCTATAAGCTGATAGAGCGCGTTATATATCCTTTCGTCCGTATCGTTTATGTAAAGTCTTTTTGCGTTTTCGGAAAGCATACGCAGTTTTTCTTCGCCGCCCTCGTCCACGCAAAGCTCTTTTACGGTATCAATAAGTTTTTGCGGCGTAAGATCTTTTTCCTCTATAACTATCCCTGCGCCCGCGTTATGCAGCACCATGCCGTTGTGGTACTGATGATTTCCTGCAACATTCGGCGAGGGTATAAGTATAGATGCCCTGCCAAGCGCTTCAAGTTCTGTAAGCGAATTTGCACCGCAGCGGCTTATCACTAAGTCTGCCGCAGCCATACACAGCGGCATATTTATGTAATCTTTCACATAAAGCCTGCCGCCCTCTATATCTTTAACGCCCATTTGCTCCAGCTTTTGAACATAATCGCTGTAGCCTTTGTATGTTCCGTAAGAATGAATATGGTTTACCCTCGCGCCACTGTCCTGCTCCCACTTGATAAGCTGCGCAACGTTCTCGTTAAGCACCTGAGAACCTAAACTTCCGCCCGTTGAGAGTATGCACACCTCGTCTTGTGCAAAGCCCAGCTGCTTTTTTGCCGCGGCTCTGTCAATAGCCGAAAACGCCGCTCTTACAGGCAGACCTGTGACCGTATAGTCTATATCATCTTCAAGATATTCTTTAGCCTCTATGACCGTCAGCATTACCTTGTCAACTTTTTTAGAAAGTATGCGAGTTGTAACGCCGGGGTATGCGTTTTGCTCGTGAATGGCGGTCTTAATGCCCATTTTCGCGGCGGTGCGCACTATAGGGCCGCTCACATATCCGCCCGTGCCTATCACAAGGTTTGGCCGAAAACTCTTGATTATCTTTTTAGAGCGCGATGAAGCGAACATAAGGCACTTTACCGCCTGCAAATTTCTCTTTATATTCTCAAACGATAACGACCGTTGAAATCCGTGAACATCTATCTTCTCAAAGCGGTAGCCTAAATCACGCACTATCCTGCTCTCTATCCCCTTTGGTGTGCCTGCGAAGCAAAACTGCGCGTCGGGGCGGTTTTTCTTGATTATCTCCGCAATAGCGACGGCAGGGTTTATGTGTCCCGAAGTTCCTCCGCCTGCCAGCAAAACTCTCAGCAAAGCTATCTTCCTTTCTTCAATATTACAATATTACTCTTGCCGCGATGCCTGCCGCGAAACGCTCAGTATAAGCCCCATTTCAGCAAGCTGCACCATTGTAGCAGTACCGCCGTAGCTGAAAAACGGCAGGCTTATGCCCGTGTTCGGGAAAGCATTGCAAGCAACGCCTATATTAAGCAGCGCCTGTATGCCTATCTGCACCGTAACGCCTGCACACAGCAGCATACCGAAGCGATCGGGGGCGTTTGATGCAATATAGAACCCTCTGAATATAAACAGCGCGAACAGTATTATTACCGCCATTGCGCCCACAAAGCCAAGCTCCTCGCAGACTATTGAAAACACGAAGTCGTTCTGCGCTTCGGGCAGCCAAAGGTGCTTTTGCCGCGATTGACCGAACCCCAGCCCGAACACGCCGCCCGAGCCTATCGCCAGAAGCGACTGATATGTTTGCAGCGTTGAACCGAGAATATCGCTTGTGGGGTCGCGCCAGCTTTGTATTCTCTCTGTTATGTAGCCGAAACCGCCGCCGCTGCCTGCCATTTTAAGCAGCAGAAAGCCGCCTGCGCCTATAACAGCCACCGTACACAGCAGCGCGAAATGCCTGATAGGCACGCCCGATATAAGTATCATTATCATACCTATGAGACCGAAAATAAGCACGCCCGAGAGGTGTCTTTGCAAAACAAGCACGCCGCAGCACGGCGCAAGTATTATCAGATACGCGCCTATAGAATAGCGTATATCTTTGAATTTTGGGTAATTAAGCGCGCCGAGGTATGCAAATATTATAATGAACGCAACTTTCAAAAGCTCCGATGGCTGAAAACTTACGCCTGCAATATCTATCCAGCGCCTTGCCCCCGCGACCTCGGTGCCGACAAACGACGTTATCAGCGTTATAAAAAACGTTACGCCCAGAACTATGTAAGCTACCTTTGTATTCTGCCAGAAGTGGTAATCGACAAACGAAAGCCCCAGCATTGCCAGAACGCCTGCAATAGCAAGCAGAGCCTGCCTGTTGAAGTAGTATGTGCCTGTGCCGTAGTCGTTCATGCTCCACACATAACTTGCCGAGCCCATCATAAGCACGCCTATAACGAGAAGTATCAGCACTATCACCAAAAATGGTCTGTCAAGCGGCATACCTACAATATGCAGATTATTCGTCTTTCGCGCGGCTGCCACTTCGCGCTTTTTGCGCTTGCTAGTAGATACGTGTTCGATGCCGCTGCCTCTTACGCTGTCTTTGGTCAATGCAGACCCCCCTTTCGCCAAAGTCTATAAATTTATTCAAAACAATCTTTATATACCTTATCCAGCTTCATGCCGTGGCTGCCCTTGAAAAGCACAAGGTCGCCGCTTTTTATCTCACTTTTAAGAAAATCTTCAAGCTCTTTTTCATCTGTAAAGCAGTGACATTTTTCTTCGTCAAAGCCTTTTTTCACTGCCCCCGAAGCATACTGCGCCGCATCTTCACCGTAGCATATAAGCATATCCGCGCCCGTGGCGGCAAACTTTTCGCCAACGCTTCTGTGATAATTTTTGGACTGTTTCCCAAGCTCCAGCATATCGGCTAAAACCGCTATTTTTCTGCCCTGCGCCTTGCTGTCGCCGAAAACTTCAAGGGAAGCTTTCATAGCCTCGGGGCTTGCGTTAAAGCAATCGAGCACAAAGGTAATGCCGTTTTTCTCAACGCGGTTCTGCCGCACGCCATCGGTGCGAAACTGCGCTATTGCATCTGCCATTTTCTGAGGCTCTATCTCGTAATAGCTGCCCACCGTGTAGGCGCACAAAGCGTTGAGAATATTATGGCTGCCTGCAACGTTTACCCTTGCCCTTATCTTCTCATCGCCGTGATTTATGGTAAACGACGAGCCGTTTTCATCACGCTCTATATCGCTTGCATAAACGTCCGCGCGCTTGTCAGAAAGAGAGTATGTAAACTTAGGTCTGTCGGGGCGTTTTGGCGCACAGCTAAGAAATTTATCATCAGCGCATACTATCAGCGGCGCGTAATAATCCGCCCCGTCAAGTATCTCCATTTTCGCTTTCAGAATATTTTCCTGGCTGCCAAGGTTACCGATATGCGCTGTACCTATGTTGGTAACAACGCAGACATTTGGCAGCGCAATGGAAGAAAGCCGCGAAATTTCGCCCGAATGCGACATACCCATTTCTATAACAGCCGCCTGAGTTTCACTGCTTATGCCAAACAGCGTGTGCGGCAAGCCTATCTCGTTATTAAGGCTGCCCTGCGTTTTCAGCGTGTTGAATTTTTGCGAAAGCACAAGGCTTATCATCTCTTTGGTAGACGTTTTGCCCACCGAGCCCGTAACGCCCACCAAGCGCAGGTCTGTAAACTTCTTGCGGTAGTATCTTGCAATATCGCCAAGAGCTTTCAGCGTGTTGTCAACGATTATGCACTTCGCGCCCTCAACAGGTCTTTCGGTAATGCAGGCGACCGCGCCTTTTTCCATAGCAGCCGCGGCAAAATCGTGACCGTCAAACCTCTCGCCTTTAAGGCACACGAAAACAGAGCCCTCTGTGATAGTTCTCGTGTCGGAAGATATCTGCGAAATATCGATATCAGCCTTATACCCGAAAGTGCCTTTTACTGCGTCTATTATTTCGTATAGCTTTATGTGTTCCATAGTTTCTGCTCCATTATTATGTCGGTTACAATGTTACAGCTGCGCCAGAGCCTCTTTAACTACCTCGCGCTCATCAAAGTGTATCTTCTTGCCGCCTGCAAGTATCTGATAGTCTTCATGACCCTTGCCGCACAGCACGATAACATCATCTTTCTGCGCATTTTTTACCGCCCAGTGTATCGCCTCGCGCCTGTCTGTTATGCGTATATAAGGCGTATCGCAGCCCTCTAAACCTTTCAGAATATCTTCAATAATGGCATCGGGGTCTTCATTTCTCGGGTTATCTGAAGTTATCACCATAAAATCAGAGTGTGCCGCAGCAGCCTTTGCCATAAGGGGTCTTTTGCCTGCATCGCGGTTGCCGCCGCAGCCAAACAGCGCTACCACCCTGCCTTTTGCGCCGCTCTTTATCGCGGTAAGAATATTCTCGACCGCATCGGGGGTGTGTGCGTAATCGCATATTACGGTAAAATCTCTGCCCGTGTCTACTGCCTCTGCCCTGCCGCGCACGCCGCCGAAATCTTTCAAAAGTTCGGCACATTTCTTTCCGTCAAAGCCCATAGCTTCCATAGCCGCTATAACGCCCAGCGAGTTTGAAATATTGAAGTCGCCCGGCATAGGAAAGTACACATCAAAGCTGCCTTTCGCGCTCTTACAGGTGTAGCTTACGCCGCGCTCGGAAAATTCGCAGTCGCAGGCTTTGAAATCGGCGTTTTCGCACTTTTCACCGAAAGATATTTTATCACAGCTTATCTCACTGAAATAGCGTTTGCCGTACTCTGTATCAATATTTATAACAGCCTTTTTGCAAAGCGAGAACAGTATCTTCTTTGCCTGATAGTAATTTTCCATACTGCCGTGAACGTCAAGGTGATCCTGCGTTAAATTCGTAAACACCGCCGTATCGAACACGCAGCCGTCAACTCTGCCCTGCTCCAGCCCCTGCGAGGATACTTCCATAACGCAGTATTCGCAGCCCTTATCGACCATATTTCTGAAAAGTTCAAACAGATCATACGGCTCGGGGGTGGTTCGCTCTGTATGCAGCACCTCATCGCCTATCTCGTTGCAGCAAGTGCCGATAAGCCCCGTTTTGTGCCCCATTTTTGTAAGCAGATACTTTATCACCGTCGTGGAAGTCGTCTTGCCGTTGGTGCCCGTAACGCCTATTAGTTTCAGCTGCCGCTCGGGGTGCGAAAACCACGCCGCGCAAGCACGAGGAAAAAACCGCCTGCTGTCGGGTACTATTATTTGCCTGTCAAGCCCCATATCGCGCTCAACTACCACTGCCGCCGCGCCGTTTTCAAGCGCTTTAGCAGCATAGTCGTGCCCGTCAAAACTTCCGCCCTTTATGCACACGAAAAGTCCACCTTTTTTCAGTTCCTTTCGCGTGTCGCACGATATATCTGTTATCTCTGTATCGGCAAGGCTCGTTTGTGCTATGCCGTCTATAAGTTCATACAGCTTCATTACTTTGACCCCTTTGCTAAATTTTATGTAAGATATGTCACTGTGATGATACCGTCTGCGGATAGAACGTTACCGAAACTATCTGACCTTTATATACCATCATGCCTGCGGCAGGGTTCTGGTCATAGCCTGCCGTTGCGCCCGATTCATAAGCCGCGCTTCCGTTGGGCAGCAGATTTAAGCCTGCCTCATCCAAAGCCGCCTGCGCCTGTTCCAGCGAAAGCCCTGCCAAAGACGGCACAGTGGTAGTTTCCGCAACAGCGTTCTGGTCGGTGTACAGTATTACAGTACCGCCCTTTCTCATAGAGCCCGACGACGGCACTTGCGTAACCACAGATTCTCCCGTACCCACAACGTTCACTTTAAGACCCAGAGCCTCCAGCGTTGACTTAGCATCGCTCACATCGGAATACTCGGTGTTCTTAACAACAACAGCTATCTTGCTCAGTTCTTCTTCGGTGTATTCGGGGTATATGCCCATATAAGGCAGAATGTTTTCAAGCACTTCTCTCGCATACGGCGCAGCCACCTGGCTTCCGTAATACTCGCCGTTCTGTGGGTCATCTACCACAATAAGCACAATAACCTGCGGGTCATCGGCAGGCGCGAACGCGCAGTATGAACCAACATAATCATGCGTACCCGTGGGGTCAATGTCTATCTTCTGCGAAGTACCCGATTTACCGCCTATTTTATAGCCTTGTATGTATGCGTTGCCGCTCTTTGCGTTTTCAACTACGTACTCGAGTATCTCTCTCATCTTCGCGGAAACTTCGCCCGAGATCACCTGTCTTTTTACAACGGGCTCAAAGTCTTTCACAACGTTTCCGTTTGAGTCTATTATCTTGTCTACCACCTGAGGGGTGATAAGGTAGCCGCCGTTTATTACCGCCGAATACGCCGTTATCATCTCAATAGGCGTTATCTTGTTCGCCTGACCGAACGAGCTTGATGCAAGGTCAACAATGCTCATGTCGTTCTTGCTTACAAATATGCTTGAAGCCTCGCCCGGCAGGTCAATCCCCGTTGGCTCTGTAAAGCCGTATGCCTCAAAATAATCGCCGAAAAGTTCCGTTCCCAGTGTCTGACCTATCCTTATAAACGCAGGGTTGCATGAGTTCATCATTGCATCTCTCAGCGTTTGCATACCGTGGTCGTATTCAGCCCAGCAGTGGTAGGGTATGTCTGCTATCTGCACCACCCGACCGCACTGAAAGCCCTGCTCGGTCGTTATAGTCTGCTCTTCCAAAGCCGAAGAAGCCGTAATTACCTTGAATACCGAACCGGGGTAGTATATCTCTGATACCGCCTTGTTTTTCCACTGCGTAGCCCAAGCCTTGCTCTGCGCCTCGGTCTTTTCATCGCCCTCGGGCATGGCTGCAATGGCTGCCGCAACGCCGGGGTCAAGTATATCGGCAGGGTTGTTAAGGTCATAGCCGTATGTGGTAGCCATAGCAAGCACCGCTCCCGTGTTGGGATCCATTACTATGCCCGTTGCCCTTTCTTTCGGCGCGTGTGTTTCAACGCACTTTTGCAGGGCGTTTTCAAGCGCCGACTGTATCGGTATCTTGATGTTCAGCACCAGCGAATCTCCTGCCTGCGCATCGTAAGACTGCTTGTATTCATACGGTATCTCGTTGCCCCTGTTGTCGGTAGCGATAAGCGTTTTGCCGTCAACGCCCGAAAGATAATCGTCATAATAAGCTTCAAGCCCGTAAATGCCATAGCCGTCGTAATGCAGATGACCTATAACAGAAGCCGCCAGCGTGTTTTCGGGGTAAAACCTCTTTGAAGACTCGGTAGCTCCTATGCCGCTTATGCCGTTTTCCTCGGCGTATTCGCGAATCTCGTCTGCCTTGTCCTTTTCAACGTTCTTCTTTATCTCCTGATAGCGGTTCTCTTTCATGCACTTTGAAAGTATCTCTTGCTGCTCTGTTTCAAGCATCTGAGAAAGCCGCTGCGTTATGCCGTCAAGAGTAAGCGGCTGCAATACTTCTGCCTTTGGGTCTTTTGCGTGCTGCTTTATAGATTCCTCCGCCGCTTCTTCGCTGTCTTCAATATTCTTGCGTATCAAAACGGGGTCTACATAAATAGTATATACAGTCGCGCTCTGTGCCAGAATATCCATGTTCGCGTCATATATAGCTCCGCGCGGCGCGGTTATGGTAGTACTTTTAAGCTGCTGAGAACTTGCAAGCTCCTGCCACTGCGAGGCATTCACTATAGATATCTTCACCATTGTATATACAAGATAGCATATAACTATAAAAATAATGAGCCACACAAAACCGTTCAGCCTTTTTTTCATTGAGGAAGTTGGCTTGTCTGACATTCTTTTTCACCCCATTTATCGCTTTTGTACGTTTAATATGAATAAGAAAGCTAAGTCTGACTTAAATAAGATCAAACTCAACTTTCTGTAATTATCTTATTCATTCTATGCCGAGATATTCCTTTACGCTTTCAAACCAGTCTTTTATCGAGGCAAAGAAACCTTTTTCCTCTTTTTTGACCACTTCCGAAACGGAATCGACAGGCACTTCAACAAATTCCACCTGAGACTTGTCAAGCTTTGTAAGACCCAGCGTATTTTCGGCGTAATCTTCCACCGCCGTAACGCTCGTTCTCGCCGCAAGCTGCGCTTCTAAGTTGGTACATTCATCTTGAAGCTGTGAAAGCTGCGCGCTCATTTTTGACTGCTCAGCCGTCAGCCTGCTCATGTCTATCTGATTCGATATAACACCTGCCAGCACCACAACGGCTACTATCGCAGGCGCAAGTATCTCGATGAGGGGAATTATCGGCGATTTTTTCTTTGCGCTTGCCTTATGCTGAATGCTGCTCTGCGGCTGCTCCTGCGGCGGCTCGTACTCATAATCATCATAATCGTAGTAGTCGTCATCATATTCGGGCAGGTCATACGCCAGATTGCTTTCTATCCTTGCCAATATCCCTCACCTCTTTTGCTTCGGGCGCAATGTTTTGCTCTCTTATTTCTTTTGTTCGTTTTTGTTTTTCTCTTTTTGTACGTTCTTTTGTTGTTCTTTCTTTTCTTTGTAAGATCTGCGCTAAGCTACAGTTTCTCTATTATTCTCAGCTTCGCGCCCGAGCTTCTGCGGTTTTCCTCAAGCTCCTTTTCGCCTGCCGTGATAGGCTTGCGGTTTACAAGCTTTCCGCGCGGCTTTTTGCCGCATACGCATACGGGAAAATCCGGCGGACATTCACAGCCTCTGCAATAGGCTGCAAACCTCTGCTTAACAAGTCTGTCTTCCAGCGAGTGGAATGTGATTATACACAGCCTGCCGGTAGGTTTCAGCGCATCAAACGCCTTATCCAGAGCAAGCGACAGATGCCAAAGCTCCTCGTTCACCGCTATTCTTATAGCCTGGAACGTTCTTTTGCATGGATTTTTTTCTCTCTTTGACTTAGCCGGCACTGCGCTTTTTATTATCTCTGACAGTTCACCGGTAGTATCGATCTTCTTTTGTTCTCTACACTTAACTATTGCCGACGCGATATTTCTTGCATATTTTTCTTCGCCATACTCAAAGATTATTCGTGCGAGTTCTTTTTCCGACCACCCGTTCACGATATCTTTAGCCGAAATACCCTCCTGACTCATTCTCATGTCCAAGGGCGCATCAAGGCGATACGAAAATCCCCTTTCCGCCGTATCCAGCTGATGCGAAGACACTCCCAGATCTAAAAGTATCCCGTCCACGCTGTCAATACCCTGCTCGCTCAACACCCTGTCAAGCTCAGAGTAATTAGCTTTTATAACGGTAGCGTTAAAACCTTTCAGCCGCTCTTTCGCCGTCTCCACCGCAGTGGGGTCACGGTCTAAAGCCAGCAAATGACCGCTTGTCAGCCGTTTGGCTATCTCGCTCGAATGTCCTGCTCCGCCCACAGTACCGTCAACATAAATGCCGTCGGGCTTGATATCCAGCCCCTCGATACATTCGCGAAGCATTACCGGCAGATGATGAAATTCCAACTAGAAATTCAACTCCTCCATCTGCGCCATGATGTTGTCCTCATCAATGCGGCTGTTGAGCGCGTCCCAAGTTGCCTTGTCCCATATCTCCGCTCTGTCGCCAACGCCCGTTACTATTATCTCTTTATCGAGCTTCGCGAACTCGCGCAGATTCTGCGGGATAAGTATTCTGCCCTGTTTGTCTGCCGTTACCTCGCTTGCCCACGAGAGGAAGAACCTCTGCAAGTCTCTGCCCTTTGACATCGGCAGCGCGTTTATCCTCGCCGCCATCACGTCAAAAACATCAGAAGCATACGCAAACAAACAACCGTCCAGACCTCTGGTAACTACGAATTGCTCGCCTAATATCTCTCTAAGCTTTATAGGAAAGCTCATTCTGCCTTTTATGTCCATCGACTGTGTAAACGATCCTGTCAAGCTTGACAAGCAACTCACCTCCCGTTTGGTCTTTTTCAGATTTGAAAGCATTATTTAGGGAATGAACACCACTATTTAACACTTTTCACCGTTATGAGACCATTATACATTATAAATTCGCAGAAATCAAGCCTGCGCGCCGTTTGCAGCGATGACGTTTTATACAATTTTTATAGCGCGATTTTTGTATACTATGCACAACAAATCCCATTTTTCGGTCTTTTATCGGTGTATGTCAGCGTGCCTGCTAAATTGTAAACTTTTTGTGAACGAGAACATTCGTTCTGAAATCTGTAAAGCAAATACCTTTACACATACAAAAAGACGTGAATAACAAATTCTGTCATCACGTCTTGAATGTCAATCTGTTAAGTTGTAAGCTTTACAGGTCGTACTGCCTTATCTCGCAGTTTCCCATAAAAAATCCCATGAAACGCTGTAGTGTCATGTCGTAAAAATAGCTGTCTATCACCCTGCAAATGCCGCCGTGGCACACCAGCAGAACATTTTCGCCGCCATATAAACGCTTTACATCGTCTATAACGTTGTATGTGCGCTGCACCACCTGAAAGACCGACTCACCGTCGGGCATTTTGCAGCCCCACGCCGCTTTTGCTTTGGGGAAGTCTTCAAGGTAACGGCTCTTTCCCTCAAACGTGCCGTAATCCCACTCTATCAGCCGCTCGTCCGTCTGCACCGTGAGACCCGTTTTTTCAGCAACTATTGCAGCTGTCTGCATAGCCCTTTTCATCGGCGAGGAAATAATGCGCCCCAGCGAAAGCGCCGAAGCTTCTTGTGCCAGCCGCTGTGCCTGCCGTATGCCCTCGCCCGATAGCGGTATGTCAGTCCTGCCCAGAATTATGTTCTTTGCGTTCCATTCGGTCTGCCCATGGCGCGTCGCGTAAAGTTTCATGTGTCACACCTCGCCGAAACATTCAGCCCTCTAGTTTCATTATCTTGTCAACTCTCACAGCGTGCCTGCCGCCCTCAAACGGCGTTTCAAGGAACACTTTCACTATCTCCGCCGCCAGCCCGTCGCCCACGACCCTCTGACCTATGCAAAGAACGTTGGCATCGTTGTGCAGGCGAGTGAATTTTGCCGAGAAAGTGTCGCTGCAGCACGCCGCACGAATGCCTTTTATCTTGTTTGCAGCCATCGACATACCCACGCCCGTGCCGCACAGCAGTATAGCTTTTTCGCACCTGCCGCTTGTAACAGCCTCGCAGACTTCTTTTGCCTTGTCGGGGTAGTCGCACTTTTCGCCCTCAGCAACGCCAAAGTCGAAGTACTCCACTCCCTCGCTCTCCAAAAATTTTGCCACCGCCGTTTTCAACTGCGGCGCAGCATGATCGTTTCCAATTGCAATCATTTTTATCGCTCCTTTTAAGTGGTAGTTTTAATCAAATGTTTAAGTCTTGTCAAGAAAGGAAAAGTTTTCGATCGACCTCTTTTTTACAGTTGCTTCGCAACTGCCAAGGGTCATCAGGGTCAAGGGGCGGAAGCCCATTGTCGCCGTCCGCAGACGGCGAAATCCCCAAACGGCAGGCGCTCCGCAAGAGGTGAATGATAAAACAGTCCTGTGGACTGTTTTATCAGAGGAGAGGCTCTGCAAGAGAGAGCCTCTCCTTTGAGAAGCAATATCTCTTTTTCCTGCGCGCGCTTGCGTGCGCAATAGCATTATGAAAAATTCGCGCAGTCGCGTACCCTGCAAAGATATGCAACAGCCGTATATATTCTTCAAAAGGCAACACACAGTAATCCCAAAATTACTGGAAGAATATTCTGCCAGCCACTTTCTTTTTTGGGGGGCGGTTTGTGGGTGGGGTATCTTATAGATTTTTATAAGATTTTTCACATTGTACAGCGTTCCAGAATGGAACGCGAAAAGAGAGCGTTGCGCTACTACAAGGAAAATCCCTCTCTTGCAGGGATTTTCCTCTTAGAAAACAGTTCACCGAACTGTTTTCTAATTCACCTTTTTCGGAGCGCACGCTGTGTTTGTGGGGCGCTGCCCCACACCCCGCAAGCCTTTTGAAAAATGCTTGACCGAAAACTTTTCCTTTCTTGTCAAGAATTTAAAATACGCGGCGTAAGCCGCACCTTAACTATTCACTATTCATTATTCACTCTTTCACTATTCACTATTTATGTGCCTTATCTTTCTCCGCTTTTGTATCTTGCAGGTAGGCGGCGTTCAGCATTTCAGGGCGAATGGCTTCGCACTCCATTGCCGCAAAGCACAGCGACGATGACCTTTGCAGACGATCTTTCACGGGCGCACAGCGTACATTCGGCATATCGCTCAAAAGCTTCATCACCTCGCCGCAGCAGTCGCCCACAATTATAATATCGCCGTCTATCCCCTGCGCGTACTCTTTCAGCTCCTGCGCGGTGCAAACGCGGTCTTGATACACACATTTCACGCTGCCCCCGTCAGAGATATATCCTCCAAGATAGTAAACATCGGTCCGCGCTTTAAGCACAGCAAGCACCGTGCCTTTGGCAGCACAGACATTGTAACTCAAAGCCATAAGCGTTGAAACACCGCAGCACTCGCAGTCAAGCCCCATGCACATACCTTTCACAGCCGCTATGCCTATCCGCAGCCCCGTGTACGAGCCCGGCCCGTTCGCCACCGCTATCCTATCAATATCACGCAGCGTAAGTGAGCAGTCCTCCAGCAGCTTTTTCACCATGGGCAGTATCACCTGCGAATGCGTAAGCTTTGTGTAAAGTACGCTCTCGCCTATAATGCGTTCCCCGTCGCAGACTGCCGCAGAGGCGGTCTTGCCGGAAGTTTCAATTCCCAAGCACAGCAAAGCGTTCATCTCCCTGCAATGTGATAGCGCGCGTGTTGTCGTCAACGCGTTTTATTTCTATAAAAATACAATTTTCGGGCAGCACCTCGGCGATATTCTCGCTCCACTCCACGGCTATCACGGCGTCTTCGTCCATATAGTCATAAAAGCCCGTGGTTTCCAAATCTTCGCCGCCGTTTATGCGGTACATATCGAAATGTATAAGGCTTATTTTTTTCCCTCTGTACTCGTTCACAAGCGCAAATGTCGGCGAAGTCACATCATCGCCAAGCCCCATACCGAGCGACAGCCCTCTTGTAAATGTGGTCTTGCCTGCGCCCAGTCCGCCGCGGAAAGCTATCACATCGCCGCCGCGCAAAAGCTTACCCACTTTCTGCGCAAATGCTATAGTTTCTTCGGGGCTGTAAGTCGTTACCGTCATCACACCAGACCCTTATCGTAATAGTAATTCAGCAAAAGATCGACCATTCTGCCGTAGCTGTCCTTGCCGTCTGCAACACCGTTGAATTTCAGGCTGCCGTTCATGGCGGCATCTGCAAGCTCATTTACCGTTGAGGACGGAATAATTGCATCATCGTCTTCCTGAACGTCCTGCCAGTACGCCTGATTTTCAAACATATCTACCCAGATGCCGTAGTCTATGTGCGTTTCCATTTCGTCAAGGCGCTCGCGCAGTGCAGGGTCTTTGTCAGCAACTGCATCGAAAGCCCTTGTGCGCACATATTTCAGTGCCGAGAGATAGCCGCTGTAGCGGTACTCGGCATTTTCAGACTGCGAGCACGCCAGAAACGCCACAAAATTCGCCTCGTCTTCCAAAATAATACCCTGCGTGTGCGCAAGCTCATGCACCACAGTTTCGGGCTTGTTTGAGGCATACATCAGCTTGTTGTAATTAGCCTCCAGCGTGAACGGGAAATACACGCCCATCAGGTACTGCTGGCTCATAAAATACGAATTTATTACGGGCTTTGGTTTGGTGTAAAAGCCTTTGAGTATCGGGTAATCGCCGCTGATATTTTCCAGAGCCGCTGCGGCAGTATCGTCAAGGTCGGCAGTAAGTATAAATTTGCCGTTTTCATCACGCTGCACCTGAGATGATGCCTCGTTGGTCTGCTCAATAAGTTTTTCGTATACGTCAAGCAGCTGCGAGGTGGTGTACGTTTCCTCCGATATGCCGTTTTTAGATGCAAACGTTGAGCACTGATACATTATAAAGCAGTTGAGCGTTTCTGTCACCAGCACATACGCTAAGCACCACGCAAGCGCTTTGAAGTATATGTGTGATATTCTTTTGCGCTTGCCCTTTTTTATGCACATCAGCACTATGTAAACTATCAGCGATATCGGCAGCCCTGCCACAGCTATTATAATAAGTATCTCGCCGAATGAGAACGGCAGCCAAGACAGCACCCTGCCGAAAGTGTTGTTCCAAATCGGGAAAATGTGATCGAGATAAAAGTCTGCAAACGGCGTTGAAAGCCGCGCAATTATGTTCAGAATCAGGCACGCGCCGAACACCGATAACAAAGCAATGCTGTTCTTTTTAAGTCCGCGCTTTTTGGCTGCGGTTTCTTCGGTTTCTTCGGTAGTTTCAGTATTTTCTGTATTTTCGGTAGTTTCTGCACTTTCAGCCGCTTCTTGCTGTTTGTCAGACATTTCGGTTTTTGTATCTTTTGTATCTTCTGTAGCCTTTGCAGTTTCTTCCGACTTTTCAGACTTATCCGCGGCTTTTTCCTGTTTGTCCGCCTTTTTGGTTTTTTCAGCTTTAGCAGCTTTTGTATCTTTTGCAGAATTTGCAGGCTGCTGCGCTTTCTCGGAAGTCTGAGCTGTGCGCTCCGCAGGCTTTACGACAGTATCTATAACAGGCTTGACATCAACAAAAGTTTCTACAACAGTTTCAGCCGCTTCTACAGTTTCAACAGCCTTAGTATCTTTAACTTCTTTAACAGCTTCTACAGACTTTGCCGCCTGATATTTCTGCTGATTCTGCTTTTGCTGATTATTATGATTATTCTGCCTGTGCTGATTATTGCGATTATTTGCGTGATTTCGGCTTTTGTGCTTTTTGCTGCTCATTGTAATTCACCCTCTGAAATTTAGAAAAGACCCGTGATATTGCCGCTGTTGTCGCAGTCAATAAGGTTTGCGGCAGGCAGTTTCGGCAGACCCGGCATGGTCATTATGTCGCCCGTGTAAGCCACCACGAACCCTGCGCCCGACGACAGTTTAAGGTCGCGCACGGTAATTTTGAAGCCCTGCGGCTTGCCGAGCTTTGTCGGATCGTCCGAAAGCGAATACTGCGTTTTTGCCACGCATACGGGAATGTCAGCAAAGCCGAGCCCCTCTATCTCTTTCAGCGCCTTTTGCGCCTGCGCGGTGTAGATCACGCCGTCCGCGCGGTATATTTCTTTCGCTATTATCTCCAGCTTTTCCTGTATCGGCAGTTTCTCGTCATACAAAACGTGGAAATCGCTCTTTTTCTTCTCTATCGTGTCGCAAACTTTCTGAGCTAAGTCCTTGCCGCCCTCGCCGCCTTTTGCGAAAATTTCAGCGAGAGAATATTCAACTCCCATTTCCGAGCATACTTCTTCAATAACTGCTATCTCGGCATCGGTGTCACTCTCGAACCTGTTTATCGCAACTACCACAGGCACACCGAACTTGTGCATATTCTCAATATGCGTTTTTAAATTTATACTGCCCTTGCGCAGAGCCTCAACGTTTTCGGTTTTCAGCTCCGTCTTCGGCACGCCGCCGTTGTATTTCAGCGCGCGTATGGTAGCCACAAGCACCACGCATGAGGGCTTCAGCCCTGCAAAGCGGCACTTTATGTCCATAAACTTCTCCGCGCCAAGGTCAGAGCCGAAGCCTGCCTCGGTAATGCAGTAATCGCCCAGTTTGAGGGCAAGTTTTGTCGCCCTTACCGAGTTGCAGCCGTGCGCTATGTTTGCAAAAGGCCCGCCGTGCATAATGGCAGGGGTGTTTTCCAAAGTCTGAACAAGGTTCGGTTTAAGAGCATCTTTGAGTAGCGCTGTCATAGCGCCGCAGCCGCCCAGATCTTTTGCGTAAACAGGCTTGCCGTCAAGCGTGTATGCCACCAGAATTCTTTCAAGGCGCGCTTTAAGGTCTTTAAGGTCGGAAGCAAGACAGAGAATAGCCATTACCTCGCTTGCAACGGTTATCTGAAAGCCGTCCTCGCGCGGTACGCCGTTCACCTTGCCGCCAAGACCTATAACAATATTGCGCAGCGCCCTGTCGTTCATATCGAGGCAGCGTTTTATAAGAATGCGCCGCTGATCTATTTTAAGCTCGTTGCCCTGCTGAATATGGTTGTCAATAAGCGCGCAAAGCAGGTTGTTTGCCGCCGTGATAGCGTGCATATCACCGGTAAAATGCAGGTTTATGTCCTCCATTGGCACTACCTGTGCATATCCGCCGCCTGCCGCACCGCCTTTTATGCCGAACACAGGCCCGAGAGACGGCTCACGCAGGGCAAGCACAGCATTTTTGCCTATTTTAGCCATGCTCTCCGCCAAACCTACCGAAATGGTGGTCTTGCCCTCGCCTGCGGGGGTGGGGTTAATGGCGGTAACGAGTATCAGTTTGCCATCATCTTTGCCGCTCAGCTTTTCAAACAAGCTCTCCGAGAGTTTCGCCTTATACTGTCCGTAGGGTTCTATATCGTCCTCAGATATACCCAAGGCGGCGGCAATGTCCTTTATTTTCAGCATTTTTGCCGATGAAGCTATCTCAATATCTGTCAGCATAAAAATTCCTCCGTTAAAAAAATGTCGGCAGTAAAGCCACTGCATTTTTATTATAACATATTCCGAGCATTTTTTCTAGAGTATTTAGAAATATTTTTATGCCTATTTTTGGAAATTAGAGGTTAGAGGTGAGAAGTTAGAAGTAAGAAACGGTTTTTGCAACTCTTGCAACAGTTTTCCATACCTGCGGTTTACCAAGAAGCAAGAAGCAAGATGTTGATACTTCACCTTTCGTGCATTATTTGAATATTCGCGCTTACGCGCAGCGCAGGAGCGCACACGTTGACCGCCACAGTGCGCAAAGCTTTTAAATCCTGTCAAGAAACCAAAAGTTTTCGATTGACCCTTTTACAAAAGGGTCATCAGGGTCAAGGGGCGGAAGCCCATTGTCGCCTGCGGTCGCTTGCGAACGCTACCGCAGAGGGCGAAATTCCAAAACGTCAGGCGCTCCGCAAAGAGTGAATTGAAAAACAATCCGGTGGATTGTTTTTCAATGAGGGCAGCGGTCGTAAACGACCGCGAGAAGAATTATTTCGCCCCCAAATTTAAAAGCGAAATAATTCTTCGGGCGTTCCCAACGGGAACGCTGCGCCCATGCAAGAGAGGGCGTTCCCTTTGAAAAGACCTTATCTCTCTTTCCGCGTTCTCTCAGAGAACGCCAAACGAAGTGAAAAAACCAACATCTTGCCTCTTGCCTCTAAATATCTTGCCTCTAATGGCTGAGTTTGGGTTTGTAATCGCGCATGAACTTTTCAAACTCGTCAATGTTAAACGACTTTGCACGGCTGTTGTTGGGCGCACTGCGCTCTTTTTCTTTTTCTTTTTCTTTATCATAAACATAAACATTATCTTTATCTTTTTCTTTCTCTTTCTCTTTTTCTTTATCTGTAGCTTTTGCAACTTTTGCAGAATTTTCTTTTTGGGCTTGTTTCGCCTTTGCCGCATCACTGCGCGCTTTGCAGACCTTTTCCCACTTTTTGCCGTCACGCTCGAGAGCACTTTTCATGAACATAAAAGTAAATTTTACGCAATCTTTTAATTTTAGCTCTTCGCCCCGTGAAGCGAAATCAAACAGCGCCTTGAACAGTTTTCCTGCATCTTCGTCGCTAAGTTCATCAACGCATTCCTCCCATTCTTTGTAGATAATGAACGATTTGTTGTCGGTGTGATAATTTTTCTGTGACATATGTTCCTCCTGATAGTAAATATAAATTTTGAAAATGTTTTTTCACTATCAGCGGCTAAACGGCAAATGTTAAACGAAAGTGTTTAACATACAAAAAAATAAACCTAGCATTCTCGATATCTCACGCTCATGGCAAATCCCCGACCGTACACCACGCCCACACACTCTCTCACTAATCCCAACCGCCCCACCCATGTGGCTGGAAGAATATTCTGCCAGCTATCCTTGTGAGGGGGGGCGATTAGTAGTTGGGGGGGTAGTTGCTTTGAGTTGTGAAGCAGGGCAATGATATAAGCCGTGGCATTAAACGCACTATGCAAAAGAATTACGGTTTTCAGCGGTTCGCAGAACCGCGCCAAAATCGGCGACCCCATAATGTCGCCGAAGTAATTTGCACTTGATACGAAGTATCAATGTGTGTCAGGTTTGGCTTGGAGGCTAAAGCCGACAAGACACTGCGTAAGCGCGAATATTAAAACAAAATGCCCCACAGCACTGCCGCAGAGCATTTTCATCATATTTCATTCCTGTTTTCCAGCGCTTTATACAGCGTTACCTCGTCGGCAAATTCGAGCACCGCGCCCATGGGCAGACCGAACGCCAGCCTTGTCACCTTAACGCCGAGCGGTTTGAGCATTCGCGAAAGATACATCGCCGTTGCCTCACCCTCTACGGTGGGATTAGTCGCCATGATGACTTCTTTCACCGTGCCGTCCTGCAGCCTTGCCAAAAGCTGTTTTATACGCAGACTTTCGGGCATAACATTATCTATAGGCGATATCAGCCCGTGCAGGACATGATACACCCCTTTATACTCTTTCGTTCTCTCAAAGGCGGTGACGTCCTTGGGGCTTTCTACCACGCAGATGACCGACCTGTCGCGCTTATCACTGTTGCATATAGGGCACAATGTTTTGTCGGTAAGGTTGCAGCACACGCTGCACTCATGCACCGTTTTATGCGCGGTTATTATGGCATCTGCAAAAGCCTTAGCCTCGCTGTCGGGCATGGAGACAACGTGGTAAGCCAGCCGCTGTGCGGATTTCATGCCTATGCCGGGCAGCTTTGCAAAATGCTCTGCAAGCACTGTCAGCGCTAATGCGTTACTGTCAGCCATTATCAATACAGACCGGGTATGGAAACGCCGCCGGTAACTTTCTGCATTTCGGCGTCAGACTCCTCATCGAGCACCCTTATAGCCTCGTTGAACGCGCTCATTACGAGGTCTTGCAGAGTTTCAACATCTTCGGGGTCAACGACTTCGGGCTTGATGTTAAGTTTCAGCACCTGTCTTTTGCCATTTATGGTTATCTCTACTGCTCCGCCGCCTACCGATGCGGAAAACTCTCTCTCCTCAAGCTCTGCCTGCAAAGCTGTTATCTGCTCCTGCATTTTCTGAGCCTGTTTGAGCATCTGATTTACATTGCCGGAAGGACCTTTGCCCATTCCCTGCGGAAGTCTTGCTTTCATAATTATTTCTCCTTGCAATTAGTTTTTCTGTTTTATTTCAACTGCCACGTCCGAGTCCTGCGCTCTTTTGAGCAGTTTGTTTACGGGTGAATCCTCGCCGGGGACTACGTTTTTTGCCGAACGCACTCTTATTGCGAACTGCTTGCCGTACCGCTCTGTAAGTATCTGCGAAAGTACGGCGGCGCACTTTGTTTCTTTGAACATCTTTAAGAAAAAGTCATTATCTACCACAAGCAGCATTACGTTTTCATACACAAACGCGCTTGACCCTGCCAGAAAGCCCGCGGTGGCAGCATCTCGCTGTGAAAGCTCGTCAAGAATATCTTTCCACTCTGCAAGCGGCGAAAAATCTTCGGGCTTAAGCTTTGAAACGTCAACTTTCGGCTCCGCTATAGGCGCATGCTCCTGCGGTACTAAAGGCTCTTCTTTCACGGGCGCGTTTTGCTTTACAACGCCGTTTTTCAAAGCCTTTTCAAGAGCCGCGATGCGGTTTCTCAGCGCCGCTATCTCACTATCGCTAACGTTTGAAGATGCAACTGCTTTTGCACCGCCCACATCATTTCCGCACAGCCTTACAACGCACATTTCTATCTCAACGCGTTTTGCTGTAACACGCATGAGCCGCTCGCTGCAATTTTGCAGTATATCGAGCATTTGCAGTATTCGCTGTATATCAAGTTTTTCTGCTATCTTGCGTATGCGCTCTATCTCGTCGGGCAGGCAAACAAACGCCGAATCGCTCTTTACAGATCTTGCGAGCATTACGTTTCTCATCTGCGATATAAGCTCGTCCACCAGCCTTTGCATATCCTTTGAGCGGTCATAAAGCTGAGATATTATGTCTATCGCAGTCACCGCATCTTTGTCTGCAAAACATTCTAAAAGACGGAAAAGATAGTCGCGCTCAGCAATGCCTGCCGCGGCAGAAACTGTATCCAGATCTACATCTTTTGAATAGGCTATGCACTGGTCAAGCAGCGAAAGAGCGTCTCTCATGCCGCCGTCGGCAAGTTTTGCAACAAGTTCCGCGGCGCTGTCGGTCAGGGTAAAATCCTCGTTATCAGCAATATACAAAAGCCTGCTTTTTATATCTTCGGGCAGTATACGCCGAAAATCAAACCTCTGGCAGCGTGAAACAATAGTTACCGGTACTTTGTGTATCTCGGTGGTCGCCAGCACAAATTTCACATACTCGGGCGGCTCTTCAAGAATTTTCAAAAGCGCGTTGAATGCGCTTGTGGAGAGCATATGCACCTCGTCTATTATATACACCTTGTATTTGCAGCTCTCGGGCGTGTACGCGGTAGATTCGCGCAGCTCGCGTATATCGTCAACGCCTGTGTTTGAGGCGGCATCTATCTCGATAATGTCAACAAGGCCCTCGTTTTCAAAAAGCCTGCACATCTCACATTCGCCGCAGGGTGAGCCGTCTTTGGGGTCTTTGCAGTTTATGGCTTTTGCGAAGATCCTCGCGCAGGTGGTCTTGCCCGTGCCGCGGCTGCCGGTAAAAAGGTATGCGTGCGCGGTCTTGCCCTCTTTTATCTGATTGCGCAAAGTGGTGGTTATATGCGGCTGAGAAACCACGTCTTTCCAGGAAGTCGGTCTCCATTTTCTGTATAAAGCCTGATACACTGCCGCACACCTCCTTTGGTTATTTCCTTATATACAAAAGTGCTTCTGAATTTTGCGCTTACGCGCAGCCTGCGGAGCAGAATTAGTGAAGAGTGAATAACGAATAATGAATAGTTTAGAGTTAAGGAGCGGCTTACGCCGCATATCTTAAATTCATGTCAAGAAAGGAAAAGTTTTCGATTGACCCTTTTTCAAAAGGGTCATCAGGGTCAAGGGGCGGAAGCCCTTTGTCGCCGTCCGCAGACGGCGAAATCCCCATACGGCAGGCGCTCCGCAAAGGGTGAATTTCAAAATAGTCCTGTGGACTATTTTGAAAGAGGGAACGCCCTGCAAGAGAGGGCGTTCCCTAGTTGTAGCGCATCGCTCTCTTTCCGCGTTCCATTATGGAACGCCGTACAATATGAAAAATTCACAACAAGTAAATGCACAAAAATTTAGCTTACACAAAATTAGAAGATAACTAAATTACAGAGTAGCGGTGAACCGCTCCGCAGGTAGCGCGACAGCGCGAAAAATATAGGCACTATTAGCACGCGCAAACGTCAGAAAACCATTTCTAACTTCTAACATCTCACTTCTGACCTCTAACAGAGAAAATTCCGACACATAGGAGTGCAGGCGTGGCTGTGACACACAAAACAAACCGCTTAATGCTGCTCGGTTCCCCGCCTGACATGGTTCACAGCGTTTCATTGCACAGGACCTGCACACCTATAAGTCGGAAATTTCCGCGGCGACTTACCTGCTCTATTCAAGTTAAAAATACACTATTAGTTATTATACCACACTTGCAAAAAAATTGCAAGCACTTTTTGTACATTTGCTGCTCGCCCCCTTGACAGCGGCGTGAAACGGTGGTATAATATGAATATGAAAACCGTTTTCATTTTTAAGAGGTGAACGAAATTGCCGCAAAACAGCTACAAAACACGGCAGAGAACGCTTATACTGAACTGCCTGAAAGACAACAAAGACCGCCATATTACCGCCGAGGAGATACACGAATATCTTCTGCGAAGCGGCGAGAGCGTTGGCATGACGACTATTTACCGCAATCTTGACAAGCTTCTGAAAGAGGGGCAGCTGCGGCGGTATGAGCTTTCTCAGGGGCAGAGCGCTTGCTTTCAGTATGTTGACGGCGAGGGCGACTGCCGCGAACATTTTCACTTGAAATGCGAGGGCTGCGGCAGGCTGATACATCTTGATTGTGACGATCTATCGAAGCTATCAGAGCATATAGAAAGGGAGCACGCGTTTTATCTGAACAGCTCGAAAACGGTGCTTTACGGGCTGTGCGCCGACTGCAAAACGCAAAAGGACAAGTGACATGATACGCAAAAAACTTAGAATATTTGCTATAATTTTAGCCATGCTGCCAATGATGTTTATGACCTCGTGCGGCGATACGGAAAACAGCGGCAGGCTCAGCATTGTTACTACCATTTTTCCGCCATATGACTTCGCGAGGGAGATAACGGGCGGCAGCTGCGACATACGGATACTTTTAAAACCCGGGCAGGAGAGCCATTCTTACGAGCCGACGATAAAGGACATACTAGCGATAGAAAACTGCGATCTGTTCATCTACACGGGCGGCGAGAGCGACGTTTGGGTGGAGGATATGCTTAACTCTTTTGACGAGCCCGTGAACGCTCTGCGGCTGGTAGATCTATGCGATGTTAAGGAAGAAACAGAAATAGGCGAGGCGCACGACCACGAAGAAGAACATTCTATTGACGAGCACGTGTGGACATCGCTTAGAAATGCTCAGGATATTTGCGGCGGCATATGCGATGAGCTTTGCAGAATAGACAGCGAAAACGCCGATGAGTACCAAAAAAGCTGCGCTGCATACTGCGAAAAACTAAATCAGCTTGACGGCGAATTTTCAAGCGTTGTAAACGGCGGCAAGCGCAAAACTCTGGTGTTCGGCGACCGCTTTCCGTTTAGGTATCTCGCCGATGATTACGGGCTGGAATGCTGCGCGGCATTTTCGGGGTGCAGCGATGAAACAGAGCCCAGCGCGGCAACTTTTGCATACCTTATAGATAAGATAGAAAGCGAAGATCTGCCTGTGGTTTTGTATATAGAATTTTCTGCTGAAAACGCTGCGCGCGCTATTGCAGAGCAGACGGGGTGCGAGGCGCGTCTGTTGCATTCATGCCACAATGTTACGCAGGAAGAAATGGAAAACGGCGTCAGCTATATTTCGCTTATGGAAGAAAATTTGCAGGTGCTGAAGGAGGCGCTTTACCGATGAGTTTGCTGAAAGTTGAAGACCTTACCGTGCAGTATGACGGCAGTGAGGCGCTGAGCGGTCTGAGTTTCACTCTTGAGCAGGGCGATTATCTTTGCATAGTCGGCGAGAACGGCTCGGGCAAAAGCACGCTGATAAAGGCTCTGCTTGGTCTTAAAAAGCCTGACGGCGGCAGCATAACCTACCAAGGGCTGGCGCAGTCGCAGATAGGCTATATGCCGCAGCAGACCGACATTCAGCGCGATTTTCCTGCCTCGGTGATGGAAGTTGTGCTGACGGGCTGCCTTAAAGCGAACGGCAGGCGACCTTTCTTTTCCGCGAAAACAAAAAAGCTCGCGCTTGAAAACCTTGAAAAAACAGGCGCGGCGCAGCTTGCTAAAAAATGTTACGGCGAACTTTCGGGCGGTCAGCAGCAGAGGGTGCTGATGGCGAGGGCGCTTTGCTCTACCGAAAAGCTGCTTATTCTTGACGAGCCCGTTGCGAACCTTGACCCCAAGGCGACAGACGAGCTTTACGCGCTGATAGATGAGCTTAACAAAAAGCACGGCATAACCGTTATAATGGTATCGCACGACATACGCTGCGCGGCGATGCAGGCAGGCAAAATTCTGCACATTGACAAAACGCTTGTGTTTTTTGGCACGACGAACGACTACATCAACTCGCCCGAGGGCAGGCGGTTTTTAAGCCACTCTCACCACGATATTTAATATTTGGGGTACAATAAAATGGACAATATAATCAAACTTCTGCAAATGACTTTTATACAGCGCGCTTTGATAGTGGGCGTGCTGGTGTCGCTTTCGGCGGCTTTGCTTGGCGTGCCGCTGGTGCTGAAGCGGTACTCTATGATAGGCGACGGGCTTTCACACGTCGGCTTCTGCGCGCTTTCAGTCGCGGCGGTGATGAACCTCGCGCCCTTGTATTTTTCAATACCTGTGGTAGTTATCGCGGCGTTTTTGCTGCTGCGGCTCTCGGGCAAAGAGAAGATAAAGGGCGATGCCGCAACGGCTCTGATAACCACAAGCGCGCTGGCTGTGGGGGTGATCGTTACGTCTTTCGGCAGCGGCATAACTACAGATATAAACAGCTATATGTTCGGCAGCATACTGACTATGAGCAGATCTGACGTGCGGCTGAGCATTGTGCTCTCTGTGGCGGTTCTGGTGCTGTTTGTGCTGTTTTACAACAGGCTTTTAGCAGTGACATTTGACGAAACTTTTGCTAAGGCCACGGGCATAAAAGCTCAGCTTTACAATATGCTTCTCGCGCTCCTCACCGCGCTGACTATAGTGCTTGGTATGCGAATGATGGGTACTTTGCTTATATCGGGGCTGGTGGTCTTCCCTGCCCTGACCGCCATGCGCGTGTTCAAGCGTTTTCGCTCGGTTATGATATGCTCCGCGTGCGTTTCGGTGGTGTGCTTCGTGGTGGGTATAATCGCTTCGTATGTGTTCTCTACCCCTGCCGGCGCGAGCGTTGTGGCTGCGGATCTGCTGGCGTTTTTGCTGTTTTGGGCGATAGGCGCGGTCAAATACCGATAATTACAGATATTTGTAGTGAATTTTCGTATCTGTAAGACCTAGGAGATAGTCAACGTTGGTTTTGTAAAAGTTTGCAAGGCGTATGAGCACATCGGTAGGTATATCGCGCTGACCGAGTTCATAATTGCTGTATACCTGCTGTGAGCAGTGGAGCATTTCGGCTATATCGCTTTGTTTTAAGTCGGCATCTTCGCGCAGGTCGCGTATTCTTTTGTATTGCATATGATCTCCTCCAAATCGCAGTATGATATAAAAATTGTGCTATAAAAAATATATCATACTGCAATTTGTTGTACGATTTATACTGCAATTTGCAGTACAGCACACGTTGACCGCCTGCAAACAGTCGTCCAAGTGCAGAAGAACCCTCTGCGAGGCTTCTTCCATACCACACGTTGACCAACAGCACGCAAAACTATTAAACCCTGTCAAGAAAGGAAAAGTTTTCGGTCAAGCCTTTTGCAAAAGGCTTGCAGGGCGTGGGGCAGAGCCCCACAAAACACAGCGTGCGCTCTGCAAGAGGTGAATTTCTAAACAGTCCGGTGGACTGTTTAGAAAGAGGACAGCGGTCGCAAGCGACCGCGGGAAGAATTATTTCGCTTTTAATTTGGGGGGCGAAATAATTCTTCGGGCGTTCCCAACGGGAACGCTGCTCCTGCAAGAGAGAGCCTCTCCTTTGAGAAGACCCGACAATTTTACCTGCGCGCGCTTGCGTGCGCAATTGCTATATTAAAGTATGCACTTTGAGCGTAAACCTGCGGCGTGGCGTATTGTCGTCATTATAGCCGCTTTTTTGGTCTTATGTAAGATCTTGTCGAAAAGTTTTTTGAACGTTTTTGACTTTTGCTATTGCATTTTGCAGTTTCATATGGTAAAATATGGAAAGAGCTTAAAAACACTCAAAAAACAAATTAAACAAATGGAGGACGACAACTATGAGCAGTAAGATCAAAATTTTGATTGGGGAAGAAAACAGTGAGAGCGGCGTATGCGCAAATATGCTGAGAAGTCAGGGGTTCTATGTCATCACAAGGGCAAGCGACGGCAACGTTATCTATGAGGCGATAAAGGACGAAGCGCCCGATGTTGCGATAATAGAAGCCACTATGCCCGGCATTGATGCGATTGAGCTTTTGAAAAAGATAAACCGCTCGAACTACAAAAAGCCGCTTTTCATCGTGACGAGCACTTACACAAACCCGTTTGTTGAAAAGTC